>JAGAQJ010000044.1 GCA_017622845.1 Lachnospiraceae bacterium | reverse complement strand
GTTCATCCTGAGCCAGGATCAAACTCTCATGTTTAAGTGTCTGATTCTTGCACCAGTTAAACTGGCTAATCATCCGTATGCGATTTTCATCGCATTGTTTACTTTTAAAGGTTTTTGTTCTCTGAACAATTCTTTTGCCCTTCTTTTATAAGAAGAACTCTCGTTAGAATTTTCAGGGTTGCATTACTGTTTATTTGTCAAGGTTCTGTTTCTGTCCGCTTGTTTTGTTTGCGACAGCTTTAATAGGTTATCATAATCTGTCGCATTCTGTCAAGCTCTTTTTTTAGAAATTCTATTTTTTTGTTTTTCAATTTTCTAAAATGTATATGTCCTCTGATAAATTTTTCATTCACCTCAGCGACGTTTACTATCTTAGCACTACATCTCACTGTTGTCAACAATATTTTTCATTTTTTTACAAATCTTGTAGCAGTTCAGCCTTATGGGTTATTTTAGTCGGAACGAAGGGCGGTATATCGTTGAGCGAATCAAAAATGCAGTATATCTATACAGACAGCTTATGCAATCCGGACGCAGGAATAATGAATGCTATGCCTCTCCTGTCAAATGTACGCTGATCATCTCATGATGAACTTCATTAATAAATTTCTCAAACACATCTTTCGTTTTTAACTTTATGCTGGAAGTATTGATGCATGGGTGGCATCCGAAATACTCACTTTTCAATACATCTTCATCTACAAGAAGCTGCACCTTATTTTCCTTATCATACATCAGCCCCATAATGGTAACAGACCCAGGTGTAAGGTTTAGCAGCTTCCCCATATCTTCCGGCGAGGCAAACGATAATCTGGCACTGTTTATCTGTGATGACAGCTCTTTTGTCTTAAATGTTTTATCTCCCGGCATCAGCAACAGATAAAATTTCGTCTTTTGCCTGTTACACAGAAAAAGATTTTTACAGATGACAGCCCGCAGCATCCTGTCCACCTCCTCACATGCTTCCATCGTATTCAGCGCCTCATGATCTACACGCTCATACTCTATCTCCAATGAGTCAAGCAGGTTATAGGTTTCTATCTCTTTCTTCAGCCTGCCGCTCTCATCAGCCGGTCTTCCCTTCACAAGTTCCATATTTTATTTCTCCTCCGCAATCAATAGGGGAATGTGCCGCTTTAACGGCATATTTCTTATCCATGAGTCTGCACATAAAAAGAAGTTATTGCCGTAAAATGCTTTCACAGCAGTAACCTCTTCGTAACATTTTGATACTATATTTGTTTTCTGTTATGCGATGCTTTTCTTGGCAAGCTCTGCCAGTGTCTTGAAACCTTCTGCATCATTCACTGCCATCTCAGCGAGCATCTTTCTGTTAATGTCAACGCCTGCAACCTTTAACCCATGCATCATTTTGCTGTATGATAAACCATTCATTCTGGCTGCTGCATTAATACGTGCAATCCAAAGCTGTCTGAACTGACGCTTTCTCTCTTTTCTTCCTACATAAGAAGAAGCCAATGCCCTCATAACAGACTGCTTTGCCACTCTATACTGTTTTGATCTTGCTCCTCTGTAGCCTTTTGCAAGCTTTAATGTTCTATTATGTTTTTTCTTTGCGTTTAAACCGCCTTTAATTCTTGCCATTTTATAAATCCTCCTAACAAATCATCGTTTACCATTTTATAAGCTCTTATAAATACGGTAAAATCTTCTTCATATTCTTAACATTGGTTGCATCCGTGATAGCAGCCTTTCTAAGATTTCTCTTTCTCTTTGTTGTTTTCTTTGTTAAGATATGGCTCTTATAAGCTTTTGCTCTCTTTAACTTACCTGACCCTGTTACTTTAAAGCGCTTTGCAGCCGCTCTGCTGGTTTTCATTTTTGGCATAACTAATTCCTCCTAAACTTCATAATAATACTTTGCAGTCATTTGAATCACTTATAACTGCACTGCTTCTATCTTTTAACTGACCTAAGCTGTTCACATGAACGCTTATCGTTTTTCAGCTAAAAACATTGTCATGCTTCTGCCCTCAACCTTTGGCTCCTTCTCAACGACTGCTACATCACTTAAACTCTCGCCAAAATCCACAAGAATATGTTTACTGCTTTGCATATGAGCCATTTCCCTGCCTCTAAAACGCAATGTCACCTTTACCTTGTCGCCTTTTGCAAGGAATTTGCGGGCAGCATTTATCTTAGTGTTCAAGTCATTAGTGTCAATATTGGGAGATAAACGAATCTCTTTTACGTCAATTACCTTCTGCTTTTTCTTTGCTTCCTTCTCTTTTCTTGTCTGTTCATATTTGAACTTACCATAATCGACAATTTTGCACACAGGCGGTTTTGCTGTCGGAGCTATCTTAACAAGATCAACACCTGCCTCCTCTGCGAGCTTCATGGCATCTCTTGAAGACATAATTCCAAGCTGTTCTCCGTTCTCGCCAATTACACGTACCTCTCTGTCTCTAATTTGTTCGTTAATCATTAAATCGCTAATAACCTTACACCTCCATAAATTGAATCATAAGAAAATATAAAATACATACTTGCCGCATCGAATCCGTGCATCTTTGCTGCCGATTTCCCTGCAGACTCGTGTGCATAAAAAAATGGATAACCGCAAAATTATCCACTTCATTTCATAACTCGCAATCCTCTCACAGCAACAGTGAACGGACTCGTTAAAAAACTATTAACGCCTGCAAGCGCAATTGCCGCAGGGTGAGAGTGGATACTCTGCTTTCCTGAACATGCCTGAATTGCTTCAAACAATGATACTTTAACACACTGTTTTTTTTCTGTCAAGAACTTTTTGCGTTATCTTTTTAAACTATAAGCCATTTATGATAATGTCTCAGTATACCACATATGAAAATGTCCCAGATGTGGTAAAATATCCTCTATCTATATTCAGATTGGAGGAAATCATCATCAGAAAGGTAATACTTACAATGAATGAACAGAAAAAATACGAAGTGATTAAATCTCTGGCAGAGCACCCGGATGGTAATAAGGACAGGGCCGCCCTCATCCTTGGATGCTCTAAACGCCATATTAACCGCATGCTGGCCGGATACCTCAAAGAAGGCAGGGCTTTCTTTATCCATGGCAATAAAGGACGCAAAAACGCAGACCATCTGGTCTGCGTCCGCTATCTGAAAAAGCATTATTTTTCTTTGAATGTAGCACAAAGCGTTTCACGGCTTGTACCTGCATCGCCGCCCTTGATATCAACATGCTCTGCCTTACAGCGGTAATCTACATTGTGAATGCACTTTACTGCTTCGCAGTCAATACTGATTGTCTGGCTTGGATGGGAAACTGCACTGGTAAAGCTGTCTCCGCTTCTCTTATGGAAGCTTTCACAGCAGGTGTCATCACAGGCACAGGCATGCTTTCCGCCTACCATGATGTCGCCCTTACAGCAGTAATGTTCTTTGTTGTAGGTACAGCTTGCTACGCCACAGGTTAAATCAGTCATACTTACCTCCTTATAATCAACACAAATTCAGTTCAAATCATGAACTTATGGTTAGTATGCCTATCCTTGACCGGTGCTATTCCTTTTTCACATGTTTTTGTTTTTATACCTGCCAATTAAATTTTCACAAATTTTTATCAGCGGCAGCCTATTGTGCCTGGACTTCCTCACGGATTGTTTTATTTTTAATTTCTTCCGTGATATCTGCAATAAAGCTATCCAGTGACTTAACACCCTCATCACCTGCAAAACGGCTTCTGACAGAAACTGTATGATCTGCTTCCTCCTGCTGACCTACCACAAGCATATACGGCAGTTTGTCGAGTCTCGCTTCACGAATCTTAAAGCCGATTTTTTCCGAACGGCTGTCGACTGTAGCATCAACGCCAGCCTTCTTAAGCTCCTTGCAGACCTCCTGTGCATACTCCTCATATTTATCAGAAATCGGGAGCACACGCACCTGTTCCGGGCAAAGCCATGTCGGGAATTTGCCTGCATATTTTTCAATCAACCATGCAAGTGTACGCTCATAGCAGCCCATTGAGGTTCTGTGAATGATATAAGGGCGGACTTTGTCACCATTCTGGTCGATATAGTACATATCGAAGTTTTCAGCTATCGCACAATCCAGCTGAATCGTAACCATGGTATCTTCTTTACCGTACACATTTTTCGCCTGAATGTCAATCTTAGGTCCGTAGAAAGCAGCCTCGCCTTCCGCTTCCACAAAGGAAACGTTCTTTTCCCTTAATACCTCGCGGAGTGCATCTTGTGTGCTGTTCCAGTAATTGTCATCTCCCAGATACTTTGTCTTGTTTGCAGGATCCCACTTGGAAAGTCTGTAAGTAACATCATTTTCAAGTCCAAGGGTCTTAAGTACATAGTATGCAAGGTCAAGACAGCCTTTTAGCTCTTCCTCAGCCTGATCCGGACGGATTACCAGATGTCCTTCTGTGATTGTAAACTGGCGTACACGTGTCAGTCCATGCATCTCTCCTGAGTCCTCAGCCCGAAAAATCGTTGAAGTCTCACTCATTCGGTAAGGAAGGTCGCGGTATGATTTCTGTGTATTTTTGTAAACGTAATACTGGAACGGACATGTCATCGGCCTTAACGCAAACACTTCCTTATCCGTTTCTTCATCACCAAGTATAAACATGCCGTCTTTATAATGATCCCAATGGCCTGAAATCTTGTACAAATCAGACTTTGCCATCAGTGGTGTTCTGGTTCTGACATAGCCCCACTCATTGTCCTCCAAATCCTCTATCCATCTTTGGAGCTTCATAATCATTTTCGTTCCCTTCGGCGTAAACAAAGGAAGTCCCTGTCCGATTACATCGACTGTCGTAAACAGCTCCATCTCACGTCCCAGTTTGTTGTGGTCGCGGCGTTTCGCATCCTCCATGCGCTCTAAATGCGCTGCAAGTTCTTCCTTTTTGTTGTAGGCTGTTCCATAAATACGCTGCAGGCGTGCCTTATTGGAATCTCCTCTCCAGTATGCCATTGAGGAAGATGTAAGCTTAAACGCCTTCACGCCCTTTGTGCTCATAAGATGAGGACCTGCACACAAGTCAACAAAACCGCCCTGGTCATAAAAGCTAATCTCTGCATCCTCGGGCAAATCCTGAATCAATTCTACCTTGTATGGTTCGCCTTTCTCCTCCATGAACTTGACTGCATCTGCTCTTGGCAGTGTAAAACGTGTGATTTCATGACCTTCCTTGATGATTTTCTTCATCTCAGCTTCAATCTTGTCCAAGTCCTCTCTTGAAAACGGCTCTGAATCAAAATCATAGTAAAAGCCATCTTCAATTGCTGGTCCTATAGTCACTTTCGCATTGGGGAAAAGCCGCTTTACGGCCTCTGCAAGCACATGTGACGCCGTATGCCGAATCACATAAAGCGCTTTAGGGTCTGTTGCTGTGATAATATTCAGCTCACAGTCTTCTTGAATGATTGTTCTCAAATCCTCCAGCTTACCGTTTACTTCCCCGGCACAGGCTGCACGTCCAAGTCCTTCACTGATATCATATGCAATATCAAGAATTGATTTTGCCTCGCCATACTCCTTTACGGAGCCATCCTTTAATGTAACTTTCATTTTAACTTCTCTCCTTTATTGATAACCTTTATTGTGTGTCTTCATCCATTTGCCGTTTTCTGTCCGCCCACCAGCATATCGGCAGCACTATTTCCGCTTCCGTTATAAGAGCCGATGGTATTGTTGCTTAACACTGTGATTTTTCCGCTTTTAACAGGTGACAGCAGAAAGCCGATTAAGACTCCTGTCACAAAGCATAGCAGCGGTAACAGATATGCTTCATATTTTGTCTTGATTTCTTCCATTTACACATCTCCTTCTACCATAAATTTTAAAATGAGTGTACAATCAAGAGAAAAACGTCGGTCTGCGCATTCTGCCCGGCAGGGCTTTTTGCTCTATACGAATCATCACTTTCACGCTTTGCAGTAACACGGTATTTCCTATAGAACAAAAAAATCCCATGCACTACAAGTCATGTAATGCATGGGACGTATCAACGCGGTTCCACCCTGCTTGCCTGCTGCGCTTCCACGTCTTATGCAGACCACTCGTGATTATAACGGAATCACCGGACCGGATTGGGGTCACTCAGAGTTAGTTTTCAGATATCTCCTGTAAGACTGCTCACAGCATTGGCAGATGAATGAATGTTCAACCATGCAGTCCTCTCTGATACATTGCAATATCCTACTCTTCTCGTCATCGTATTAACATCATGAATAATGATATATCTTATAATATTCCTAAAAATTGATGTTGTAAAGAGTTAATTTCAGGAATTAATTTTTTCCGCAGCACTTTTTGTATTTCTTGCCGCTTCCGCACGGACATGGATCATTGGGATAAATCTTAGTGTCCTTAACAATTGTTGTTGAGGACTTCTGCTCTTTATACAACGCTTTCTTCTTGTCCTCATCAAAGATTGCATTCCACTCCTCAAGATTATACAGCCAGTCTGCTTCTGCTGCCACCATATTCTTGTAGAGCAGCTCCTTGTCAAATCCAAGGCTTACAACCGTGTCCTCGTCCATCTCCTCAATCGGATTTGCTGTCTTTAAGCTGTCATTGATGCCGTCAAGAAAGCCTGTCATTGTCATGATATCTACATTATATTTTTCTGCAAGCTCTTTCACTGTTCCCTTCACTTCCTCATCAGGGTTCACTAAAAGCTGCTGGTAAATTTCCTTTTCCTTCTGGAAGTAGTCAATCCAAAGCTTCTGCAGTGTGTTCTTGTCTGTCTGCTCATTATAGGCCATGCCTCTCCACTGATCTAATAATGTCTTTTTTTCTGCCATGATATTTACATCCTTTCATCTTTATCACACATTCATGTGCTTCGCTGATATTTGCTGCCGCTGAATATTTCATACTGTTTCCCCGATATGGTTGTCATTCACAGCATATCATATCTGCATCCGCTATCATGCAGACAGTATCAGTATATACTAAACTGCATGGAAAGTCAAAGGGAATGTCTCTTGATTTTTATTTCATTTTCTACTATAATCTGGCTTATTAAATATTTTAGAAAGGTCCGGTATCTGATTATGAAGAAAAATCCAAAACAGGCGGCTGCGGTCATCGCTCTGGCTGCAATCGCCGTATTGATTATCGCATTTGTCATTTCCGCTTTTACAGCTGATTCCGGCGAATCCGGAAACCGCTTCATGGCGCTTTTGCTTTGCATGATTGCCGTGCCGTTGCTGGCATGGATTATGCTGTTTTGTATCGGCCGTATGCAGAACAAGCATACGATTGCCGAGCTTTTCCCTGAACAGGAAGAACACTCTGATGAAGACCCCGGCAATCTGTAACCACATAACTCCTTTGTTTTATGCCTTATCATAAAGCCATAAAACAAAGGAGTTTTTATTTGACGCCTATTGACTTCAAGTATTATGAAAAGTATAATTTGTTATACAAATCACACTTTTCATCCTAAGAGTCATGATTGGAAAATATCAGGAAAGGAAACTGTTGTATGAAAGGACCAAAAGGAAAATATGCCTGGACTGTTACTGTCGGAGAAAAAGGGCAAATCGTAATACCCAAACAGGCTCGTGAAGTTTTCGGAATCAATCCGGGTGATACCCTGATTATTCTGGGAGATGTGAACAAAGGGCTGGCAATCCCGCCAAAGAGCGCATTTGCCCAGTTTGCTTCTGCAATCTTTGAATCAGAATCAGATAATGAAGAGGAGGAATAGCATGAGAAAATTTTACCTTGACAATATCAGATGGACGACTGTCCTGCTGGTGCTGGTATACCATGTCTGCTATATGTTCAATGGTGCCGGTGTTCCCGGAGGGATTCCTGATGCTGCTAATGTTTCAGTCTTTGATGCGGCAGCTTATCTTGTATATCCATGGTTTATGGCGCTTCTTTTTGTCGTTGCAGGCATGAGCGCAAGGTACTCGCTGCAGATGCGTACAGGGAGACAGTTTCTCAAAGAACGGGCTGTCAAGCTTCTGATCCCCTCAACCCTGGGTTTGTTTGTTATTCATTGGATTACAGGCTATCTAAATATTAAAATGGGCGGAGGGCTTGTGTACATACCGACAGCTTTGGTATATCCTGTCTCTGTCATAAGCGGCATTGGTCCGTTATGGTTCATTCAAATGCTGTTCCTTTTTTCCTGCATTCTTATTTTACTCAGAAGAGCGGACCCGTCAGATAAACTGTGGACCTTCTGCGGAAGGGCAAATCTGCCTGTCATTTTATTGCTTTTTGTGCTGATTTTCGCTTCCGCCCAAATATTGAATATGCCTGTTTTGACAATGTACCGTTTCGGGATTTATCTGACATCGTTTCTGATTGGATATTACATGTTCTCCCATGAAAACGTACAGTCAGGCATAGAGAAGATAGCGCTTCCAATGCTGTGTCTCGCAATCATCGGCGCTGTTTTCTACACGTTTTATTATTGGGGCAGCAATTACACGTCGCCGGAATGTCTGCAAAGCATTATCACAAACCTGTATCTCTGGATTGTCATTCTTGCAGCCATCGGGTGTTTTAAAAAATATTTTAACTACGAAACGGCTTTTACCTGTTATATGACAAAATCAAGCTTCGGGATATATATTCTGCATTACCCTGTTCTAATTGTCACCTGCTATATCCTGCATTATTATTTTAATTTTCCGGCAGTATTGAATTATGTGATTGCCTTATTAGTTGAATTTGTTATGACTTTTGCAGTGTATGAGGGAATGAAAAGAATTCCAATTCTGCGTTATTTTGTACTTGGAATCAAGGGCAGAAAATAATTTTGAAATAAAAAACAGGCATCAGAATTTATTATATCTAAATCCTGATGCCTGTTCTGTTTTCATCTCGATATCATATCATGAACTTCGTTCATGATCGCCATTCGCCGCTCGTGATGAGCAGACGAAGTCTGTTCCCACTCGCTAACGCTCATTATGTCCTGCTGCTATCTTGCCCCTTTATCATACGGAATGCCTTCTGCCTTCGGAGCCTGTGAATTCTTGGAGGTAAAAGCAAGAATTACCATAGAAGCGATAAATGGCATCATGTCGTATATATTTTTTGACAAGTGAAGATTGGAAAGAAAAGTTGCGTCTGCAATGTTTGCCAGTGACTTAAATACCGCAAAAAATACTGCTGCTCCTGCAATACGGAATGGCTTCCACTGTCCGAAAATCATAACGGCAAGAGCCAGGAAGCCAAAGCCTGTCACGCCCACCTCAAAGTTCCACGTGGAGACAGAAGGCACAATGTATGCCAATCCGCCGATTCCTCCCAAAAATCCTGATATCATAACGCCTGTATAGCGCCACTTGTATACATTGATACCCACGGAATCGGCTGCCTGTGGATGCTCGCCGCAGGCACGGAGCCTCAAACCGTACTTTGTCTTGTATAAAAATACATATGCTGCAATCAAAAGTACAATACCTATGATTAAAAAGATATTGTAGGTAAGCGGTCCTGCCGTAAAGATGAAGGGAGTGTTGGAATAGGTCAGCTTCGACGATGCCGAACCGTTTCCGCCGCTTGCCGAGTTATTAAATGCTTTTACAATCACGACTGCTGCTGCCGTAGCGAGCATATTAAGCGCCGTACCGCCGATGGTCTGGTCTGCCTTTAGCGTGATTGCAGAAAAACCAAGCAGAAGGGAATAGAGCATGCCTGCTGCTGCACTGGCAAAAATGGATAAAATCACAAGCGCCGCCGGCGAGAGTGTGTCTCCGCAGAGAACTAAAACAAGAATACCTGCCAGTCCTCCGATTGCCATGATACCTTCCAGTGCAATGTTGATGACACCGCTTCGTTCCGAAAACATGCCTCCGAGGGCTACCAGCATTAATACTACTGCATAAAGTAATGTATATTTCAAAAGTAAAAGCATTATTCAGCCGCCCCCTTTCCCATATCAGAAGTCTGTGTTTGTGCATCTTTTTTCTTCTTTTTATTAGCTATCGCTTCCAGAACCATTCCTTTAAAGAGCATTACAAATGCACATAGATAAATAATGACTGCGATAATGACATCGGCAATTTCGGGCTGGAAATATTTTGTCGGAAGATAACCGCCGCCGACCGTAATATGTGATACAAAAAGCGCTGCAAAGATAACGCCGATTGGATTGCTGAGCGCCAAAAGCGCTACCGGAATACCGTTAAAGCCCATTGCCGGGAGCGCCGTGCTTACCTGCGGATTCCATTCTGCAACACCGGACAGATAATACAGTCCTGCGCCGATACCGGAAAGAGCTCCTGCAATCGTCATGGAAAGCACGATATTTTTCTTATCGTTGATTCCGGCATAACGGGCTGCTTCCTTATTGTGTCCGCATGCCTTCAGCTCATAACCAAAGGTTGTCTTATTGATGACAATATATACCACAATCGCGATAATAATCGCGATAAAGATGGCTATGGTTGTTGACTTTGTCTTAAACAAATTATTCAACCCCATATCAGGAATCATAGAAGATGGCGAAGTGCTTCTGAGTGTATATGTCTTGGTTGTTTTCATATCATACATATCACCGATAACACCCTTATAGATAATCTCATTGACAGCATACAGTCCGATCCAGTTGAACATGATTGCTGTGATAACCTCGTTTACATTGAAGTATGCTTTAAAGATACCCGGTATAGCTCCCCACAAAGCTCCAAAAAGCATCGCTGCCAAAAGGCACACAAACCATGGCATTTTTAAAACAAGTGCAAAATATAGTGCGCCAAGCGCGCCAAGCGTATACTGTCCTGCCGCACCGATATTAAATAATCCTGTCTTAAAAGCAAATGCCACGGAAAGTCCTGTCATAATCAGCGGTGCAGTCTGTGCAAGCACTGTACCGATTCCCTTCGGCTTGAGGTAAAAACCGCCTTTTAGGATTCTGCTGAAGCCGTCAAGGGCATTTTCACTGTTAATGCAGTAGAGAATCACCAGTCCGACCAAAAGCCCTATGATAATGCATATCAGCGATGCCAGTACGGAAAGAATTCCTGATGAAATATCTATTTTTTTGTTTTTCTTTGTTGAATTATCCACTTTTCCACCTCGCTTTCTTAGTTCACTTGTGCAGGAACTTTTTCTCTCTTCGCGCCTGCCATATATAATCCAAGCTCCTCAACGGTCGTCTTGTCCGGATCAAGCTGCCCTACAATCTCGCCTTCATACATAACAAGAATACGGTCTGAAACGTTCATAACCTCGTCCAGCTCAAGAGACACTAAAAGCACTGCTTTTCCCTTGTCTCTCTGTGCCACAAGCTGACTGTGAATATACTCAATCGCTCCGACATCAAGTCCGCGTGTTGGCTGGACTGCCACAAGAAGGTCAGGATTTTTGTCAATCTCACGGGCTATAATTGCTTTCTGCTGATTTCCTCCCGACATACTCCGGGCGATTGTTATGGGGCCTTGTCCGCTTCTGACATCATACTGCTCAATCAATCTCTGTGAATACTTTCTGACTGCACTCTGTTTGATGAAACCATTCTTTTGAAATTCGTCATCCCAGTAGCGCTGAAGCACCATATTCTGTTCGAGTGTATAGTCAAGCACGAGTCCATGCTTATGTCTGTCCTCCGGGATATGGCTCATGCCGCTTTTCGAACGTTCGCGTATACTTGCATCCGTAATATCCTTTCCATCGAATATGATTTTTCCCTCTGTCATTTTCTCAAGACCAGTCAATGCATGTACAAATTCTGTCTGTCCGTTCCCATCAATGCCTGCAATACAGACGATCTCCCCACGTCTGACGTTAAAGGAGACGTTTTTCACGGCATTATTCTTGTGCATTTTACTTGGAACTGTCATATTTTCAATCTTGAGCACAGTCTCACCCGGCTTGGCAGGCTTCTTATCTACCTTGAAATTAACGTCACGTCCTACCATCATCTTTGACAGTTCCTCTTTGGTCGTATCCTTAATATTTACTGTTCCGATATATTTGCCTTTTCTGAGAATTGTGCAGCGGTCCGATACTTCCATAATCTCATTCAGTTTATGTGTAATAAATAATATGGACTTTCCTTCGCGCGCAAGATTTTTCATAATTTTCATAAGCTCCTCAATTTCCTGAGGAGTAAGCACTGCTGTCGGCTCATCAAAAATAAGAATCTCGTTGTCGCGGTACAGCATCTTTAATATTTCCGTACGCTGCTGCATGCCTACTGTGATATCTGAAACCAGTGCATCCGGGTCTACCTTTAAGCCATACTTATCACTCAGGGCCGCTACCTTTTCCCTTGCCCCTTTTTTGCTCAAAAACAGACCCTTTGCAGGCTCAATGCCAAGGATAATATTGTCTAATACGGAAAAGCATTCCACCAGCTTAAAATGCTGATGCACCATTCCTATATTCAGGTCATTGGCATCATTGGGGTTATTGATTTTGACTTCTTTTCCGTTTTTCTTGATTACGCCGCTGGTGGGCTGATATAAACCAAAAAGGATACTCATAAGCGTAGACTTTCCTGCACCGTTTTCTCCTAATAATGCGTGTATCTCACCCTTTCTTAGCTGTAAGGTAACATTATCATTCGCCTTGATACCAGGAAACTCCTTTGTGATGTTCAACATCTCAATAATGTAGTCATTATTTTCCATTCGAAATCATACCTTTCTCATAATAAGCTGATATCCTGCACGGCAGGCTGCATGCCGCTTCACATCTAATCTCTTTCTGCTGCCTTAATCGGACGGAGGAACGTGCTTCTCTCTACCCGCTGTGTAACCTGTGCGCTGTTTTAACGGCGTATTTTCTCTGCATGGGTCCACAGATGTAAAAAAGGGAAGGGATTCTTACTTCCCCTTCCCTTTATCACTATTTTAATATTTTTTTCATAATTCGTCAATTAGTCAATGTAAGATACTGTGACGCCTTCGCCAACCTCCGGCTGATTCTCTGTATCATTTGAAATTGCGATTGTGCCGTCCTTAATGCCGTCAAGAAGTGTCTGGTACTCCTCCTTTGTAAAGGTCTTAAAGCCCCATGACTCATCTGCTGTAGGAAGTCCGATATAATCGCCGTCTGCAAGACCAAGATTCTGAATCTGTCCGCCGATGGAAGCCCAGTTCCCCTTGAAGCAGGTGTCAAGCTTGTCCATAACTGTAGCTGTAAGCCCCTTCATAGCTGATGTAAGTACCGGATTGTACGCATTGCCTTCACCTACGGAATGCTGGTCAACGTCTACACCGATAATCATGCCGTCATAATTCAATGCTGCCTCAAGCGCTGAGGTATAGATACCGCCGCCGCAGGCAAATACAATCTCTGTTCCCTCTGAATACCAGCTTTCCATCTTTGCTGTAATGTTGGCATCCCCGAAGAACTGTCCGCCATAGGTATACTTCACTTCTACCTCTACGCCCAGCTCCTGAGCCGCATCGTTTATGCCCTGTACATATCCGTAGCCGTATCTGATAACTGCCGGAACTGCCATGCCGCCAAGGAATCCAAGCTTTGTATAGCCGTCCTTAACTGCTGCATAGCCTGCAAGATAGCCTGCCTGTTCCTCACTGAAGGTACAAGCATATGCATTTGACTCTATCGGTGCCGTCATGTCTCCTTCTGAAACGTCAACAGCGATAAAGTTTACATCGGGATATGTTGTCTGAACCTCTGAAAGCGTCTCGCCGAATAAGTAACCTGGCAATACTACAACTGTAGCTCCTTCGCTTACTGCAAGATCAATCTGATTAATTCTTTCCTCTGTGCTGTCCTCGGTCGGCTGATAGTAAGTGTATTCAATACCGTTTGCATCTCCGTATGCCACAACGCCTTCCCATGTTGCCTGGTTGAAGGACTCGTCATCAATTGTTCCTACGTCAGTAACAAGTGCAATTTTCCCCTCTGCAGCCGGAGTCTCCTCTGTTGTATCTGCTGCTGTATCAGCAGATGATGTCTCTGCCTCTGCCGGCGTGTCTGCAGCGTTATCTGCCGCAGGAGTATCTGAGCTGCCGCCGCAGGCTGCTAAAGATACTGTCATAACAGAAGCCAGAACAAGTGATAATGCTTTCTTTTTCATATCGTTTTCTCCTCCTTTGAATTCATAACCTTAATCGTCCCTATGCACAAATCAAGGTATAATTACTTGACCACTATAACATAATTATCTGAAAATAGCAACAAAACTATCCATAAAATTCAGCGGTAAATTACAGAAGCCAGATGCGCGCTGCCACCGCATCTGGCTTCTGTTTCTGTCCTCTTATTTTTTTAACGGGCTTTTTCTGTAAATAATATCGTCTCTTGCCGGTCCATTGCTTACAAGTGTAATCGGATATCCAATCTGCTGCTCTACAAATTCTACATACCTGCGGCAGTTTTCGGGAAGGTCATCATAATTTTTGATGCCTCTGATATCTGTCTTCCAGCCCGGAAGTACTGTAAGTACAGGCTTAGCCTTCTCAAGCTTTGATGTGACAGGAAACTGTGTCGTAACCTCTCCATCAATCTCATAGCCTGTACATACCGGTATCTCATCAAGATAACCAAGTACATCCAACACGGTGAAGCATACATCGGTAGTACCCTGCAGGCGGCATCCATACTTGGAAGCCACACAGTCAAACCACCCCATACGTCTTGGACGTCCTGTCGTCGCTCCATATTCTCCACCGTCTCCGCCGCGGCGTCTAAGCTCATCTGCCTCATCTCCGAAAATTTCCGATACAAACGCGCCTGCTCCTACTGCTGACGAGTAGGCTTTGCACACAGTATAAATCTCCTTGATTTCATATGGCGGAAGACCTGCACCGATTGCACCGTATGCTGCAAGTGTCGATGAGGAAGTAACCATTGGATAAATGCCATGGTCAGGGTCTTTTAGTGTACCAAGCTGTCCCTCCAGAAGGATATTTTTGCCGGACTTGATTGCTTCGTCAAGATATAACGAAACATCACATACAAACGGTGCAATCATATCCCTGTACTCATGCAATGTTTCAAGAAGCCCGGAAGGAACAATGGCAGGCTTATGATATAAGTGCTCCAGCAAAACATTTTTCTGTTCTACTACTCTTTCTACCTTCTCTTTCAACAGCTCCTCATCAAAGAGTTCGCTTACCTGAAAGCCAATCTTTGCATATTTATCTGAATAGAAGGGTGCAATGCCTGACTTTGTAGAGCCAAAGGACTTTCCTCCAAGCCGCTCCTCCTCATACTGGTCAAACAGCACATGGTAAGGCATTACAATCTGTGCCCTGTCTGATACCAAAATCCTGGGCATCGGCACATTCCTGTCTGTTATGGACTTAATCTCATTCATCAAAATAGGGATATTTAATGCCACGCCATTCCCGATAATGCTGGTTGTATGATCATAAAATACTCCTGAAGGAAGGGTATGAAGTGCGAACTTACCATAATTGTTTACAATCGTGTGTCCTGCATTTGCGCCGCCCTGAAAGCGGATAACAATATCTGCCTCACGTGCGAGCATATCAGTAATTTTACCTTTTCCCTCATCACCCCAGTTAGCTCCTACTACTGCCTTTACCATTGACATACCTCCGGTTCTTTATAATTTAACTTATTGTATCTGTCCCGCATAAAGCATCGTTCACTTTACACACCGCTATTTATCATACATCTTTTTTGTAAATAAGTAAAGTATATTTATTCCAGTTCAGTGTAACAGTTCAGCCTTCGGCGAGAGCTGAATGTTTGTTGACTTGTGTTGCTGATTGGTCATACATCACGCCGCGAAGTGGTTTTGCATGGCTTGATGCCCGTAACTATGAGGGCACTGAATCGTTACATTTATTATACGTTAATCTCAGCTTTCATGCCAAGCTCTGACTTGTTTGCCTCCAGCACAGGCTTTACTACCTTATTCAGGAAGTTATCTACCTGTATCGGGGAACGCCCTACATATTTTGAAGGCTCCATCGCTGCCTGAAGCTGCTCAAGCGTAAGATTAAACTCCGGCTCTGCAGCAATCAGCTCTAAGAGATTATTGTCCTTACCCTCAACCTTGACGTTTTTACCTGCTTCCATCGAGAGTGTTCGAATCTTCTCATGAAGCTCCTGGCGGTTGCCGCCGTTTTTCACTGCATCCATCATAATATTTTCTGTTGCCATAAATGGAAGCTCTGCCAGCATATGCTTCGTGATTACCTTATCATATACCACAAGTCCGTCAACGACATTGAGGCATAAATCAAGAATACCATCAATCGCAAGAAAGCCTTCAGGTATAGAAAGTCTCTTGTTTGCAGAATCATCAAGCGTTCTCTCAAACCATTGTGTTGCTGAAGTGATAGCCGGATTGAGCGCATCAATCATGACATAACGGGATAAGGAAGCAATACGCTCTGAGCGCATCGGGTTTCTCTTGTATGCCATTGCAGATGAACCGATTTGATTTTTTTCAAAGGGCTCCTCTACCTCTTTTAAATGCTGCAGAAGTCTGATATCATTTGACATCTTATGTGCACTTGCCGCAATGCCTGCAAGAATGTTCGCCACTCTGGTGTCTACCTTTCTTGAGTAGGTCTGTCCGGATACTGCATAACACTCTTTAAAACCCATCTTTGCCGCAATCATGGGGTCAATCTTATCAATGGTTTCCTGGTCGCCGTTAAACAGCTCCAAAAAGCTTGCCTGCGTACCGGTTGTACCTTTAGAACCTAATAATTTCAGGCTTCCCATGACATACTCCAAATCCTCTAAATCCATGAGAAATTCCTGCATCCAGAGCGTAGCACGCTTTCCTACTGTTGTAGGCTGGGCGGGCTGAAAATGTGTAAAGGCAAGTGTCGGAAGGTTCTTGTATTTGTCTGCAAACCTTGCAAGCTCATCAATCACGTTGACAAGCTTTTTATGTACAAGCTTTAAGGCTTCGTTCATCACAATGATATCGGTATTGTCACCGACATAGCAGGAGGTTGCTCCTAAATGAATAATACCTGCTGCTTTCGGGCACTGCTGTCCATATGCGTACACATGGCTCATAACATCATGGCGGACAAGTTTCTCGCGTTCTCTGGCAACATCATAATTAATGTCCTCTGCATGAGCCTTTAGCTCGTCAATCTGCTCCTGTGAGATAACAGGCTTGCCGTTCTCGCTCAGTCCAAGCTCCATCTCCGTCTCTGCCAGAGCAATCCAAAGCTTTCTCCATGTCTTAAATTTCATATCCTGTGAAAAGATGTACTGCATCTCCTTGCTGGCATACCGCTCAGAAAGGGGGCTTGTATATCTGTCTGTACCCATGTTTCTTTCTCCTTTTAACTCTCTGTTACAATTTTCTTACTGTCTTATTTCTCGAAATCGCCCCTGATATCCTCCTTGGGCGGTTCCATCGGATAATTTCCGTTAAAGCAGCCCTTACAGATATTCAGACCGTTAACCATCTCCTGAAGTCTGTCTATGTTCAAATAACCAAGAGAATCCGCACCGATGATATCCCTAATCTCATCAATTGTCTTGTTGTAGGCAATCAACTGGTCTCTTGCAGGCACATCCGTGCCAAAATAGCAGGGCCATAAAAACGGCGGCGAGCTAATGCGCACATGGACCTCACGCGCCCCTGCTTCGCGGAGCATCCGCACAATTCTGTCAGAAGTTGTTCCGCGCACAATGGAATCGTCAATCATAATAATGCGTTTTCCGTTTACTGCCTCTTTCAGCACGTTAAGCTTTACCTTTACACTTGACTCACGGCTGCTCTGCTTGGGCTTGATAAAGGTTCTTCCTACATAGCCGTTTTTCACAAAGGCAGTCCCATAAGGAATGCCGGACTGCAGGGAATAGCCAAGCGCTGCCGCATTACCTGATTCCGGTACGCCTACTACAAGGTCTGCCTCCACAGGGGAGTCTGTCGCAAGGAATTTTCCTGCCTGAATACGTGATGCATACACGCTTACACCGTCAATATGGCTGTCCGGCCTTGCAAAATAGATGTATTCAAAGATACATCTTGCCTCTTCCTGTTTTGGAAGCGCTCTTGACAAATCGGAAACGATTCCTCCGTCAGGCGTAATGGTAACTGTCTCTCCCGGAAGCACGTCTCTCACAAACTCCGCTCCGATTGTATCCAGTGCACATGTTTCCGAGGTAATGATATAGCTGTTTTCTCTTTTGCCGATGCAGAGCGGCTTAAAACCATATGGGTCCCGGGCGCCGATCAGCTTTCTCGGACTCATGACAACGAGGGAATACGCTCCTTTGATTTTCTGGCATGCCCTGTTGACAGCTTCCTCAACCGTTGCAGTATTCAGCCGTTCCCTTGCAATATGATAGGCGATAACCTCCGAGTCAATCGTTGTCTGGAAAATTGCGCCCGTATATTCCAGGTCATGCCGAAGCTCTGCTGCATTAATCAGGTTGCCGTTGTGTGCCAGCGCCAATGTACCCTTTATGTAGTTCAATACAAGAGGCTGTGCGTTTTCCCTTGTGGAAGCTCCTGCTGTCGAATAGCGCACATGCCCCACACCGATATCGCCCTTCATAGGCTCAAGGTTATCCTGTGTAAATACCTCATTGACAAGCCCCATACCCTTGTAGGAGGTTACCTTTCCTTTCGGACCGTTTGTCTCACTTACTGCAATACCGCAGCTCTCCTGCCCTCTATGCTGCAGTGCAAACAGACCATAATAAATCGTGGAAGCGACATCTTGTCCGTCAAAGTCATAAATGCCGAAGACGCCGCACTCCTCTTTTAAACCTGTCTCCTCAAGCGCTCTGTCTGTTTTTTCATTATACATATTCTTTCCTTCCAAATACTCCCTGCTCCCGTACGCTTCCTATTCGAAATCCTTTCCTGTCAGAAGTGCAAATGCTTCCTTGTACTTATCAACCGTTTTCGCAACAACCTCATCCGGAAGAAGGTCGTCATTGTCAGGATTTGCCTTTAACCAGTCTCTTACAAACTGCTTGTCGAAGGACGGCTGTCCTTTACCTGCCTCATAGCCCTCCAATGGCCAGAAGCGTGAGCTGTCCGGCGTAAGCATCTCATCGCCGAGCACTACATTTCCGTTCTCGTCAAGACCAAACTCAAATTTTGTATCTGCTATGATAATGCCCTTGCTGAGAGCATATTCTGCACACTTTTTGTATAGAGCAATTGTAGCATCCTTAATCTTTGCCGCATACTCCTCGCCTTTTCCGGGGAATTTTGCTTCAAGCACCTCGATGCTTCTCTCAAAAGAAATATTTTCATCATGCAAGCCAATCTCAGCCTTCGTGCTTGGCGTATAAATCGGCTCAGGAAGCTTCTCTGATTCCTTTAAGCCTTCAGGAAGCCTGATGCCGCATACGGTACCGTTTTCCTTGTAGCTTGCCCAGCCGCTTCCTGTAATATATCCGCGCACAATGCACTCAATCGGAAGCATCTCAAGCTTGCGGCACATCATGCTGTTACCGTCAAATCTATCATTCTGGAAGAACTCCGGCATATCCTTAACATCCACGGAAAGCATATGATTAGGAATTACGTCCTTTGTAAAATCGAACCAAAACTTAGACATCTGTGTCAGTATCGCGCCCTTTTTTGCAATCTTATTCTTTAAAATTACATCAAAGGCAGAGATTCTGTCTGTTGCTACGATAATAAGACTGTCTCCATTATCATATACCTCGCGTACTTTCCCTTCTTTAATTGGTGCAAATTCCTGCATTGTTTCTTCCTCCTGTTTTCATTACATTTTCATTTTACTACAAAAGTAATTATACTGTTTTATTCATAAACCAAAACAGCTGCGGTCATTTTGGACGCAATCACATACGTTTCAAAATTACCACAACTGTATCATACCGAGTCTTTCTGTTTTATGCAAGTGCTTTTTCGTAATCAGACACTAAATCTAATATTTTTTGCGCATATTCCGGATATTTTTCCACAATATCCTTTACCTCGTCCTGTGCCTCCTGTGCTGCCTTTGCATTGTACTCCATCTGTTTTCTGAGCTTTTGGCGTCTGATAATCAGTCCGTGCCTGATTTCCACCATTTCCTTGTTGTCCACAAGCGCCTGTGCCTGATGAATCCACACATTCGGATCGGCGAGGTTGCACCGGCGGAGAAGCTTTACCAGTGCCGCCTGATTGAAATCCATGTCCTCCTGCATCTGCTTTTCCTTCTCACGCTGGATATTTTCTTCCAGATACTTGTCCCAGAGCTTCTTTAACTCATTTGAACTGTCTACATCATACTTCACATAAAGATATTCCAATAAGTTCGTATTGTTCACATAGCGGATTTTAACTGTGTTTTGAAGAAGCACAAGTTTATTGATGCTGCGCTCTACCTTTGCAAGCTCCCTCTGGAAATCATGATACTTTACATACACAAACGCAAGCGCAGCCGCTGCTATCAGAACAGCAATCGCATATCCTATCGTCACATCAAGCTGCCATGCCGCACCGATGACAGCAAGCAGCACTATCAGAAGAAGCATGGAGGCAACGCAGATGGCGGTGATTCCTTTCATATTCTTTTGTGCTGTCTGAAGCTCATTTTTCCTGAAATAATATGCATGCCGCTCACCGTCAAGCCTGCCTAAATCTTTCTTGACAAGAATCTGATAGTCTTCTGCTTCCTTCAGTCTCTTATATCCGTCAGGCATGTACTGCTCAATGCGTTCCATGCGCGCATAGTCCTCCGGCTTCATAGCAGAACGCTTTTTGTTAAGCTTTTCTTTATGATTTTCCAATTCCAGAATTTTAGAAGCACAGGATTTCAGCTGTTCCTTCATCTCCTCCGGCTGTGCCTCAATCTCCTCCATATCTGTCAGATATGATGTAACCAGATTATACTCTCCTCCAAGAGTATCCAGCTCTTTTGATGCCTCTGAAAGCTGCTCAAGGCATGCCTTGACATAATGCTCGCGCTGCTTTTTGTCATGCATGTCAACGTTGTCGCGCTTTAAGCTTTCTTCCTCCCAGTCCGGCTGGTACACATTTTCAGGCACATCTGCCTGTCTGCCAAAAATACCCTTAATTTTACCCAGTAATCCCATTTTAGAACCCCTTTCCGCGTTACTGTTCCCCTTAACTGTATACTTCACTAGCTCATTGTCTGGCGCTTATAGTCTTTTTTGAGCTGTCTGATAAGTCCCTGTGACTGCTGATAATATTCATCCATCTTACCCTGTTCTTTTAAGGCTGTCAGGTCTGTTATCAGCTGCCTTTCCCTTGAAGCCTGCCACTTCGCATCGGTCTGCGCACACAGCTCCTCAACCTTTCGAAAATCCTCCTCCCAATCAGGATGCTCTCTTTGAAAAGCCCCATAAGCATAATCAGTCAGCGCCTTTTTGTTGGCAAGAATATATGCATATCTTGTCTGTTTATCAGGATAGAGCAGATAAGATTCATAGTAAAAATCCGCTGCCTGCCTGTAGGCAAAATCCATCGCGTAGATTGACCCCATATTATAATACAGCAGCGCTCTGCCTGCGCTGTCCCGTTCCGGTATGTAATCCACCAGCTCACTGTATATGGCAAGCGCCTGGCGAAACCTTCCCTGCTGGTACAGATATTCTGCACGCTTCTTATACCTCTCTGCCGTAGTCAGGCTGGACTGCTCTTTTAATATACGGTCCACCTGCTTCACAGTGCTGTCATCATACATGCCCGTTCTCTCGAAAATAGTTGAGACAAATGCTGCTGCTGACACATGTTTTCTGACATACACCTCCAGCTCATCTGCAAGCTCTGTAAGCCCACACTCGCCGCGAATCCAGTCCACCAGCTCTGCTGATACGATAGAATCGTCAAGAAGGTGCACCCTTTCCATAAAATAATAACATAATTCCTCCATAGAATACAACGAAATGTCAGAAAATTTTAAATAAAATGGTTTTTTTGCATAGTTTCCTATACATAAGCATACATTATTCATTTCCATAACCTCAAATAATGATCAGAAACGGCTGTTTAAATCTCCCCAAGCGGCAGGCACTCCTTCCACACCTGTCCCGAAGAAGGATAAAACTCCCCAAAGCCCTTATCCGTAATCTCAATCTGCACTGCATTGGAATCCTCCATGTAAAACCGAAGCCCGATGCGGTTTGTCTTATTCCCTCTTACCTTCAGTCCTTCAAGGGAAATCCTCGCCACTCTCGTCCTGCTGCCGTCAACCGGAGCGATATTGAGCGTGATAGAATTATTTTTCATAAGCATTACATCAAAGGCATGTTCTGCCTCATACCAGTTTGTACCTGCATCCAGAATCGGATAATAAATCTCTGTCTGCCCTTTGTCACAGGTCATTCCGATATTCGCCCGAAGCTTGTCCTCCGATAAATACACATAGGAAGCGGAAAGCGTTGACGGATATACCCGCTCTCTTGCTCCATAACAGGCGCCCTTGCTGAAAAGATTGTTTCCCTGAAACACGCGCCTTCCCCGGCACATATACTTGAGGGATTCTTTGCACCATTCCTTCGAGAAGGAATCTCCCAGCAGAAAAACAGACGTAACGTTTCTTTGCTCGCAGTTTTTCCGCACAATCTCAAGCAGCGCTGTATCAAGCTGCTTATAAAATGCCCCTTTTGCCGTCTCGGACTTATCTGATAAATCCGGTATCTTCATCTGCGGATAATCTGCTGTTTCTATAAAACATGCCACAGGATTTGTCTTTCGGTTCATCGAAAGAATATGGCTTTTGATGCCGTCACTTCTATAATCATATAACAGCACATCATGTATCCACATTTCCTCGGGCTGATGTATCATATATTGGAAAAAGCAGTCCTCGCGGCTCAGAAAATATGCCTCCATTTTGCGGTTTCCTATGTGCCCCGTGATACGTTTGAGCATTTCCATCAGATTCGGATTCATATCTCTCATGGTAAATGCCACTGCTATGATGTCTTCCGTCTTGATATATGCAGCTAACACAGCAATCGCTTTCTTTACAAATATCTCAAGCAGGTACTCGGCTGAAAGCTCATCCCCGCCTACTTTTATGCTTACATTATTCTTCGCCAGCAGCACAATATCCTCGACAAGTGTTCCCTCGCCTTCCCGGGCGCTTCTCAGCGCCTCTTTTCCCATGAGCCATGCGGCGTTTTCTTCCATTTCCGCACGCCTGCACAGCAGGGTCGGTATATTGTACTGCTCCTCCCCCATCACCAGACTCGCGGTATCCGGCATGGATTGGTTCTGCCTGCAATAACTAATCTGCGAATAGTCATTTCCCAAATCAAAACCGATTACCACCTTATTCTTTTTCGTCATCTCATCCAGTGCCTTGTCTATCAACATTTCCATTACCCCTAAAATAACATTTGTTATTATAATACTCTGAACAGCTCCCGTGCACAGAAATCCTGATATAAATATTCCTCTGTGAGCTGCTGGGCGGTTGCTTCGTCCTGAAGGCTGGCGCTCAGTATAATATCATTCAAAATGCGGAACCGGTCATCTGTATCATAAGACTGATTATTCTCACCCGACCTGTTGGACAATGTATCGCTTTGTGTGACACGCTCCTGCGGCTGTTCGCCATTTTCAGAGTAATTCTCCGTAATATAATATTGAAGCGCTTCACCATAAAAAAGCTGAAACATACTCACATGGATTCCCTCGTACATTTCTTTCATTTCTTTGATTTCATAATGGCCGCAGGTCATATCCTCTGTCATTTTATTCTCATCGCTGTCACTCGCTGCGTTGTCATCAACTGTATAGTGAATATATACTTGGCTGCCAGGTCTTGTGCGGTACTCTACAAACATGCAGTTCTTGATATAATGCAATTCCGGCACCATATCCGCAAGCTGCACATAAAACGGAAAATACACCTCTTCTGCAAGAAGTTCCTGTATAAACTCCCTGACTGCATCGCCGGGTATCTCCATATCTGCCTGCATATTTTCCGCCCAGAACTTCAGGAGCGCCAGCCTGCATATTCTGTCCCTCAGCACTCCCTGCATGTGTTTTTGATACAGCATATCAAAAATCTCAGGATACACAACTGCTTCATTTACAAAATATTCATATGCAATATTCATAAGGATATCATTCACCAAATCTGCGTCATGTTCTTCGCACCGGGCATAGGAAATCAGTATTGGATCTCTGTCAGGAATCATAACGCCTGTATACTGTATCTGTCTCAGGATACGTTCCATAATCTGCTGTGTGTCCAGCTCCAAATCCACGGCAGATTTCCACAGCTTTCGAAGCTCGGAAACCTTCCCTTCATAATTCATCATCAAATAACGAAGGATATTTTCATCGTATTTCATATTTTTGTAAATGTAAAAAGATATATTTACAAGAAATTCATCATATTCATAATCCCTGCTGACAATACGTTTGCTCGCAAGCCGCGCCACAGCCTTTGGCTCCACTCCTGACACGCCATACGATTTCAGCCAGTAATATGCCTTCTCAAACATGCCTCTTGAGATCAGATACCGGATAAACTCTGCCCGTTCCGATGTTTCCATCTGGTCCGCCTCAATATCCTCCAAAAAAGCGTCCAGTTCGCCAATCATGTCATTGTCATAATAAAACCGAAGCAGTCTGGTGCGGATTTCCTTCTTAAAGCTTTCCACGACCTGCGGCGACTCCGCCAGATTCTTAAAGCGTCTTACATTATCCTGTGAAATGGTAATATAATTTTTATCTGCCTCGCACAGATAGATGTCAAAGCTCAGCCTTCCCTGCATGTAGCTGCTGACATAGTCCAGCTGTCTGCCCGGCTCCATAAGCTGCTTATTTTCATAGTACACGCTCTTTGTAAACCGGTTCCCGTTCTCATCCTGTAAAAAGAGCTTATACTCGCTTCCATAAATCGGAATCATACAGACGCAGTTCGTGACGGGATAGGAGCTTTCTCCGTTTACTTTTTCATGAATCACGACAATGCTCTTTACCTTCGGGTTATCCACATAGATGCGGTGCATGAAAAGAAGCGGCGTATAAGCATATGCCGTCTCATCCATGATCATCTGCGGCGCAAGCCTGTTTTTGTAAAGATAGGCGAGATTTTCATTGATGTGTCCTGCCTTTATCTGGTCTACGATAAAACGTTCAATCGCGATGCGGTAGCTTTGTTCCAAATCAGGATATTTATCTTTATTTTTAATGATATACGCATACAAAAATGCATTCCGTTCATAGTCAAGCGTGCTCTGGTATGCAAAATACATCAGAACCATCTTGGGAATCTCAATGTTCCCCTTGATATCGCCGTATTTGTCAAGCTCCAGCGACATCATATAATATTCGTACAGCCCTGTCACACGCACGGAATATTCCACACCCAGCGCATACCACTGATAATAGTCAACACCCTTTTTGTCTCCAAGTATCAGCATATGGCAGATTGATGCCACTGTCTGCGGTGATTTATATGTACGGTATACCTCGCACAAAATCCGAAAAAGCAATACGGAATATTCCTTCTTGCGCGCCGCCAGATATTGAAGCTGTTCAATTAATTCAGGCTTAAGCATCTGATATTTCGCTCCAAACCACAGCACATTTTCCTCAAATGCATCAAGCTTTAGCAAAAAGGTGGGATTATCCTGCAGCAGCAGAACGGCATCACACAATATAACAGGACTGGAACAGCCGTTTTCAAACATTTCCTCCATGTACTTCCACCGAAGCTCTCTGCTTCTTGAAAGCTGCTCATTCATCTGGAGAATAAACCAGCCAATCCGCCAGTCGTCGGCCTGATTGACATATATCGTCTCGATTTCGCTGCTGACATCTCTGACATAGTCCTCTGTGCAGTTTATCAGAGTTGTCAGATACAGGTAATAGCAAAGAGGAAAGCTGTCCTCCTGTGTCTTCGGAAGCCTTTGCTCCAACATATCAAGATACCATTTTGCTTCGTTAAAGCGCTCTTTTTTAATCAGAAGGTGCGTCCGGTACAAATTGTAAAGAACATCATCCTCATCAAGCTCAAGCAGCGTGTCCAGATTGTGCTCCATGCTGCTTACCAATTGTTCCGCTGTTATCCTGCCAAATTTCATGTAAATATAGCTGTTAACCATATCACAGACTGCCTGTCTCTTTTTCCGATTATCCGTTCTTCTCTCAGGCGCATCATCCATCAGAATATCAACCGGAATCGTGTACTCATTACATGCATCGGAAAAGATGATACTGCCGCTGTTAATGCCATTGTGCAGTTTTGATGCATCAATATAGATATTAAAATTACATTTGTTATTTAAAAAATCCGCATTCGTAAGCGCCTGTCTGTCCGTACTGAGAAACTCTCCGTTTATTCTTAACGGAATATGGCTGTACCCCCAGCCGCTTTTCGTTATGACAACACTCTTAACAATGCTGTCCTGCACGTCTTCAAGCAGAAATCCTTCCATGTCAAAGCTGTAAATAACAGGCGTTTTCTTGTTGACTTCAATCAGGAATTCTTCAACATTCTGCTCATTTCTGTCATATCTTGATAACCCTGCATAAGACAAATATGCGTTTTTATCATTTTTGGTGAGAATGGAAACAAACTCCCGGGAATAAAACAGTTCTACGGCTTCCGCCCAGTCTGCCTGTGCCAGATTGGTAAAATGAAACAAATTTTTAATGTTTCCAAGAGAACTCTGAAGCAGCGGCTTTTGTACATGAATCCGGAAGGGTATGGTGTATTCCCCCTCGCTGCTTATGACCGTAAGTTCCCCCCGAATACTGCTTCCCGCCTCGGCAGATGCTGCATCAAAGCAGTATTCGAGCCGGGATTCTTCCCCCCTAAATTCCATTTCATACAGTCTCAGTCTTGTGTCAGATGAATAAATCTTTCCTTGCGCATATTTATCCGCAGCACGTATGATCAGGCTGTCTTCTATGATTTCTCCCGGTTTTACATTCAATTCGATTGATTGACAGGAAAACTCAAGGCACCTCATCTGCTCCCTGTTATCCCCCATTATTTCACTTCCTTAAAAACTCATTATCTTTTAGTATACCTTATTTGTTGACATAAGACAACACAAAAAATATGCAGCCCCGGCAGAGCTGCACATTTTATAATAGCTTCGAAAAGTCTGAACGATTTCCGCATCTTACCAATCCTGCATTGAAATTATATCTCTACAATCCATCCCTTCGGCGCTTCGATGCGTCCCATCTGAATGCCCGTAAGCGTATCATAAAGCTTCCTGGTGATTGGTCCCATCTCATTCATGCCTGACGGCAGGCAGATTTCCTTGTCCTTATTGACAATTTTTCCAACCGGTGAGATTACTGCTGCCGTACCGCAAAGTCCGCACTCTGCAAAATCCTGAACCTCATCAAAGAGAACCTCTCTCTCCTCAACCTCTAATCCAAGGTAGTCCTTTGCCACAATCATCAGTGAACGGCGTGTGATGGAAGGAAGAATGCTGTCTGACTTCGGTGTTACGACCTTATTGTCCTTTGTAACGAACAGGAAGTTCGCTCCGCCTGTCTCCTCCACCTTTGTACGTGTAGCAGGGTCAAGATACATGTTCTCGTCAAAGCCGTCATGATGGGCTGTAACGATAGCATGCAGGCTCATCGCGTAGTTCAGTCCTGCCTTGATATGGCCTGTTCCATGCGGCGCTGCGCGGTCAAAATCACTGACTCTGATTGTAAGAGGCTTTGCTCCGCCCTTGAAATATGGTCCTACCGGTGTTGCAAAGATTCTGAACTGATATTCCTCAGCCGGTTTCACACCGATAACGGCGTTTGTACCGAACATATATGGTCTTAAATAAAGTGTTGCGCCGGAGCCGTAAGGGGGCACATACGCTTCATTTGCCTTAACAACCTGCTTTACTGCCTCCACAAAACGTCCCTCGGGAAGTGCAGGCATCTCAAGACGCACGCAGCTGTCATGCATACGCTGCTCATTTAAGTCAGGGCGGAACACAACGGTCTTTCCATCTTGTGTTGTATATGCCTTTAAGCCTTCAAAGCAGGTCTGGGCATACTGCAAAACGCCTGCACATTCATTCAGCACAATGTTGGCATCCTCTGTCAGTCCGCCTTCATCCCATGCGCCATTCTTAAAATTCGTAACATACCTTTTGTCAGTTTGTCTGTAGCCAAAGCCAAGACCTGACCAATCCAAATCTTTCTTCTCCATTTTCATGTTCTCCCTTTCCTCTTATTGTTCTGCCGTCAGGCACCGGCGTACGGAACGCTGGTGCAAAGAATACTGAAGCATCACTGAATGCATAGAGCTTCTTTAGTTTTTTATTATCGTACTAATAAAAGTAATTGTCAACCTATCTGTTCATTTTTTCACGGCAGGAATTGTTGTTACCGTCCCTTTCCTTTCGTACTTCCGGAAGTAATACTCCAGGTCAAAATAGGTCTGTTCCTCGCTGTCCGCCGTCAGTTCCCAGTCCGGCATGGTGTCAAGCTTCGGAAAATATGCGTCTGCCTGATACGCGTAATCGATTTTCGTAATATATGCCGTATCACAGTAAGGAAGAAGCTGCTCATATACACTTGCCCCGCCTGCGACATATACATCCTTGTCATCATACTTTTCCAGTTCCCTCCTCAGCTCCCTGATGGAATGAACCACGGCAGCACCCTTAACGCAATATTTTTTGTCCCTGGAAAGAATAATGTTGACACGGTTTTTCAACGGCTGTTTTTGCGGAAAGGTCTCCAATGTCTTTCTTCCCACCACGATGACCTTTCCCTCTGTCATCTCGCGAAACATCTTCTGGTCGCTTGGAATGCGCACCAATAAACTGTTCTGATATCCGATTGCCCAATTGCTGTCTACGGCAGCGATGATATTCATACCTTACGTCTCCCTTTACATCATATATTGCAGCATCAGGCTTTTGCACTCCGCTGCTAAACATCATATTTATCGGCAAGTGAATTAATCTGGTCTGCAAACTTTGCCAAATCCTTGTTTGCACCGCCTTCATTTTTATAGATAACTGCAATCAGCCTCTGTCCGGCTGCAAGCAGTCTTGCAAAGACATCAGATGCGCCTCGTATCCGTTTCTTGACAGCAACAGGTGCGGCCTCGTATTCAATAGCTCCTGTTATCAAATCGACTCTTGTTCCCGAATATGGCGCATACGCTTTATGTCCGTACTCTGATTTCAGGCATTCTGCAAACAAATTACAGGTGGTATCTTCACCATGCACAATAAATACTCTATCCGGCTTTTTCTCAAAGGCGTTCACCCACTCAATTAATCCGCCCTTGTCCGCATGGCCGCTCAGGCCCGGAAGCTGCCTGATATCTGCCCTGACCTCAACTGCTTCTCCGAACAGCTTCACTTCGTCCGCACCGTCTACCAAAGCGCGTCCAAGCGTGCCTGCCGCCTGATATCCTACAAAGAGTATCGTACACTCAGGCCTCCACAGATTATGCTTCAAATGATGCCTGATACGTCCTGCCTCGCACATACCGCTGGCAGAGATAATGACCTTCGGCTTTTCATCGAAATTAATCTGTTTGGATTCATCACTTGTGATAGCAAGCTTCAGCCCCGGAAAATTCAGAGGATTGATGCCGCTGCGTACGAGCGCCATTGCGTCCTCGTCAAAGCAGGTATTAATGTTTTTTTGAAATACGCCGGTTGCCTCCACAGCAAGCGGACTGTCCACATAAACTTCAAACTTTGGAAAGGCAGGTATCATATTGTCTTCTTTTATCTTTCTTAAAAAATAAAGAATCTCCTGCGTCCTGCCCACTGCAAAGGATGGAATCACTACATTGCCGCCTTTAGCAAAGGTTTTATTGATTACCTCGGCAAGCGCCGGCACGTACTCCGGCTTTTCTGTCGAATGATACCGGTCTCCGTAGGTTGACTCCATCACCACATAATCTGCTTCCTTCGTGTACATAGGGTCTTTAATCAACGGCTGGTTTTTATTTCCGATATCACCTGAAAATACAATCTTTTTGGTCACGCCGCCTTCTGTAAGCCACACCTCAATGCTTGCCGAGCCGAGCAAGTGTCCTACATCTGTAAATCGAATGGCAATGCCGTCGCTTATCTCTATCCTGCGGTTGTAATCACATGGAATCAGCCGCCGGATGATGCCGTCAGCATCTTCCATCGTATATGCCGGTTCCGCTGCCGGAAGCCCTGAATGTCTTTTCGCTTTTCTATTTTTCCACTCCGCCTCCTGCATCTGAATATGCGCGCAGTCACGAAGCATGATGGAGCACAAATCCGCGGATGCCTCCGTGGTAAATACCTTGCCGCGAAAGCCTTTCGCATACAGAAGCGGCAGGTTTCCCGAATGATCCACATGCGCATGTGTCAGAAACACATAATCAATCAGCGCCTCATCTACCGGCATTTCACAGCACTCAAAGGGATTTATGCCCTGCTGCATGCCGCAGTCAATCAGCATATTTTTGCCGCATGCCTGAAGGAAATGGCAGCTTCCGGTTACCTGATGGTCTGCACCTACAAAAGTAAGTTTCATAGAAATTCCTCCTTTATTTGAACTCGAATAAAACCGAATGATGGGATTATTATTATTTTACCATATTGTAAGCATTTTGACCACAAAATGCAGCTTTCTGATAAAAAATCCATAAGGCTGAACTGTTAAAAATATCACAAAAAAACTCTAATTATTTCATTCCATATTTTCCATAACATGTTATGATAATTATATAAGCCTGCACAGTGCCGGGTGCGGCAATTTTCTAACTAAAACGATTAATTATATTGAGTCCGGCGCAGAAAAGAGGTAACAATGAAATTCAGTAACGGCTGCTGGCTTCAGCAGGAGGGCTGTGAATGTTTTGCACCACAGCAGGCATATTTTACCAAAACAGAGGCTGATAAGGTATTGATTTGTGCTCCAACCAACCGCATCAATCACAGAGGCGATACACTTGGCGGCATCAATCTGACGCTCGTCATCACAGCTCCTATGGATGAAGTAATCCGTGTGCAGACATATCATCATCTGGGTGCTGTCAATCCTTACCCTGCCTTTGAAATCAATGCTGCCGCAAGACCGCTGAATGTTGATGAAAATGAAGAACGCATTATTATTTACAGCGGCTCCCTTGCACTTGAGATTGGCAAAAACAACTGGTACATGAAATATACAAGGAACGGAAAACTCGTTACCGAATCAAAGGGTCGCGACCTTGCACTCATGAAAACAGACTGGAAGGGTCTGGCTTACGACAAAGGCGACAACAGCGATACCTATATCCGCCAGCAGCTTGGCATTGGCGTTGATGAAAAAATCTACGGCCTCGGCGAGCGTTTCACTCCATTTGTAAAGAATGGTCAGAGCATAGAAATCTGGAATGCTGACGGCGGCACAAGCACAGAGCAGTGCTACAAAAACATTCCATTCTATATCTCAAGCAAAGGCTACGGCGTCTTTGTCAACCATCCTGAAAAAGTAGAATTTGAAATCGGAACAGAAATGGTTACAAAAGCCGAGTTCTCCGTGGAAGGCACTTACCTTGACTACTTCTTAATCAATGGTCCTGAGATGAAAGAGGTATTGAAGCGTTATACCGATATTACCGGAAAACCGGGACTTCCGGCTCCTTGGACCTTTGGTCTGTGGCTGTCCACCTCCTTCACCACAAACTATGACGAGCAGACTGTGATGAGCTTTGTTGACGGTATGCTTGACAGAGGGATTCCGCTTAGGACCTTCCATTTTGACTGCTTCTGGATGAAAGAATTTCATTGGAGCGACTTTTTATGGGACAGCAGAGTATTCCCTGACCCTGTCGGCATGCTGAGGCGCATCAAGGACAAGGGCTTAAATATCTGTGTGTGGATTAACTCCTACATCGGACAGGAATCCGTGCTTTTCCGGGAAGGTATGGAAAACGGCTACTTTATCAAACGCCCGAACGGTCAGGTATGGCAGTGGGATATGTGGCAGCCGGGCATGGCAATCGTCGACTTTACAAACCCCGCTGCATGGAAATGGTTCCAGGATAAGCTTGAAATTCTCCTTGATATGGGTGTTGACTGCTTTAAGACGGATTTCGGTGAGAGAATTCCTACGGATGCTGTTTACTATGACGGCTCGGACCCGAAAAAAATGCATAACTATTACACCTATTTGTACAACAAATGCGTATATGAGCTTCTTGAAAGAAAACGCGGAAAGGGACAGGCCGTCCTGTTTGCACGCTCTGCCACTGTCGGCGGTCAGAAATTCCCTGTACACTGGGGCGGCGACTGCTGGTCAGACTATGAGTCTATGGAGGAAAGCCTGCGCGGCGGCTTATCGCTTTGTATGTCAGGTTTTGGCTTCTGGGCACACGATATCGGCGGTTTCGAGCATACCTCTACTGCCGACGTATATAAGCGCTGGGTAGCCTTTGGTCTGCTTTCTTCACACAGCAGACTCCACGGAAGCCAGTCCTACCGTGTTCCATGGGTCTATGACGAAGAAGCTGTCGACGTAGTGCGTTTCTTCACACGCTTAAAGGCAAAGCTCATGCCTTACCTTTACAAGACAGCTGTCACTGCTGCCACAGAAGGGATTCCAACCATGAGAAGTATGGTTCTTGAATTCACAAAGGATAAGACCTGCCACTATCTTGACAAGCAGTATATGCTTGGCGACAGCCTGCTCGTTGCTCCAATCTTCAATGATGAAAGCAGAGCGGAATACTATCTGCCGCAGGGTATCTGGACAAGCTTTTTTACAGGAAGGGAATACCGCGGCGGCACCTGGGTTGAGGAGCAGCACGGCTATCTGAGTATCCCTCTGATGGTTCGTGAAAATTCTATCATAGCGATCGGCTCACATGATGACAGACCGGACTATGACTACGCTGACGGCTGCGAGCTTCGTGTGTATGCAATTCATGACGGCATCAAGCTTGACACAGCGGTTTATGGAATGGACAATACAGTAGAGCTTTCTGCTTCTGTAAAGAGACAGGGACGCAGTATCCTGGTGACTGCTGACGGCTGCAAGCCATACACAATCCGCATGGTCAATATGCGCGCTGCAAATGCAGTAAACGGCTTCTTAGCAATCGAAGGCAATGATTCCATCGTTACACCGGACAAGGGTTCTAATGTCATTGAAATAACTTTCTAACGAAGTAAATTCATATTTTTCAATTTTTTTAATAAAGAAGATTCTCCCAATTACTGGAGAATCTTCTTTATTGGTGTATAACTTTTTCTTCATGTATCGCTTTTATTCATAAGGTCTTTGGTAAAAGCGGCCGGATACCTGCTGTGTATTGATGACATTGACAAATGCTTTAGGGTCAACCTTCTTGATATCATTTATAATATGCTTACACTCTGCTCTTGATACAACAGAATAAACAATTTTGCGCTCCTGATGCTCGTAGGAGCCTTCCCCTTCAAGAATCGTGGCACCATGATTGCTGTCCCGTGCAATCACTTCATACACCTCTCTTGCATGGTTAGTCACCACCAGAAGCGTGTGCTGGCGGTATTGTTTGAAAAGCATGTGAAGCACCTGTGTGGAGGTATACTGAAAAATAATTGAGTACAGCGCCTTTTCCCACCCAAACAGCACTCCTGCAGCCGCCAGCAGCACAGCATTAAACCCAAGAACAATATTAAAGGAGTCGATTCCTTTTCTTTCTGACAAAAAGATTCCGATAAAGTCCGTTCCGCCTGTCGTTGCATTCATCATCAGGCACAGGCTGATGACAAAACCGTTAATCATTCCGCCAAAGACACTGATAAGCAGCATATCATATGTAATGGCATAAGACGGGAGCAGGTCTGTCAATATATTCGTGAGCATAATCGACAGGCACGAATAAATCGTAAACTTTTTGCCGATGTACCGGAAGCCGATATACACCGGAACCAAATTCAATATGATGTTGATCAGCGTATAGGGAATCTCAACACCCAAAAATAGCTGGACAATTCTTTGTATAAGCAGTGTCAGTCCGGTCGCACCGCCCGGATACAGTCCGCCTGTCCTCACAAAGGTTTTAATATTCAGCGCCATTAGCGCGGACGCGGCACAGATTACAACAATTCGCCTGGCATCCTCCTTGAAACGGAATTTCATATCTCAATATCTCCTTTTCCTTATCTGAAAGTTAGCGTCCGTGTACAGGGACAACACGCCTCAGACCATGCAATTTCGCCGATTTGTACTCCTGCAGACAAAATTGACTCAAAATCAGACAGGGTGTGAACAGCAACTTAAAATATTATCGGTGTCCACACACCCTGCTTCAACACAGTCTCCGCAATTCTATCCTGATACATAAACCTTCTGACTGTATCATATCCGCTGCATATCTGAGCGTTTTCAAGCTTTCCGTCTTTCCATGTGATATTCATGCGTGCATTGCCGTATACCCGGACACCGGTAAGGTTTCCATCCTTCCACGCCTGAGGCAGTGCAGGAAGCAGTACAATTCTGTCTTTATTGCTCTGTACCAGCATTTCCACCATCGCTGCTATTGAACCAAAGTTACCGTCAATTTGAAATGGCGGGTGATTGTCAAAAAGATTCGGCAGTGTTGACTTCACAAAAAGCTGTCTGAGATTCTCATGTGCTTTTTCTCCGTCCCAAAGCTTTGCATAGTGATTCATAATCCATGCCCGGCTCCAACCGGTATGACCGCCGCCGCCTTCCAAGCGCTTCTGCAGGGTAAGCTCTGCCGCTTTTGCAAGCTCGGGCGTTGCATCCTTTGTAATCTGATTGGACGGGTGAAGACCATACAAATGCGAAATGTGCCGGTGTCCCGGTTCCTTCTCCTGATATTCCTCACACCACTCCAATATTCTGCCGTCACTTCCGATACGTGTAGGAATCAGCCGTTTGCAGGCTTCGGCAATCTGTCTGTCCAGCTCGTCTGACACCCCCAATACTTTTGCCGCCTCGTTGCATTGGTGAAACAAATCCCGCAAAATCTGATTATCCATGGTCACTCCAATTGAATTTGCCCCCTGCTCTCCATTTGGCAGTATAAAGGTATTTTCAGGAGATACGCTTGGGCAGGTGCACAGATATGTCTTGCCGTCAATCTCATGCTCAATACAGAAATCAAGGAAAAACTGAGCCGCTTCACGCATAATGGGAAACATTTCCCTTAAAAATTTCACATCTCCTGTGTATGTATAATGTGTCCATATATGTGTGCACAGCCATGCACCGCCCATGACCCAGAAGCTCCCCGGAATCCACAAATCCTGCGGCGCCGTATCGCCCCAGATATCCGTATTGTGATGCGCTACAAAGCCGCGGCAGCCATACATAACCTGCGCTGTCTTTCTGCCGTTTGGAAGCATCTTCCTGAGCAGCTCAAAAAGCGGCAGGTGGCAGTCGCCTAAATCACAGCTCTCTGCTGGCCAGTAATTCATCTCTGTATTAATATTGATTGTAAATTTAGCGTCCCACGGTGCCTCCATATCTTTATTCCACAAGCCCTGCAGGGTAGCAGGAAGCGTTCCCGGACGGCTGCAGCTTATGAGAAGATATCTTCCGAAATTAAAGTATAACTGTTCTAAGCCAAGATTCGTACTGCCCTTTGCAATCTCCGCAAGGCATTTGTCTGTCGCCCGAACAGCCGTCTCAGGCACATCATCTGTGTCCAACGTCAGCGATACTCTGTCAAAATAAGCTTTGTAATCCGCTATATGCCTGTCAAGAAGCCTTTCATAACCCATTGCCGCTGCTTTTGCAAGCTTGTCTGTCAGCACTTGGCAAAGCGCCTCCTTCTTTGCAAGGCTCTCATCCATGATGTCATCTGTCATTTGCACATGAACACGGTAGGTCGTTGCTGCACTCCAATACAAAAATACCTCTGCCGCATGAGAGACTGTAATGCTTTCGCCGATCACTTCAATCTTCCCGTCAGGGCTGAATGCTTTGCACATCATGGCATAATCCAGTCCATCGCGCCCCAGATTTCCGCCAAGCACAATGCTGTCGTGTGATGCTTTCTGTGAATATTCATAAATATGGTGCCTTGACTGCATCACTTCGATATTCAGCTTATTTTTCCCTCTCGCAGTCAGGTGCATTACACAGACATCATCCGGCGCCGACATAAAAATTTCCCTGTCATACTTCGTATCGTCAAGCTCAAAATGGGTGTAGAAAAGTGCTTTCCCTACATTCAGACCGCGTTCATATTCTGTCACATCATCTAAAGACACATCACTGCCCAGGTCATAATCAATTGAAATATCCCCTAATGTCTGATAGATGCGCATGCCAAACGGCGTGCCGCCGATTGCCTGTTTGCACAGCCGCTCTGCTTCATGGATTTTTCCTTTCTTAATCAGCTCTTGTATCACCGGAAGCTTCTCCCTCGCACTGGGATTGTTCCTGTCCATCGGACCGCCATACCAAATAGTGTCCTCGTTGACTTGTATCTGTTCACAGCCAATATTGCCAAACACCATACCGCCGATTCTGCCGTTTCCCACCGGAAGCGCTTCGTTCCAGTCTGAGGCAGGCTTATCATACCAAAGCACAGTGCAGTTTTGCTTGTCTTGGTCGTGTTTTTTCCTGATATCCATAATTATGGTTTCCCTTCCATCATATCGTTTTTTCCTGCTTCTCTATTTTTTCTGCGCATCCAAAAGCGCCTGCAGTGCTTCGTCGCTTTCACTGACCCAGGCATCTTCTTCCTCTGCATTCAGTCCTAAATATTGTGCAAGGGTACATTCCTCATCGCTCATACCCCACTCATAGCTGTAATCATCAATTGCCTCAAATGCAATCTCACCGGCAAGGTAGCGTTCCTTAAATTTCTTTGTGTTGTCCATAGCTTATCCTCTTTCTTTATTGGCATCAGTATGCAGGAGCGCAGAGTCGGGCGCTTCTGACCGTATTGTCCCCTGTACGCTGACGCTAAGTTAATGCGTTTGCTTTTGTGTACATTATAACGTATTTTTTTATCAGGGACAACAGATAACATTTTATTAAAATACAAAGTTGTAACAGTTCAGCCTTCGGCTTAACATCTGTTATATGTCTTAAATATTTATCAATGATTTCATCAATTTTATAATCTTTATCCCATTTTGCATTTATAGGCAAGTAATGTAAGCCCTTTTGTACGAACATAAGAATTATCATTGTCAGGCATATCGCTTAATTATCCATGTAAGGACAAACACAATCCGTTTCAGCGCTTTTTTTACAATTCCTGTAATGTTATATATCCAATCTTGTTATTTTTATCGAACAATAATTCAAACGTTTCTGCTATATTGACCAACATAGTATACTCCTTTACAAATTGAATTTTGCCGCTTCGTTAATCAGCTCTGTGTTTTTACTTCAGACAGGACAACGTTTCCATTCTGAATTAATTTTTGGCATATTATTTCTCACCTGTTATTTCCACGGTCTGGTTTTGCCAAGCCAGCCTTGCTCCGCCCAATATTTCCCATCGAGATATTCAGGGTCGTTTTTATGCAGCGATTGCTGCATCATACGGCAAAATGAGAACTTGATTTTCGTCATCAAATTTGTATGTGCAGGCTTTTTGTAGTCCATATGGACAAAGGTTTGAGATAACTTTTTAATCTTTCTTGTAAGTTCTGCTTTCTTCTTTTCGGAAAGTCTTTCCCAGACAATATCACCCATCAATGCACCGGTGAATATTCCGATCTTAGAAATGCCCCACCAGGATAAGCTGTGTTTGATATCTTTTGCCGCAGATTTTGCTCCCGCACCTAAGCATTGCGTGATAATCACTGCCCTCTTTCCAAACATTTCAGGAGCAGGACGATGGGGCATCCAGCGGTATGCGAAATGGTCGAGAAACGCTTTCATTGGACCCGTAGCGTGATACACATAGGCAGGAGAGGTCATTACAATCAAATCTGCTTCCAAAAGCGATTTATCAATTTTTCCGATGTACTCTGCGTCTTTGCAGGTGTTTTCGCCTTTTAGCGTACAGCTTATACAGCCTTTGCAGAAATTGGGACAATCCTTTGGAAGATAATACTCCGTAATGTTCGCCTTATCCGTAAACTCTGCTAAAAACATCTCTTTCAATCGGTAAGTTACACCTCGTTTTTCTGTTCCGTTTATGACAGTAATATTCATTCTCTATCCCTCCAGAATATCGTGAAGAATTTGCCTATGCCACGCTCTGCGGTTTTCTTTTATCGTTAAATCAATATCCATCAGCTTTGATACTGTGTCATACCGCAGGAACATCTGCTGCATAACCGTAATCAGGCAAAAAGTTTTTCTTCTGATGCTTGATTCATCAAGGTCAGGACGACAGGCTGCAACAAGCGGTAGATATGCCATATAAGTTCTGTTCGTATTGTCATTGTCTTTTGGCGTCTGCATATCGGTAAGAACCGAAATTTTAGATACAACGTAATGTTCAAACAGAAAATCAAGCGTCATATTGCCGAGATACTCCAATTTTTCAAAAGGCGTAAGTCCCTCTGTTTTCTCCCGTATATGTTGAAAATTTTCGACAATCCTGTTTATCATACGCTCAACACATAGTTCAATAAGTTTATCCTTATTTCCAAAATGATAATTCACAAGCCCTAATCCGACACCTGCTCTTTTACATATTTCACGAACTGTGATTTCTTCCAAATGCTCACCGTTTTCTTCGATGAGTTCGATTGTTGCCTGTATGATTGCTTCTTTATTATCCATATCGCACCTCCTGCTGAACACCGTTCAATTTTATTATACTGAACAGTGTTCAAAAAGTCAAGAGATTATGACAATTAATGGAAGTATGTATTAACAGTTCAGCCTTATGGATTATTTTAGTCAGGACGAAGGGTGGCGGATAGGAATACATAAAAGACTGAATTGTCTCCAGGGATTGAAAAAAATTGAAAATAATAGTTGACAGATGAAAAATAATATAGTAAACTCTATATTGTTCGCAGGACATAGATGAACAATATAGGAATGCGATAGTGGCGTAGTTGGTAACGCGCGACCTTGCCAAGGTCGAGACCGCGGGTTCGAGCCCCGTCTATCGCTCTCTGGAGAACTTGTAATTGTAAAGATTAAAACAATTGCAAGTTTTTATCTTATTACTCTAAAGTTTTCTGATATGCTTCCATCTGGTAATTATGGTAAAGAGTGCTGAATATTCTTTCGGGTGTGCATGACAAAAAAACGCAGGCGTAGCGGGCTACATCTGCAATCGGGAAAATAGCCAAGTTATTTGGTCAGGCAATGTTGTTATCTTTCTTATAAGCTCATGCTATCCGTTTACAAGGGTATGTACAAGAAAGCCCCAAGGTTCCGCACACCCTGAGGCTTTTTTATATTACTCTGCTTCATCGGCATATTTATCCGCCCATCCTTTTAAATAGCCATAATCTGTTTCATAAGCTTTTTAATATATTTTTTCAATAAGGGAGATTTTACTCTGTGCAGTGCATATAGTGCCATGATTTTCTGGTATTCATCTTCCCGATAGATATTTCTGTTCCAAAATTTTACGGCATATTCCTCCGCCTGTTTGGGAAAATGTTCACACTTTCCCCTTTATAGCTGCCTATTTGTTCAGCAAACTGCCATCGGGCATTATAATAATCCGTTTCAATACTATGCCGGCACAGAAGCTCGAACCATTCGGGGTAATCCAGAGTTTCAATTAAGAGATGGGGAGGGATTCCGATTTCCCATTCGCCGTTATCATTTTCTTCTGTCTTTTTAGGATAGTATTGCTTCTGAAACCTCTTAAATTTCTTAACAAAGTTATGCAAGGTACGAACATCTTTTTCAAGCATCAGCCTTCCCCCATACACTCTTATACTTCCTATGATTCATCTAATGCATTCTTATACTTTACACGATAAATGCGGTACATGGACTCATGAATACGCTCCTCCGTGATTTTTCCATCTGCAATTGCCTGAAGGACTCCCTCATATGCTTCCTGATAATTGGCTGGTTCTAACAGCATATCTGCTCCTGCATTGATAGCTGCCACGGCTGCATCAGCGGAGCTGTAGCCTGCTGTCACGGCGCTGTCGCTGAGCGAATCCGTAATCACAACTCCCTGAAAACCAAGGGTATCTCTCAGCACATCATGAATCATAACAGAGGACAAAGAAGCCGGCGTGTCATCTCCTGTCACTCCACTTACCTGTACGTTTGATACCATGATACAGTCCACGCCGTTTTTTATCGCCATATCATATATCACAAATTCACTGTTCTTAAGCTCCTCCAAGGTCTTAGCGCCTGCTGCCGTTCCGGGAAATTTCTGCAGAACGGCGCTGACCTCTTTTTCCTGCATTGCCTGCACTGCTGCATTGACAAGCGGCGCCGCAACCGCAGCGTCAGAGCCAAACGTTCTTCCCTGAAGCGATGGCTCTCCGTCCTCCGATACAATCTCGGATACCGGCGCCATATTCATGTTAATCCCATAGCCAGCCAGCTTCGACGCGATATTTCCATACACCTCTCTGACAGCATCGGTGTCCGTAAGCTCAGAAGCCTTTGCACTCGCCTCCAGCCCGAAATCCGTATTATCGCCGCATTCCGCCTTTACCGCAGTAAAAATCGGATATTTTGCATACCCCCTTGTGTTTGCTATCATCTCAGTGAATTGTTCCTGTGATTGAAAATTCTTTGCCGAATAGATAATTCCGCCGACCGGATTTTCGGTGATTGCGGTCTTGGTGCCGTCGCCTGCCTGAACTGCCGTTCCAACACCTGTTATCGACTCCGGCGACACCATAAACATTCCCGCCACCATTTCCTCCAGAGTCATGTCATTTAATAGGGATTGTATCAATTCATCAAGCGGATCGCTCTGCTGTTCTCCGGATGTATCTCCGCCTGTGCTGATCTCTGTGTTATTCTCCTGTTCCCCAGTGTATATATCATCAGAAAGCTCAGCGGCTGCACTCGACTCCGCTTCCTCAATCACTCTGTTTACCTTATCATTATATTTTTTTACATAGCTGATAACACCTTTTACACTGAAATATCCTGCTGCTATGATAAGCGCCATAATCACAATCAGTGTGAAATAGGCAAGTATCTGATTTCTTACGCGTCTGCGTCTTCTTTTCTCTCTGCTTGTCTGTTCGTTTTTCATAAATACTTATTATATCCTTATATTAAAGCGTAAAACACGGTACTCCCTACATAACAACCGGTATGCCATATCCGAAGCATGGTATACAGCATACCGGTTCCAAATCCATATCAGTTCAATTTAAATTAACGGATATTTGTCTGTGAGCGACTGTACGATGGCACGTGCACCAGCCACCCCATTCTCCTGCTCCTTAATGACCATAGCAATTGCCTCTGCAATACGGTCCATGTCGTCTTCCTTCATGCCACGGCTTGTAACAGCAGGTGTTCCAAGCCTGATACCGCTTGTGACAAATGGAGACTTCGGATCATTCGGAATCGTATTCTTGTTGCAGGTGATATGCGCCTCGTCCATAAGCTTCTCAACTGCCTTGCCTGTAAGGTCATATGTAGTCAGGTCTACAAGCATTAAATGATTGTCCGTGCCGCCGGAAACAATCTTGATTCCTCTGCTTGTCAATCCGCTGCAGAGAGCCTGCGCATTCTTAACAATCTGCTGCTGATATGCCTTAAACTCATCTGTAAGCGCCTCCTGGAAGCAGACAGCCTTTGCTGCAATCACATGCATTAACGGTCCTCCCTGAATGCCCGGGAAAATCGCTTTATTAAAGTTGTATTTCTCAGCGGCTTCTTTGTTTGCAAGAATCAATCCGCCGCGCGGTCCTCTCAGTGTCTTGTGTGTTGTTGTAGTAACGACATCCGCATATGGAATCGGGCTTGGATGAAGTCCTGCTGCCACTAAGCCTGCGATATGCGCCATATCAACCATGAGCACTGCGCCAACCTCATCGCACACCTCCCGGAAACGCTTGAAGTCGATTGTCCTTGCATATGCGCTTGCACCTGCAATAATCATTTTGGGCCTGCACTCCAATGCCAGCTCTCTCATTTTATCATAATCAAGAAAGCCGTTGTCATCTACGCCATAAGGCACTACATGGAAATATTTTCCTGACATGTTGACCGGAGAGCCATGTGTCAGATGTCCGCCATGGTCAAGGTTCATGCCCATGATGGTATCGCCCGGCTGTAAAATGGCAAACTGCACTGCCATATTTGCCTGTGCGCCTGAATGAGGCTGTACATTTGCATAATCGCATCCAAACAGCTTCTTTGCACGCTCAATAGCAAGATTTTCCACCACATCGACACATTCACAGCCGCCATAATATCTCTTTCCGGGATATCCTTCGGCGTATTTATTGGTCAGCGGGCTTCCCATTGCAGCCATAACTGCCTTGCTGACCCAGTTTTCCGATGCTATCAGCTCAATATGGCTGTTCTGTCTTTCCTTCTCCTCTATGATGGCATCTGCTATCTGAGGGTCTACTTTCTTTACTTCATCAAGTGAATACATGAATCCTTCCTCCGTTATCTGTATTATAATCCGTTTTAGTATAACTGTTTTTTTGTATTTTTACAAGCGTTATGTCAATTAAAGTGAAAAATCCGCTGGCAGATTTTATATCCGTCTATTGTAATCTTTCTTCCAAGCTTTCCCGGAAGATTCATTGCATTGCCGAGAATCCCTCCGCGAAGCCTTGTCCACAGCATTTTATCTTTTGTGCGGATATACTGCCACAGCTCCTTTTTCTTTTCGAGATTTTCATCAAGTCCGGAGCGAATCAGCAGTACGGAGGATACCGTAGTAATAATATCAAGATAATTTACCATGTATTTTCTCACCTTGCCGTTTGCAAAGATGCGCTGCTTTTCTGCTGTATAATAATCGACCATCAGCTTATTGACCTTGATCTGCTGGTCGATTCTGCCAATCATAACCTGCTCGTTGACCGACTGGTCGGCCCTGCCGATATAATAACGGTAAAAATTCACATCCAGATAGTACATTGTCTTAACATAAGGAAGCGGATTGAACACAAAAATGTTATCCACATAAAAGGTATGCTCAGGAAGCTTCAATCCACATTCACGAAGCAGGTTTGTCCTGTATATGACAGAATGCATCAATATATACTGCCCCACTCTGAAATGATGGATATCTTTCCATGTAAAAATCTCGTCCTGCGGCAGGGCATGGTGATACTTCATGACTTTTTTGCGCTTTTCCCCTTCCTTCTCATAGACAAAATTGCTGATAAACATGTCAACGGAATTTCCATCTTTCAGCAGCTCTTTGAGCTTATTTAATATTTGGATATATGCACTCTGGTTCACCCAGTCATCACTGTCCACAACCTTAAAGTACAGACCGCCGGCATGCTCGATACCTGTATTTACTGCGGAACCATGTCCGCCGTTTTCCTTATTGACCACCTTCACGATGCCCGGAAAACGTTCTCTGTACTCCTCGGCAATGTCAGGCGTATTGTCGCTTGAACCGTCATTTACAATAATAATTTCCACATCTTCACCGCCCGGAAGCAGGGAATCAATGCATTTGCGCATATATGCCGCTGAATTATAACAGGGAATTGCAATTGATAATAATTTCATACTACACTCCTTTTCTTATCTGAGTTTTATCTGAGTCTGTTGCACTCAAAGCGCTCCATCGTAATCAGGCAGTTTTTGATTTCGCTGTAACGCATCTCGATATCGCCTTCCTTGATTTCCGTGTCAAGGCTCACCGCCATGGTATCAATCATTGCGTCCGTTATTCTCGGGTGAAGCGCGCTGAGTATCTGGAGCTTTTTCTCGTAGCTGTCTGCATCAAGAAACTCCACTATCCCCGGGTCGAGTTCAAAGCCGTCTTCATTTCCGGCAGGCTCCTGTACACGGGCTGCCGCTGGTTCCTCTTTTCCTGTCTCTGCCGGAGTCTCCTGAGGCTGCCGGACTGTTTCTCCAGCTCCGGCATCTGTTTTCTCAAAACGGTAGGTTTGCTTCTCATTCGGATACTTCTTTGTGTCAATCCTGCCCATAAACATCTCAAGCGGCCGTACGTAGACTTCATAAGGTGCATAGAGCTGCTGGTATACAACCATCTTTTCCCCTGTTTCCGAGTGGCGTGCGATGGTAATAATCTGATAAAGGTTTCCCTTAAAATGCCTGTATATTTCCTGCGGTTTCGGATTCTGTCTCATATGCAGAAGCAACCTCCTTTTCACTGACGGGCGTATGTCCGAAAAATCCTGTTCAAAATAATTGTAAACTATTTTACCCGTTTTGTCATTCAAAAGTTGTATTTTAACTGTAGCTGCAATTTTGCTGCTCAGCTGCAGAAATCACTCTACTTATGCTACATTTCCTAAATGTAACAGTAAATTTTTAATTTTTCTTTTTTATTGTATAAAAATCCATTATTTCGAAATAATTATTTATTTAAATCAATAGTGTGTTACTGTTCTTTTCATCAGCTTTTCCTACTTGTCATCGAACATTTCATATAATATTATGTTGGTAATTAGTTTGTTCTGCTTGAAAATTGTTGGTAATTGTTAATTGGGAGAAGCTATATGAGAGAGAGTTTTGAGTTTGAAGGCACATCTACCGGTGAGTACCGCGGAGGACTTTATGTAACGTATTGCGGCAAAGATTATCCTGCTGTCTATCTTGGAGTAGGGCGTTTCGTACTTTATTCAGACACCTCGGACGAGAATTTCACATTCCCGACTTGTGACGGAAGGTATCTGCTCCAGACAGACCTGCGAGATGAAAATCTCACACGTGCCTGTGATATCCACATGGTCGGCATAGTCCGCAATTGTTATGAAAGCGTAATTGTTCATGATATTCTCAAGGAAGGCATTATCATTTCAACGTATAATCCGCGCCTTGGCTTTGAGCTTGACCTAAAGCCCGTTAAGAAACTTGGTTTTACAGGTCTTGTAGATCGGAATATTTTAATCGGCATGTATGAGGAGCGTGACTATCTGTGGAATCCCGCGCTTGGTATTTGCTCTACGCTTTGTCAGGTAACCGGTACGAAGGACAAGGATTCCTGGTTTCTGGAAAACGATCGCATCACACAATTTTATATCAAACAGTCTCAAAAATAAAATACCGGTTCGGCGCAATGCCGAACCGGTATTTTTATGCACATGGACACATAAAAAATATTCTATTTCGTTAAAAGCATCATAATCTTGTTGCTTCTGTTGATGAACTTTGTCATTGCTTCCGGCTGCAGTGGCGCCTGCTGAAGCAGCGCTAAATCATAGAGCTGTTCGCAGATAAGCTCCACATTCTCACCGTCCTGATGTTCAAGCACATACTCGACGAGCTTGTTGCTGGCATTGAGCACTAAGGTTTCACCCTCCTTGCCCATCATGCCCATATCCATGCCGGGCATTGCATACATCTTCATCATATCCTGCATTCTGCGCGTTTCCTCGGAAACAGTAATCATTGATGCAATTTCTTTATTTTTAAGCTTCTCAACCTTTACCGTGATGTTTTCCTTCTTGACAGCCTTTTTAAAGAGCTTGGAAATCTCCTCGCTTTTCTTTGCAAGCTCCTCCTCTACCTTCTTGGAGTTCTTGGTCTTGAAGGTATCTGTCAGGTCCGCATCAATACGGGAGAACTTAATTCCCTGATTCTTCGCTTCAAGCTGTGACACGAAAGGCTGGTCAATCTTGTCAGGCAGCACGACAGCGTCCATTTTTGCCTTCTTGAACATATTGACATACTGACTCTGCTGTACAAGGTCTGTGACATAGTAAATAATCTTTTCCTTTGTCTCCTCGTCCTCTGTAGGAATGTCTACAGCCTCGCCATCCTCATCTACTACCTCAGCCTCTACCTTCTCGCCAGTCTCGGCATCTGTTGCTGCTGCCTCATTCTCCTGTGCCTCTCCGGCATTCACCTCATCAGGGTCCGTCTTCTTGACTTCCAGACACTCCGGAAGTGTCAGATACTTGCCGTCAAGATTTTTAAACAGGATATAATCTGTCATCTTCTCGCAGAACTTGTCGTCCTTTAAGCAGCCGAACTTGATAAACGGACTGATGTCGTCCCAGTACTTCTCATAATTTTCCTTATCGGTCTTGCACATGCCGGACAGCTTATCGGCTACCTTCTTAGTGATGTACTCGCTGATTTTTGTGACAAAGCCGTCATTCTGCAGTGCGCTTCTTGACACATTCAGCGGCAAATCAGGACAGTCAATGACACCCTTTAACAGCAGAAGGAACTCAGGAATGACCTCTTTGATATTGTCTGCAATAAATACCTGATTATTATATAATTTAATCGTTCCCTCGATAGACTCATACTCCATGTTAATCTTCGGGAAGTAGAGAATACCCTTCATATTAAACGGATAATCCATATTTAAGTGAATCCAGAAAAGCGGCTCCTTGTAATCGGCAAATACCTTGCGGTAAAACTCGATATATTCCTCCTTTGTGCATTCATTCGGGTGCTTTGTCCACAAAGGATGTGTGTCGTTGAGGGGCACGGGACGCTTCTTAATCTTAAGCTTTGGAACCTTTTCCTTAACCGGCTCTTTTCCGTCCTCGCCGGGAACCTCTCTTTCCTCCTCGAATGTTTCAACAACTATGTCATCTTCTCTTTTATCTTCGGGGTTGATGGTTTCAAACTCTTCCGGTGCATTGGCTTTCTCAAGATATATCTCATATGGCATGAAAGAGCAGTATTTCTTGATAACCTCTCTTGCCTTATACTCGTTGCAGAACTCAAGGCAGTCCTCATTGATGTACAATGTAATCTCAGTACCGACAGCAGTCCTGTCACCGTCTGTCATCGTAAACTCAGTACCGCCGTCACATTCCCAATGCACCGGCACTGCCCCTTCCTTGTAAGAAAGCGTGTCAATATGAACCTCATCGGCTACCATAAATGCTGAGTAGAAGCCAAGACCGAAATGTCCGATAATCTGGTCATCATTTGTCTTATCCTTATACTTCTCAATAAAATCCGTAGCGCCTGAAAATGCTATCTGATTGATGTACTCCTCAACCTCGTCTGCTGTCATACCAAGTCCGGTATCAATAAACTTCAGCGTTTTCTCCTCTGGATTTACGATGATGTGAATATCCTTCTTCACTCCTTCAGGATATTCATACTCTCCCATCATCTCAAGCTTTTTCAGCTTCGTGATTGCATCACAGCCGTTTGAAATCAGCTCTCTGTAAAATATATCGTGGTCTGAATACAACCACTTCTTAATAATTGGGAAAATATTATCGCTGTTGATTGACAAGCTTCCGCGCTTCTCTGCCATAAAAATCACATTCCTTTCTCATGTCTGTTTACATAATTGATATCAGGTATTTATTTCCTGTCTGATAGATAGTTTAATACCCTGAATTATAAAAGTCAAGACAAAATTAGCACTCAATTTGGTTGAGTGCTAATAATTAATAATTTGTTTATACTTCCTTAATTTTTTATTTGTTTTATGAAGAAAATACCTCATGATAAATCTCAAAAAAGCTGCTCGTCGTTACCTCTGCATCTTCTATAAATCCTACCGTACTCCACAATTTTTCATTGATATTTCTGGCAAGTCCCTCTACGAACCCCGAGTATTCCTCATTAAAAACTTCTTTTCTGCGCTGTTCCACGATTTTGAGCTTATTCCGGTCTGTCTCGTCTCTGTCAAAGGTACTGATGCACTTGATGATATGATAGCCGTACGCAGACTCCACTATACCGCTGATTTCATCTGTTCCAAGGTTAAATGCCGCCTCCTCAAAAGCAGCATCCATCGTGCCCTTTCCAAAAGAATACATCGAATTGCTGTCCTCATTGTACTCTGCAGTCAGGCTGGAAAAATCCTCTCCTTCCTGCGCGCGTCTGAGCGCCTCCGACGCACGCTGATATGCTTCCTCTTTTGCCAAAGCCGAATAAGGCACCTGCTCTCCTGCTTCATTTAACGAATAGGTCTTTATCAGGATACACTGCACTGTAATGGTTCTTGCCTCATCATCGCTAATCTCAGGATTGATATCGGCAATCAGATATTCATATACCTTTGCAGACAGCGCATACTCCTCATACATGGCGCACAAAAGCTTCTCGTCCGCTCCCAGCAGCTCCCGTTCCTTGTCATTGAGCGACTCATAATAAAGTTTTGCCGCCTTTGCAGCATTGTCAAGCTCCTCACCGGATAACACGATCTCATATCTTTCGGCAAGCAGGTTCATAGCCTTAATCCGTGCAAGCCGCGCAAGCACTGTCTCTTTAATATTTTCCTCCAGTGTTTCGCCGTTGTAGGAGGCTTCCCATATCCGGCTTCCAAGCGTTTTCTCATACTGGTTCTTCGTATTTGTCAGATATACCATAATCTCCGGCAGCCTGCAGGACGCCTTGTCGATACGGAACACCTCGTCCCTGCCAAATCCTGTTGTAAGCACCACCTTTGTATTCCCGGCATTGTTTGTCCCTGCCCCGCATCCCGTTATCAAAAGAACTGCGGACATCAAAGCGGCTGACAATTTTATGATTTTTCTGCTGATGTCTGTTCTGTTACTGCTCCTCCTAATTATGCTCTTACCATATATACTTTTTTTATGAATCATTTGATTTATTTTTTTCTCATTTATTGTTTTTTTTACGTTATCATACCTCATGCTGCTGTCATACCTTCCTAATCTTCATTCTGCAGAATTTTCTCTCTCTCATAATCCACGTGATATATCCTGATCTTCCTTTTATCCGGAAAAAGCATTTCTCCCATATACCTTAACGCTGTATTTCTTTCTGTTTCATTTCAACTGTAGCACATTTATCCTATGTGACGCAATAAAATTTATTTTCACTGCATATACCCTCAGTTTCTTTTACAATAAATGGAATGATGTCAGAACAAGCACCGCCGAACTTGATAAATGTTTAAAAACACTATATTTTTTATGGAATTAACTGTATTATTTGTACAAAAAAATTCCGATAATTTTGTGGAATTATCTATAAGCTTTTGTTATAATATTTAGTACGGTTGCATAATTTATCAAATATCACTTTTATTAAGGCAGCACATATCTTTGTGCGGAAGTTTTGTAACCTATATCATGATTCATGGAGGCACTTCATGGTTTTTAGCAGCCTTTCATTCATATTTGTATTTTTACCGGTTTTTTTGGTTTTATATTACATATTCCCACCCAAAAACAGAAATCTTCTGCTTTTTCTCGGAAGTCTGGTATTCTACAGCTTTGGTGAGCCGTACTACCTTTTTCTGATGCTTTGCTCCATCGCGGTAAATTTCTTTATCGGACGGGGCATTGCACGTTTTAAGGGCAGGAAATTCGAGAAAAAATTTTTTCTGCTGCTGGCGCTTTTATATAATTTCGGTTTTCTGCTGTTTTTTAAATATACAAATTTTTTTATAGAAAATATCAATGCGGCGCTCCGGCTTTTGGGTATTCACTGGCGTTTTTACACGCTGAACCTCTCGCTGCCGCTTGGCATCAGCTTCTATACCTTCCAGATTGTATCATATATCATAGACGTATATCTTGAAAAAATAGATGCTGACGAATCCTTTGTAAACCTCGGTGCTTATCTTTGCATGTTTCCTCAGCTTATCGCAGGTCCTATTGTTGTATACGCAGATATCCGCGATGCCTTAAAGGAGCGTACAATCGGCATCAGCAATCTTGACAATGGTCTGAAAACCTTTATCGTAGGACTTGGCTATAAGGTAATTATCGCCAACCGTATCGGCACTCTTTGGAATGAAGTCTGCACAATCGGCTACGAAAGTATTTCCACTCCGCTTGCATGGCTGGGAGCGTTTGCATATTCCATGCAGCTTTATTTTGACTTTTGCGGCTATTCCATGATGGCAGTCGGTCTGGGGGAGATGCTTGGCTTCCGGATGCCCGTAAACTTCCGGCACCCTTATATGGCGCGCAGCGTCACGGATTTCTGGCGCAGATGGCATATTACACTTGGCACTTGGTTTAAGGAATATGTATACATTCCGCTTGGCGGCAACCGCAAGGGAAGGCTCCGCACGATTGGCAACCTGTTTGTCGTATGGTTCCTGGTCGGGTTCTGGCATGGTGCGGCATGGAATTTTATCCTATGGGGAATTTTCATTTTTATATTGCTGGTTATTGAAAAAAATATAACACTAAAATGGCTGAATGCGGACAATCTTTTTGCAAAGCTGTTCTCACACACTTACATGATTTTTTATATCCTGATAAGCTGGACCATTTTTGCAATCAGTGATTTTTCCGAGCTTGGAATATATCTCTCAAAGCTGTTTCCTGTTTTTGGCATAGGCACCAATACAGATTTTAATGATTTTACGAAGCTTTTGACTACATATGCTCCCCTGCTTATAGCAAGTATTTTGTTTTCCACCCATTATCCTGAAAAGCTTTTCGGCAAAATACGTGACAAGGTTTCCGGCATTCTTATCGCATTTGTTATTTTTTGGTGTTCTGTTTACTATTTATCCATCGGAATCAACAACCCGTTTTTATATTTTAGATTCTGATATTGTTTTATGACCGGAGGTCTGTTCTTATATGAAAGACAAGAAATGCTATCTATTGTCCTTTCTGATAATATTGTCAGCGTTACTATGCAGCATTCTTGGAAATTATTGGAATACGCAGTATTATCACAAGGAGCAAAACTATACGCCTGCATCTCCGCCTTTGGCATCCGCCATGCAGGGTTTGCACGATCAACTATTTTTGACTGATTTTTCCGGCTTCGGCACTGATTATGCGGTCAGCAACCTAAGTATCCCGGCTGAGTCTGCGGCATCATCTCTGTCCCGGCAGACAGACGGCTTGTCCGGACTTTCCATCGCCTCTATCATTGACGAAACAATACAAAGCCCTGCCGCTGCGTCGAAAGCATCAGCCAAGTCTGAGCTATACAGTTTTACTACTGCGACGGACGATTATTTCTCTGATGCCTGCTTTATCGGTGATTCCCGTACCGTAGGCATCAGTCAGTATGCAGGGATAGAGGGCGCTACCTTTTTATGCAGGACTTCCCTTACCATATATGATTATGATAAACCCAAGGTCATGTACGAGAACCGTAAAACCTCTGTACATGATGTACTTGCCGAGAAGCAGTTTGGAAAGATTTATCTGATGGTAGGCATCAACGAATGCGGCACCGGAACACCGGAATACTTTTATGAGCACTATCGCGACGTCGTCAACGACATTCAAAGCCTGCAGCCCGATGCTTTAATCTTTATTCAGGCAAATCTGCTTGTCACAAAGCTAAAATCCGATGAAAACGCAGGTGTCACAAATGAAAGCCTTCTGGAAAGGAATAAACTGATTGCAACGCTCGCCAACCAGAAAAATATTTTTTACATTGACATCAATGAGAGCAGCCTTTGCGATGACGGCGCATTGGTTGCTGATTACACATGGGATCAGGTGCATATCAAGGCCCAATATTATCCGTTGTGGAAGGACTTTTTGCTGCAGCATGCAGTGATTATCCGTTAGCTCCGGGCAGCCCTTCCTTTGTGTACCGGTGTACATAAAAAGAACCATAAACATCGTATTGGCTGTGTTTATGGTTCTTTTTTATTATTCTTTGATTTTATTTCGTAACTGCCAGAAGTTCGCTTTCTGTGCTGTTTAAATCAATCAGAATCGTATCGCCTGCCTTGACCTTATCTGCCAGTATCAGCTTTGCAGCCAGTGTCTCTACATGCTTCTGGATATACCTTTTGAGCGGTCTTGCACCATATACCGGATCATATCCGTTTTCTGCAATAAAGCGCTGTGCCCTGTCAGAAATCTCTATGCTTAGCTCCTTATCGGCAAGACGCTTATTGATGTCTGCAAGAATCAGACTGATGATTCCTCCGATATTCTCTTTCGTAAGCGGCTTGAACATAATTGTTTCATCTAATCTGTTCAAAAATTCCGGTCTGAAATGTGCTCTCAGCTCTCCCATTACCATATCCTGCGCCGACTGCCCGATATTACCGTCACTGTCAATCCCATCAAGAAGATACTGGGCACCGATATTTGAGGTCATAATCAGAATGGTATTCTTAAAATCCACTGTACGTCCTTGTGAATCCGTGATACGGCCGTCATCAAGCACCTGCAGAAGAATGTTAAATACGTCCGGATGCGCCTTCTCAACCTCATCAAACAATACAACACTATACGGCTTTCTGCGTACTGCCTCTGTAAGCTGACCGCCCTCATCATAGCCGACATATCCGGGAGGCGCTCCGATTAACCGTGACACAGAATGTTTCTCCATGTACTCACTCATATCAATACGCACCATATTGGACTCATCATCAAAAAGCGATGCTGCAAGCGCCTTTGCAAGCTCGGTCTTGCCGACACCGGTAGGTCCGAGGAACAGGAAGGAGCCAATCGGCTTATCCGGGTCCTTGATTCCTGCCTTGGAACGGATAATTGCCTCTGTCACCTTGGTAACACCCTCATCCTGCCCAATCACGCGCTTATGAAGCTCCTCATCAAGATGGAGGGTCTTGTTCCGCTCGCTTTCATTGAGCTTCGACACCGGGATTCCCGTCCAGCGTGATATAATCTTTGCTATCTCGTCGTCAGACACACTCTCATGCACGAGAGACATTTCTCTTGCATTGACATGCTCCTCCTCCAGTTCAAGCTGCTTTTTCAGCTCTGGCAGCTTCCCATAACTTAGCTCTGCTGCTTTCTCCAGATTTCCCTCGCGCTGGGCAATCTGAATCTGGTTGTTCAAATCCTCGATATCCTCTCTCAATTTGGAAAGCTTCTCGACACATGCTTTTTCGTTGTCCCACTGCGCCTTTCGGTTATTAAACTCTGCCTTTTGCTCTGCAAGCTCTGCCTGCAGGTTCTCAAGGCGTTCCGCGCTCAGCCGGTCTTCCTCTTTTTTAAGAGCCGCAACTTCAATCTCCATCTGCATGATTTTCCTCTGAAGCTCGTCAAGCTCTGCAGGAAGGGAATCAAGCTCGGTCTTAATCATAGCACATGCCTCATCTACAAGGTCGATTGCTTTATCCGGCAGAAAACGGTCTGTAATATAACGGTTGGAAAGCACTGCTGCGCTGACAAGCGCATTGTCCATGATTTTAACGCCGTGGAATACCTCGTAACGCTCCTTCAGGCCTCTAAGAATGCTTATCGTGTCTTCCACCGTAGGCTCCGCTACCATAACCGGCTGAAAACGCCGCTCAAGTGCAGGGTCCTTTTCAATATACTGTCTGTACTCATCAAGCGTTGTTGCGCCGATACAGTGAAGTTCACCTCTTGCAAGCATTGGCTTGAGCATATTTCCGGCATCCATTGCTCCTTCTGTCTTGCCTGCTCCCACAATGGTATGAAGCTCATCAATAAACAGGATAATCTGACCATCACTGTTTTTGACATCTTCCAGAACCGCCTTCAGTCTTTCCTCAAATTCGCCCCTGTACTTGGCACCTGCCACCAGTGCGCCCATATCAAGGGAAAATACTTTTTTATCCTTAAGTCCCTGCGGCACATCTCCGCGCACAATACGCTGTGCCAGTCCCTCAACAACTGCGGTCTTACCAACGCCAGGCTCGCCAATCAGCACCGGATTGTTCTTAGTCTTTCTTGAAAGAATACGTATGATGTTTCGGATTTCGTTATCTCTGCCGATTACCGGATCAAGCTTCTGGTTTCTTGCTTTTTCTACCAAATCCTGTCCGTATTTTTCCAATGTATCGTAGGTTGCCTCCGGATTGTCGCTCGTTACGCGCTGATTGCCTCTTACCTCTGACAGTGCCTTTAAAAAACGTTCTCTTGTAATGCCATACTCCCGGAAAATCTCTTTGATTTCTTTGTTCGGCGACTGAAGCATTGACAGAAACAGATGCTCGACAGACACATATTCGTCTCCCATGCGCTTTGCCTCGTCCTCAGCACTAATCAAGACTTTATTAAGATACTGACCTACGTAGGGCTGTCCTCCCTGTACCTTGACACGCTTCTCAAGCGCCTTGCGTACTCTGTCAACAAAATAATCCTTATTGATTTCCATTTTCTCTATCAGCTTTAGAATCAGACTGTCATCAAGGGTCAGAAGCGCATAGAGAAGGTGCTCCTGCTCAAGCTCCTGATTGCCATATTCCATAGCAAGCTTCTCACAGCTATTAACTGCTTCAATGGACTTCTGTGTAAACTTCTGAATATTCATAATCTTCCTCCTCACTTTTTCAAAACTCAAATAAAACATCTGCTTCTGCATTTTGTTTTATCTGTTCTATATTTAATATAACACAGTCTTTTTATTTGTCAATTTAGTTTATACTTTTATTACAATTTTTATTTGTTTTTTATAGACCTTACCCCGGTCATGACAGTTCAGAAACCAATGGCAGCCAAGGAAATACGAGCTGCCGTTTTCGTCTGGATATAAAAGCATAAAAAACTGAACTGTTACAAATTTTTTCACATTTATTCTACCGATTTTGCAGAATATGTGATAAAATAGTAATGGCTGTTTGACACAGCTGCATCGAAAAGCTTCAAATGAAGAGAAATATGTTTGGAAAGATGGTGTGTAACATGATGGATCCTGCCACAGCTTATTTTCTGAAAAAATATTATCCACATGTGATAAAGTGGTGGTTAGTACTGTATAATCCCGAGGTATTCCGAATCTGGCCCTCAAAAGCCGAGGAAGAGGAAGCGCTCCGCCTTGAAGAAGAAGCAAAACAGCTCGCATTGGAAGAAGCCCCAAGCCTGCCCGAAATCAGTCAGGCTGATATGTCTGCATATAATGCAGCAACCGGCTCGTACTCCGGTCTATATGGTCAAAAGCCTGTAGATGCGGATACGCAGGCAGCACTTGATGCTATTATGAATACATCCAGCAATCAAAATACTGTGGATTCCCTTCTGTCAGGAGGTCTTCCTTCCACAGATGCGTCTTATAGTCAAAACAGCTCTTTGGTCTTTGACGAAAAAAAAAATAATTTCACCGGGAGCAGTGATATCCTGAGTCCGCCGGAGCAGACAGAAATTATAAAGGAAGCAAATGAAATTTATGAAAGGCTTTTGAGAGAGGCTGCAGAAGACGAGGCGAAAAAACAGGCTGAAATCGAGGAAATCCGCAGGCAGTCTGAGCAGCAGTTTTGCGAGCAATCTTAAAAATCGGACAGTTTTGAAAACTGTCCGATTTTTCATTACAGTGTTAATTGCAGAGGTGTTAATTGCACTTATTCTTCAGTTCTTCCCATCTCTTATCAATTTCTTCCTGAAATTTTCCAATCAATGCTTCATTTTCTTTTTTAAATAAATGCCTGAAACGTCTCTGAGGCTTTAAAAACTCCTCAATCGGCATCTTATTCTTCGGCTCGTAATTCAAAATCCACTTGCCGTCTATCACTTCATATAAGGGCCAGTAGCAGGTTTCCACTGCCATCTTGCAAATGCTCATCATCTCACTTGGCTCATATCCCCATCCTCGCGGACATGGAGACATAACATTCAGGAATGCCGGTCCCGGCGTATAAATCGCCTTCTGCGCCTTGGTATACAAATCCTTAAAGTTTGATGTAAAGGTACTCTGCCCGACATACGGCACATGATGCTCTGCTATAATCGCAGCCAAGTCTTTTCTCACCTGCACCTTTCCGGCAGATACCTTTCCGGCCGGAGTCGTTGTCGTGTCGGCATACTGCGGAGTCGCAGACGAACGCTGTGTGCCTGTATTCATGTAGGCGCCATTGTCATAGCATACATATACCATATCATGTCCGCGCTCCATCGCTCCGGAAAGCGACTGGAAACCGATATCATATGTACCGCCGTCTCCGCCGAACGTAATGAATTTAAAATTATCTTTGATTTTTCCCTTTTTCTTAAGCACGTTATAAGCAGTCTCAACACCTGACAGCGTCGCTCCCGCATTCTCAAATGCATTGTGAATATAACTGTCCTCATAAGCCGTGTACGGATACATGAAGGAAGATACCTCAAGACAGCCTGTTGCATTGCCGATCACTGCCCTATCGCCCTCCTCAAGCGCTCTGAGCACTGTGCGGACTGTGATTGTACCGCCGCAGCCGGCGCACATTCTGTGTCCCGGAGCAAGACGCTCCGGCTTACTCATTACTTCTTTAAAATTATATGTTGTCTGTTCCATGCTCTTAAACCTCCATATTCTTCGGAGGCATTACCTCCTCTGACTGCCCGCTGCGCAATCCTATGTAATCGTACATTCCTGTCACGACATGCGTCTTAGCCATTGTTTCGAGATTGTCATAAACAGTCATAAAGTCAGAAACTGTAATATCTCTGCCGCCAAGTCCATAGAAATAATTGACAACCTCAGCCTCGCAGTGCGCCTGATACATTGCTGCACGCACCTCTGCGCCAAGCGGTCCGCTTGTGGCTGCAAACATCTCGCTTCTGTCCATAATGGCTGCTGCCTTTACCTTAGAAAGCGCTTTGGCAAGCTCCTCCTCAGGAAATGGTCTGAACACTCTGATTTTGATAAGACCGACTTTTTTGCCGGTTGTATTTCGAATCTCATCAATGGCAGCCTTACAAGTACCTGCTGCAGAACCGATAATGACGACTGCATACTCTGCATCCTCCATCTGGTACTCCTCAAAAAAGCCATATCTGCGGCCTGTCATCTCCTCAAATTTCGCTGCCACTTCCAGAATTACCTGCTTTGCATTCAGCATTGCCTGTCTCTGTCCGCGTTTTGTCTCCATATAATAGTTGGACACTGCATAAGGACCAACTGCCATCTTCTCTGCCGGATTGAGTAGATAGTGCTCCGGTTCATATTCACCGACAAATTCCTTCACCTTGTCATCTTCCACAAGAAGAATGTTCTCTACGCCGTGACTGGTAATGAAGCCGTCCTGACAAATCATCACCGGAAGATGGACGCTCTTATCTTCTGCTATCGGAAATGCCTGTATAAAATTATCATATACCTCTTGATTGGACTCTGCATAAATCTGTATCCATCCGGTGTCTCTCGCACCCATACTGTCGGAATGGTCCGCATTGATATTAATCGGGCCTGTAAGCGCTCTGTTTACCAGCGCAAGTACAATCGGAAGCCTGTCAGAAGCAGCAATATAAAGCTCCTCCCACATCAAAGCCATGCCGCATGAGGAGGTCGCCGTAAGCGCCCTGGCGCCTGCTGCCGATGCTCCGATGGTTGCGCTCATCGCACTATGCTCACTCTCCACATGGATAAATTCCGTATCAATCTCACCGTTTGCGATGTAATTTGCCACATACTGAGGAATCTCCGTTGACGGTGTAATCGGGAAAGCCGGCATCACATCCGGATTAATCTGCTTAATAGCATATGCTACTGCTTCATTTCCTGATAAACGTTCTCTGACTGCCATTTATTTTCCCTCCTTCATACTGATTGCACCGAACGGACAGACCTTAGCACAAATGCCGCATCCCTTACAGTGATCATAGTCAAATTCTTCTCTCTTTCCTGCTGTTACCGGAATCGATACGTCCGGACAGACAGGCGTGCACAAAAGACACTGCTTGCATTTTTCACGATCCCAGACAGGCGTAGCCGTCCGCCACTCACCTGTACAGAATTCTCTTGATGTTGCCGCCTCAAATATTTTATTTCCCTCTGTGATGTCCTGCCATGGACTTTTTTCATTGATTCTGTCATATATTTTTTCGTTTGCCATTGTTTCTCTCCTATATCAACATCTGATGTAAAAGCTGTCAAAATTTATCGCCGGCTTACTGCGCCTCTGCAAATGCAAGCTCCAGCGCCATCATATTTCCGTCAATTACCTCAGGTTTCTTTGCAAATTTATGCCGGAAGGAAGCCTTCATCTCAGTAAGAAATGCATCCTTGTCCATAACCTTCGACACTGCCACCACTGCCGCAAGCATAGGCGAATTCGGATAATTCTTTCCCAGCGCCTTTATGGATATGCTCTTTGCATCGACAGTGTACACTGCCCCCTGGTAGCCGTGAAGGTGTGCTGCTATCTCCTCCTTACTGCGCGCAGAATTAACAATTACTGCACCCTTGGGATTTAATCCTTTTGTCACATCAATGCTCTCCAAAAGGCTCTCGTCCACAACGACCACATAATCAGGCTCATAGATATTAGAGTGGACTGTAATCGGGCTGCTGCTGATACGATTGTATGCAGTAATCGGCGCACCCATTCTTTCCGGACCATATTCCGGAAATCCCTGCACATATTTTCCTGTTTTGAATGCCACGTCTGCCAGCAGAAGTGCAGCAGTCTTTGCTCCCTGTCCGCCGCGTCCATGCCATCTGATTTCTACTGTGTCTTTCATTTTTATTACCATGTCCTTTCTAAAATGCAGCTGTAAAGCTGCAGGTAAAATTAAAATTGTATTTCTATCAATGTCGTTTATGAATCTCTGGCCATTTTGAGGACTCGGAACTCAATATCCGCCACGCTCAAAATATCATTGTTCTCCAGCTCCATAAGCTCATACGGCGGTATCATAATGCCGTTTACCAGCGTATGATTCACACTTTTTAAATCCTGAACAAAATATTTACCGTTCATGCTGGTAATCAGACAATGCTTTCTGCTGACTGCCCTTGAAAATTCTGTGGGAATCACACCGTCGGCAGCTTCGGCATTCCTTCCAATCATAAAGTCCCTGTCCTCAACCTGAAACTCTATTCTGCCGTTTCTTCCGCTATAGAGAAGCTTCAGTATCACATTTTTTTGAGCGTTCAGGTTCCCCGACAAAATACCAGATACGCTGCATCCCAGCCTGTTAATCTCATCAAGCGCTTCCTCCTGCTCCATCTTTCCTGCCTTCAGCATCATCGCAAGCTTTCTGACACGCTCCGCCTTCTTCGAGGGAAGATATGATGCAAGCTTAAGCATCGTTTCCTCAAAACAGTTGTACCAGCTAATATTGTCTGCATACCGGAATGCTCCTGTAATCGGAAGAATCGCCACCATAATGCTTCGTTTCTCTTTGTCATAGTAAATGTTATCATATTGATACCAGATGCATTCTTTTTTCAGGAAACCATTTTCCTCTACTTTTTTATTGAGATAAATCATCTCATAGAGCAAATCAACAATATCATTCTCCAAAAAACCGGATATCGCCTCCGCAAGCAGAACTGTATGCTCATTCCTCGCCTCAAATATCAGCTTTTCCCTGCCGTTTTGCTGTTTTCTCCTGTATGGAAGCATCTGCGCAATCCGTTCCTGCTCAAGGATTCTTAAACCAATCTCAAAAAACGGGTCAGACTCCTGAAACAAAAAGGAAATCTGCCGTTCCTTCGCCTTAACCAGCATGTCTGCCATCCTCCGTATCGTTCTCTTGTCTTCGCAGCAGTCTTAACGAGTCTGATATATTTTCAAATATATGGGCATTGGCAGTTCTATCATGAGCCAGACATTGCAGTGTAACAATCAATTCCCTGCCTTCATAACTTCCCAGCAGAAAAATATTGTAGAAGCAGTATCCCATCATATGGGACAAATACCGAATTTCGCCGAATGCCTGTCCGCTTACGCTGCGCTTTGCAATATGCGTGCATTCAAAACATGTGATATCCCTGTGAAAGCCTTTATAGTATTCATTCAGCCTCTTGTTAAGCTCATCTGCTGCCAAATCCGCGCCGCCTCTTGCAACATGAATTACAACCCTTTTGTCCTCTGCGGTCCAGCTATATTGTGATACGCCAAAATAATCTGCCGGCTTAAAACCGGATGGAATCATAATTTCCATCCCTTCATCATATAAACGGTACTTTTTGTAAAACATCTGTGTGTACCGGTCCTCCTTTTCCCATGCACGGGACTGCGCATAAAACAAACGCTGCCACTACATTGTGACAGCGTTCCTTATCACTTACTAAAATGACGGATTATTCTTCGACACTGTAGTTAGGTGCCTCTTTTGTAATATGAATATCATGCGGGTGGCTCTCTCTGAGAGCAGCGGCAGAAATCTTCACAAACCTGCCGTTATTCTTAAGCTCTTCAATGGTTCTTGTACCACAATACCCCATACCGGAACGAAGTCCTCCCATAAGCTGGAATACGGTATCCTCCACATTACCCTTATAAGCAACTCGTCCCTCAACGCCCTCAGGAACAAGCTTCTTGGCATCTGACTGGAAGTAGCGGTCCTTGCTTCCGTTCTCCATAGCTGCGATGGAACCCATGCCTCTATATACCTTGTATTTTCTGCCCTGGAACAGCTCGAAGGTTCCCGGGCTTTCCTCACATCCTGCAAAGATACTGCCCATCATGCAGACATTGCCGCCCGCTGCAATAGCCTTTGTCATATCTCCTGAATACTTGATGCCGCCGTCTGCAATAATAGGAATACCATATTCCTTTGCTACGGCATAGGAATCCATAATTGCCGTAATCTGGGGTACGCCGATACCCGCTACAATTCGTGTTGTACAGATAGAACCCGGTCCGATACCAACCTTGACCGCATCAGCCCCCGCTTCAATCAGCGCTCTGGTTGCATCGCCTGTCGCAACATTTCCGGCGATAACCTGCAGGTCAGGATATTCCTCTTTAATCATTCTCAGACATTTGAGTACGTTTTCAGAGTGTCCATGCGCACTGTCAAGTACGATTACGTCTACCTTTGCAGCAACAAGTGCAGCCACGCGTTCCAGTACATTTGCAGTGATGCCGACACCTGCACCGCACAAAAGCCTTCCCTGCTCGTCCTTTGCAGCAAGAGGATATTTGATTGTCTTCTCAATATCCTTGATTGTAATCAGTCCCTTAAGATTATAGTTCTCATCAACAATAGGAAGCTTTTCCTTTCTTGCGTCAGCAAGAATCCTTTTTGCCTCCTCAAGCGTGATGCCCTCCTTGGCCGTAATCAGTCCCTCCGAGGTCATGGACTCTTTAATTTTCTTTGTATAGTCTGTCTCGAATTTTAAATCACGATTTGTGATGATGCCGACAAGCTTTCTGCCTTCTGTAATTGGCACGCCGGAAATTCTGAACTTCGCCATCAGCGCATCTGCGTCAGCAAGTGTATGATCCGGAGTCAGTGAAAATGGATCTGTGATTACACCGTTTTCAGAACGCTTTACCTTGTCTACCTCTTCTGCCTGAGCTTCAATAGACATGTTTTTGTGAATGATACCAATACCACCCTGTCTTGCCATGGCAATCGCCATCCTGTGTTCTGTAACAGTATCCATTCCTGCACTCATCATAGGAATGTTAAGCTTGATTTTCTTAGTTAACCATGTTGTTAAATCAACCTGATTCGGAATTACCTGTGAATAGCTTGGCACTAACAATACATCATCAAAAGTAATTCCCTCACCGATTATCTGACCCATCTTTCTTCCTCCTGTAATTTTAATAAAAATAAAAATATTTTTAAAATTATACTAAAGCAACAGCCGCTTGTCAAGCACTATACTGCCCGATTCATAACAAAGGTAACCTTCAGCCTTTTTGCATTTCTACCCGGACGAAAACGGCAGATCACATCCCTCCGGCTGCCGTTTTCTGTTCATTGAAATCATAAAATGGAACAGTTGTCAGTGCACGGAAGGGCAGCAGCTTAATCGGTAAATACTTTCCTTGGTGCAATTCCCTTAATTGTCTTGGCAAAATCTTCTGTAAGATTCATCAAAAATTTCTGATTTCCCTCATAAAATACCCAGTAAAGCTTCTGATCCGGCAGATCATGTCCGGCGCTCAGGTCCGTTACCTTTGTCTGGCGGTTTCTGTACGAGTCGAGCTGATATGATTTCTCGGGAGCCATAAGCTCGATTTTATTCACATCAAGGGTAATCACTCTCTTTCTTCTTGTCTTAGCCATAATCTTGTCCACTGAAATTTCCTTGTCAAGGTACAGGTATTCATACTCGATATCTGTCCATTGAAATACGAAATAATCAAGAATACCAAGCGCAATAACTGCAATGAAAAAGTATATCGCTCCTGTAAGAAGTGTCAGAAACGCGAGCAGAACTGTAGGAATGATGCATACCACCCTGATAGCGGACTCTTTAGCCCCGCGCTCCTTTTTAACCAGTAATTCCTTATAGCTTTCGTTCATAATTTGATTCCTTCCTTGTCCCATAATAGTATTAAATATACTTTATACAATATATTAGAACAAATCAACACAATATTCAAGATTTAGAAAAAATTAATAGTATGCCTGATTGACATGCAGCCGGTTTTGCATATATCATGTTTACTATAAAAATGAAGACTTTCATTATAATTTTTGAATGTCCAATGGAGGTACAGGCATGGAAGTTTATAATAAAAACCGCGATAAAAATAATTCGATGCATGATGAAATCCGGGAACAGAATGCAAAGTTAAAAGATGCACCGCTCAAGGATAAAGCGGCATATTTCAAAGAATATTATTTAAAAACTACTATTGTAGTTGTCCTTACTGCCGTCTTTATCGGATATCTGGCGTACACCATGCTGACGGCTCCCTCAGACACGGCATTTGCGGCATTTTTCTTTAATGACACGGGAGATTCGTCCAGCACCGAGCTGCTTGACGGGTTTGTGGAACATCTGGGGCTTGATACAAAGGAACATGAAGCGTACATTGATGCAACCATGAATTACTCGCCGGACGGCTCTGACTACGATGCGTATATGGGGCTGGAAAAATCCATGGCTGTCATATCTACCGGCGAACTTGACATAATCGTAGGCGATGCCGATACAATCGACTATTTCTCACGAAGCGAATGCTTCCATGATATCACGGCAGTGCTTCCTGATGATCTGCTTGCAAAGTTTGAAGACAAGCTCTACTATGCAAAGCTTGGAGAAAACGACGAGCTTACTCCTGTCGGAATCTATGTCACAGACTCGCCGAAGCTGAATCAATATTATTATTATGTGGACAAAGAACCTATCCTTGGATTCCTTGTAAACTCTGACAGCCTTGACAATGCCATTGAATTTCTCAGATATATCTATATGGAAGAATAAATATAAAAATATATGAAAAGCGGTTCATCTCTGATTAAGAAATGAACCGTTTTTATGTACATACACTCCGTCTGCTTCCTTCATCGGACACAGGCAGTTTACTGCCATATCAGCGCTTTCCACTGTTCAATCTGATCCTCTGTCATAAATCCATTGGAGGTTCCTACAAAACCAATCTTGTAGGATGCAAACAAAAGAGCATTTTTAATGGATTCCTTTGCGTCCTTTGTCTTGGTATAATAGTGCAGAAACGCAGAAAACAATGCATTTCCCGCTCCTACTGTATTGACAATCTCATTGGTCTTTACGGGCTTGTATTCAAGCACGCTGTTGTCCTCTTTTGTATAAAGAATCACACCCTTCGCACCGATTCCCATAATAATAATCTCAGGATCATATTTATCCCTGCATTCCTTAATGCAGTCATACGGATCACATTCCAGATCATCATCGCTGATATAAAGAATATCCGCTGCTGCCAGAAAGTCTTCCTTGTATGCTATTTTTTCAGCTCTCATGCTCCGCACATTAAGCGCCAGAGGCTTATGATATTTTTTTGCAAGGCTTATCACAGGACGGCAGAAATTACAGTTTGATATCAGCACCATATCCTTGTCCTGTATCTGACGCTCGAACAGTTCCAAATCATACGGCACATGCCTGATGTCCTTCACATCCTCAAACGTCTGCTTTATCCCTTTGCAGTAAAGAATCACGGAGGTAGGCATTCCGTCAAGAAGCGGAAGCACAAAATCCGTGCTCAGATTTACATCATTAATCTTGAGGTACGCATCTATCTGACGCTTTGACATATTCCTTGCAACCATGCTCATGAAGTCAATATCGTTGCCAAGCCATCGAAGAGCCATCGCTTCATTAAAGCCCGCACCGCCGATGCTTGTGTTAACGCTCTCTGGAATGCTCTCAAACTGCTTGTAAGGAAGCGGCAGCGCATCAACCTTCACGATTGTCTCCATCTGCACAAAACCTGCTACTAAAAATTTGCTCATAATTCCACCTCCATCTATTATAATGTTTCTTCTATAATGTTTCCTCTAAAGCTTTCAGTTCATCAAGCTTTCTTTTCACTGTATCAATCGCTGCAATCAGCTTTTGGGACATTTCTTCCGCTTCACGGCACATTTGTGCTGCCGACTGCGCATCCTTCTTCTCTATGGCTTTGATGACTGCATCTCCGGTCTTGTGAAAAGCAGAATGAAGCGAGCCAATCTGCTTCCATTCATTCCGGATTTTCGGATTCTTTACTTCCAGCACCAGATAATAGTGTCCAAATGCACATCTGTCTGAATTGGTCTGCAAAGGCTGTTCTTTCATCTGCGCTGCCATTGCCTTTAACTTTTCAAGCCAGGCTATATGAGCATTTTTTGCATTTTCAAGAATAACCTTTACTTCGTCTGTGCTGATGACTTCACCGCCTCGTCCAAGCTCTGCAAAAAAATTCTGTGATATTCTTGTAAGCTCGTTGTCTATCTTCTCAATCTGCTCCGCGCAGCGTACATTCGCCTCCGCCCTCTGTGTCACGGACTGTGTTTTTAAGGTAATATTATGGGCGCCCTCACTGTTCTGCTGCATCACCTGTTTCATACGGGCAGTGGAATCCTTGATGCCTACAATCATGTCGTCTACTGATGCAACCTCCTGCGACACTGCAGCAAGCATTTCGGTATTTTTATCCATCGCATTTTTTACCAGATCAATCTTCTCGCTCATACTGCCAGTGGACTTCACTGACTCCTCAATACTCGTTTTGCTGGAATGGGCTGTCTCTTTAATGCTGTTTAAGAAGCTCCTCATACCTACGAGATTTTGTTTCGTCTCGTCTGACAGCCCTCTGATTTCCTCTGCCACAACAGCAAAGCCTTTTCCGTGTTCTCCTGCCCTTGCCGCCTCTATGGAAGCATTGAGCGCCAGAAGGTTCGTCTGGTTTGCGATGCTCTGCACACTTTCCACAAATTTGTCAACTTCATTTGCAAGCTTTACAAGCTCCTCCACCTGCTCCTCCATCAGGCGGCTGTCCTCCATCACCTGATTTTTAAATACATTCACCTCATTCAGAAGCTCTGCGCTTTCGTTGTTATAGTTCACAAGCTCATTGGTGTTGCTGTGCAGCTGCTTCAAAACATTGGAAGCTGTCTCCACTGTCTGGTCAACCTCATCCATCTTTGATTCTGTTTCACCGGTCATCGCCCTGTTTTCTTCGCTAAGCTCCCCCATCTGTTGTGCATATTTCAAAATTTTATTTGAAGTGAAATTCATCTCCACTCCGAAACTGCTGAGAGTGCTTGCCGCCTTGACAAACTCCTGTGCATCCTTGGAAATATCGGCCAACGCCTGTGTTTTTGCCTGTGTATCAATCGCTCTGTCCTGCTGTACCCTCTTTTGGCCAAACATGTAACTGCTTCCTCCCTTTGTTCTCATTTTCTGCCCTTTTTGCCGGCAGTCCGTGCGCATGTCCTGTCCTGAGCCGTTCTGTTCTCAGAAATCATTCCCTGCTTATATATATTCACTAATATAGTAACATATTTTTTGACAATGATATACATTTTTATCAAATTAATTTATTTTTGGCAATAGTGTTCCGCCAGTAATTATGTTACAATCAATTCAGAAAGATTACCGTCTCCCTTGTTCCGGTAATATGCAGCAAAAAGGTACTTCTGTAAAGTAAGAGAATCAAAATCATAGGAGAATACAAACATGAAAGAACAGCTTTATACAATTCCGCTGAATGACGCACTTGCCGCCAATGATGAATGTCCCTTCTGTTTTATCGAGCAGAAGCTTGAGCAGGATTTATTAGATTTTACCCTTGGTTCCGGCTCATCTTACATGGAAAGCGATATCCGTGACCTGACTGACAGGGAAGGCTTCTGCCGATATCATTTTCTCAAAATGTATCAGTACGGAAACACGCTCGGCAACGCATGGATTTTAAAGACACATTTCAAAAAAATAAATGAGGAATTTGCAAATGAAGTGAAAAGGTTTAAGCCGGCGAAGCTTTCCTTTGTGGACCGCCTGAAACGCTCAAAGGAAATCAACAACACGATGACTGCATGGACTTATGAGAAACAGCGTTCCTGCTACATCTGCAGGCAATATGAGGACACCTATGCCAGATACCTTGACACTTTTTTCTATATGTACAAAAAAGATGCTGACTTTGTGAAAAAACTGGAAAAGAGCAAGGGCTTTTGTCTGGTTCATTTCGGAGATTTGTGCCAAAGCGCAGCGGAAAAGCTGTCTGCAAAACAATGTGATGATTTTTTTGCCATGGTATTCCCTTTAATGGAGGCAAATCTCAAACGCCTTGAGGAGGACGTAAGCTGGATGGTAGAGAAATTTGATTACAGAAATGCTGATGCAGACTGGAAAAATTCAAAGGATGCCATACAGCGCGGCATGCAGAAGCTAAAGGGCGGCTATCCTGCCGCCCCGGTATATCAGCAAAAGAAATAGAAATCCTACGCCAAAAAGCCTGATTCCTCTTTTTTAGATTCAGGGAGATTGCATGCCATCTCTTTGACCAGCTCAATATATGCCTTAATCTCCCTGTACACGGCTTCGGAATTTGCTTTCTCCCTGGTCTTTTCCCTGATAATGCTGCTGATCGTATAATCCAGCAGCTTCTTAATGCGCTCACGCCTTGTTTTGTCAGAAACGCTTTCTATCTCAGCAGATTTGATAAGCGCTTCCATATGCTCATCATAAATCCGCCTTGACTCTGCTGTCTTTGCCACAATATCCTGCTCTGTCTCATGCGCCGCTTCCTCAAGAAACATTGTAAGGCAGGGATAACTTCTTCCTGCTTTTGTCTTAGCAAGCGCAATCTGCTTAATCAGCTCAAAATAGTCCGTTTCCTTTTCATCTACAACCGTGGACAGCTCCAGAAGCATATATTTGACACAATAGTCATATAAAAAAACATAGATGCCTTCCTTAGAGCCAAAGTAATGAAACAGAAGTCCCTTGCTGATTCCTGCTGCCTTTACCATATCATCTGTACTGGCATGCTTGTAGCCGTTCTTCGCAAACACTTCCATCGCACCGTTTATCATGCGGTCCTGCTTCTCTCTTGCAAGGTCAAAAAATTTCTCGTTCATTTGTACCTCCGATTCACTGCCACCAGTGTACTGTCCGGCTGATATTTATTTTCCGGATACCCTCAGACCGCACACCAATTGACTTTATCAGTCGATATTATAGTAACATACCTGCAGGAAGGATTCAAGTAGCAGAAATATTACGGATTTATAAAAATTCACATATTCTCTTTTCATTTCCATAAAATAGTATTAAAATAAAACTATATTTTTTGAAACGAAATGAATTCAACTGCAACAGGAAAGGAGAACCACTAATGGCTAAGAAATTTGGCAAACTTGTATTATTCAGCGCTCTTGCCGGTGCTGCAGCTGCAGGAACCTATTATTTTCTTCAAAATAAAGCAGGCACTCCGGACGATGAGTCCGATGACTTTGAGGATTTTGACGATTTCGATGAGGACCTTGAAAATGAGGATTTCTCTTCCGGTACAGGTAACAATGCCGGCAGCAGGAACCGTCCTTATGTATCCCTTGATATCGACAATGCCAAAGAAATTATTGGGGAAAAGGTAATCGAAACACTGGATAAGACCAAGGAAAAGATTGAACAGTTCAATGTGGCTGAAAAAATTGACAAAGCAAAGGAATTTATCGGCGGAATGACAACATCTGCTTCCGAGCCTGTCTACACACAGATGGATATGTCTGCTGCACCTGCTTCGGATACTGATACGCCTGCTTCCGCCCCCTCCTCAGATGACAGTACGCCTGCTTCCACAGCGGATTCTGCCGAAAATGACAGAGCTCCTGAAAATGCATCTGTTTCTGTAACCTACTCTGATTCTGCGGAGACAAAAGACACTACAGAGGAATTTTTCAACGATTCTGAACAATAATTCTAAAAATATGACAGCATTCCCATGAATTAAAAACCACGCACGAAGAAAAGTGCGTGGTTTTTTACATCCCAGAGGTTTGCGCCTGCTGCAAACCTCGCAAGAAAGCGCAGCGGCTGATGAGGCTCAAGCCGCCAGGAAGTGGTTCGGCATGGCTCAAGTCCGGCATGCAAACAAAAATTCTGCAAGCTCTGAAACCTTCGTGAAATAAAAATCACTGTTCTTTTTCATAAAATCCCTGATTTCAGGAATATCATTCGACCAGCCTGCTCCGACAAACGGCACTCCATATGCTTTTGCCATGTCATAGCCGGGCTTTAAGTCGTCGACCATAACCATTTCTTCGGGCTTCAAATCGTATTTTTGCGATATCATGTCCAATGCAAAGGGACTTGGCTTTCTCTGTTCCGGCGGACACTCCCACCCGAAAATCATATCCGGCATGGGCAGCTTGTTTGCTTCATAATCCTTTCTGATATTGAAGTCGTAGGAGTGCGATATCACACAGACAATGCCGCCCTCTGCCTTTTGCCGCTCAATAATCTCCCTGATTCCGTCATATGCCTTGGCAGTATGACCGGAGACATAATTCCGCCAGCAGTTTACCTCTATCTCCAGCTCCTCATCTGTCATGCCAAGCTTCTCTACACAATAAGGCACAAAGCCCGGGTCAAAGTTTTCCCGAAAGTAATCATCAAGCGATATCGTCGTGCCCGGTCTTAAGAGCTTCAGCGCCTCCAGAAATGCCGGATAATGTATGGTTGCCGTACTGTTAACCACAGTGTCGTCATGGTCTAATATCAGACATTTGTAGTTCATGCTAATCCTGCCTTTCGATATTATTCGTGTTCCTAAATAGCTGTATGCTTTATTATGACATTTCATTATAAATAAGCAAGTTTCCGAATGAAATCTCCCGTCCGCCAAAACTATTTCGGCAGTACAAAAGAACTCTTTAACGATACGATTCTGTTAAACACAAGCGCATCAGGCTTTGAATCTTTGCTGTCCACATTGAAGAAGCCCTGTCTTACAAACTGGAAGCTGTCATATGGCTTTGCGTCTTTAAGTGCCGGCTCCACATAACATTCCTTTAATACAGTAAGAGAATTTGGATTGAGGTTCAGAGAGCCATCTTCATTATATACTCCTTTTTCCTCATCAATCAGATTCTCATAGAGTCTTACCTCTGCCTTCACCGCATACGGTGCAGGTACCCAGTGAATCGTTCCTTTGACCTTTCTTCCGGTAAAGCCGCTGCCCTGCTTTGTTTCAGGGTCATACGTACAGTGAACTACAGTCACCTTACCGTTCCCGTCCTTCTCATAGCCGACGCATTTTACAAAATATGCGCTCATGAGACGTACCTCATTGCCCGGGAAAAGACGGAAATATTTCTTAGGCGGCTCCTCCATAAAGTCATCTCTGTCTATATAAAGCTCCCGGCAGAAAGGAACCTGTCTTGAGCCAAGCGACTCATTCTCAAGGTTATTGGGCACCTCAAGGTACTCTGTCTCTCCTTCCGGATAATTATCAATCACAAGCTTCACCGGGTCAAGCGCTGCCATCATTCTCGGCTTCTTGAGCTTTAAGTCCTCGCGAATACAGTACTCAAGCATTGCATAATCTGTAGAGGAATTTGCCTTGCTCACACCGCAGAGCTCCACAAATTTTCTGATGGACTCCGGTGTAAAGCCGCGTCTTCTAAGCGCTGCAATGGACACAAGCCTTGGGTCATCCCATCCATCTACGATGCCGTCCTGCACAAGCTTCTTAATGTACCGCTTGCCTGTCACGACATTGGTCAGATACATTTTTGCCTGCTCAATCTGTTTGGGCGGATTCGGGAACTCAAGCTCTCTGACAACCCAATCATACAAGGGTCTGTGGTCCTCAAACTCCAATGTACAGATAGAATGTGTAATGCCCTCTATCGCGTCCTCAATCGGGTGGGCAAAATCATACATCGGATAAATACACCACTTGTCCCCTGTATTATGATGCGTCATGTGCGCCACACGATAGATAACGGGGTCTCTCATGTTGATGTTCGGTGAAGTCATATCAATGCGTGCACGAAGCACCTTCTCTCCGTCGGCATATCTGCCATTTTTCATATCCTCAAAAAGCTGTAAGTTCTCCTCAACAGAACGGCCTCTGCCCGGGTCTTCCTTTCCCGGCTCCGTAAAGGAACCTCTGTATTCCTTAATCTGGTCCGCTGTCAGATCAGACACATATGCTTTGCCCTTTTTGATAAGCTTTACCGCGCACTCGTACATCTGGTCAAAATAATCAGAGGCAAAGAAAAGCCTGTCCTCCCAATCCGCGCCAAGCCACTGTACGTCTGCCTTAATAGACTCTACGAATTCAATATCCTCCTTGGTAGGATTGGTATCGTCAAAACGCATATTGAACTTTCCGCCATACTCCTTGGCTATCCCATAATTTACAAGGATTGCCTTGGCATGACCGATATGAAGATAACCGTTTGGTTCCGGTGGGAAACGTGTATGGACCGTATCATACACACCCTCTGCTAAGTCCTTATCGATAATCTGCTCAATAAAGTTTCTTGAAATTACTTCTTTTTCTTCACCGGAAGCTTCCTTTGATGTTTCGTTCAAGGCTTCCGCTGTGTTTTTTTCTGCGTCACTCATTATCCTAACTCCTCATCACAAAATTGTACTGCATATTTTTCAATATCTGAATTAAATATCTTATATTGTAATATAATTATCATGCTTTTGTAAAGTTATTCACTGCAAAAAAGTGAGAATGTGTTACCGTTCAGCCGTATGGACTATTTTATTAGGACGAAGGGCGGCAGTCGTATGCCGGTACAGGCGGTTGGACTCCGAATGCGAATTTTCTAATGGGTGATGCGAAAGTTTTTGAATGCGTCCGCGACCGGACTCTGCGCGCCGTCCATAGACGCGTTTCGTCCTAAATCCGCGTCCGTGCGGATTTTCGCTGATGTATCGAATCACCCATAAGAAAATATCAGCATTCTCCGCCAGCCTGTTCCGGCATACGACTGCCGCCCTTCTGTGTACTGACAACTGTCCGGCTTTACGCATGGACGCCGACTCGAACCGGCTTAAGTCCTCATTAGAAAGCCTTGATTCATCGTATTAGGAAATTCCCATTCGTAACCAATGGCAGCCAGAGGGATACTATCTGCAGTTTTCGTCCGGATAGGAATGCATAACTCTTATTCAACCCCCTTAAGCGCATCGACCATGCAAATTGTCTTAACCTTTGCTGAAAGCACCGTATTGACTCCTGTTGATACCACCCATGTACCGATAATGGAATACACATATGAAAGCGTATAGATGACAGTGGGCATATCCTGGTCCTCCGTCATAGTCTGCATGATGCCGTCTAAAAGGAAGTAGCCCAGCATCAGCCCCATTACGATGCCAATCACTGTAATCCAGTTATTTTGCTGGCGCAGTATCCTTCGAATACGTCCTGACGAAAAACCAAGTACCTTGAGCGTCGCCACCTCCCTTGTCTTCTCCAAAAAGGACAGCACGCCCATATTATACAGCACAATGATACCCAGGAGCACTGCTGCCAGTATCAGCACACCCACCATAATATTCATCATCTCCATATTTTCATCAAGATCCTTTTTGAGCTGTTCCAGACTGATGACACCGGATATCTCATCACTGTCCTTGATGTAATCCGGTATGGACATATTGGTGTTCAGGCAGGTCGGTGCAAATTGATAATGCAGTGCCGCAAACTCCTCCCTTGAAAGCGTGATGCCCTGACCTACAGGTGTACGATACAACATTGTGATGCGGCTCTTTTCCCAGTCCTTCTCTCCGACAATATGCCACTCTACAAAATCTCCCTCCTCAAGCCCAAGCACGCTTGCAAGCTTATAGGACATGGCAATTCCTTTTGAGGGCGGTGCAATCTCATTGCCGTCAAAGTCCTGATAATGAATATAATTTCCGGTATCTATTACAGTAACATTTCCTGTCTTTACCCTGCCGGCTGTCCGAAACTCACAGCTTCCCTCCTGCACAAGCTGTCCCTTGAACTGCTGGCTGTATTCGCGCTTTTTCAGGTTTGATGTGCTCTGTGAAAACATCACTTTATATTGAGCAGTATTAAGCTGTCCGTACTGCCATACCACCATCTCGTCACAGCAATCCTTACAGCCAAAAGCACATACTAAAAGCATCGTACAGCCTGCAACGCCTGCAATTCCCATAATGCTCCTTGCTTTATTTCTCAGAATATCCCTGATATTCCACTGTGTTGAAAACCGAAGCGACAGCCACAGTCTGCTTTTTTCCAAAAGGCTGTGCCTGAGATTCTTTGGAGCAGCAGGTTTTAAGGTAATGGCAGGCATATCCCGAAGCTCTTTCCGGCAAGACAAAAAGCTTACGATACTTGATACGAGAATGGAGAGGATAATAGCACCATAAGATTGATTGGACATTCCTGTTTTCCACTCCGGAAGGATATAATATGCACTCATGCTCGGCAAGAACAGCGACGGAAGCAGCAGTTTTCCAAGAACTGCCCCTAAAATGCTGCCTGCGGCACTTATCACAATGCCATAGGAAACATAGTGCCATGTAATCCTTGCTTTCGAAAATCCAAGCGCCTTTAACGTACCAATCTGAATACGCTGATTCGAGGTCATTCTGTTCATCGTCGTTACGATTCCCATAACCGCAATCACCAGAAATACCGCTGAAAAAATAATGCCCATCGCTGCATGCTGGCTCTGCTCATTTGCAATGCTGTCGATTCCCAGGTTTTGTGACTGCTCCATCACCACCAGCTCCTCACGGTCAAGTGTTGACTTCACAAGCTCCTTGAAGGTGATGCTGTCCATATCCTTCACGCTTTCCTGATTCTGTCCGATAACAAGACGGTTGTAGGCCAGCGACTCCTGCATGGGATATTCCAGCTTTGAGAGAAAACCGTAGCCGTAATCTCCATAATTTGGCATCATGCTGTCGCTGTCTAATGTATAAAATATGTATTCGGGATGAATGATAATTCCCTTGATTTGCTCCGCAAACTCTATATTTTCGTATTTGAGACGTATGATATCACCGACGTGGTATCCCCTTGCCTCCGCAAAGTTCTGTTCCAGCCAGATTCCCTTTTTTTCCGTTGAGAAAGGCTCTCCTTCTATAAGATATGGGTATGAGCTCTGCATCGACTCAAGAAAATTTAATTCCATGTCAAGCTCGTCTCCATCTTTTGTTTTTGCTTTTCCCTGTATGACAATCTTTCTGTCAACTGATTCAATTTCTTCCAAGTTCACGAGCTTCTTTACCTCGGACTCCGAAAAACCGTTTCCCACTACCCATGCATCTGCCACATTAGTAGCCTGATAATATGCGTCTGTGGAAAGCCCGATTCCATTGCTCTCCGCATCAATCCCTGCAAATACGAACAATCCCAGGAAAGCCATCAGAAAAATAGATATAAACTGCGTCCTGTTCTGCCATAAATCTCTTAAAAGCTTTCTCTTTAACATTACCAGCTCACCCCACTTGCGTCCTTCGGATGTTCATTGATGGTAACAGACTCAATTCCACCATTTTTTACCCGAATCACCTTATCCGCAATATCCGCAAAAAAGCTGTTGTGCGTTACCATGACAACGGTCTTTTTCTCCTCGCGGCTCATACGCACCAGAAGCTCGAGCACCTCCCGTCCTGTGTTGGTGTCAAGCGCTCCGGTCGGCTCATCACAGAGCAGCAGCTTTGGATTCTTGGCAATTGCCCTTGCTATGGATGTGCGCTGCTGCTCGCCGCCCGACATCTGCGCCGGAAACTGATGCATATGCTCCGAAAGACCTACCTGTGCAAGCGCCTCCCTTGGGTCCATCGTATCATTTACGATATCTTTCATCAGCGCCACATTCTCGTAGGCTGTCAGTGTGGGAATCAGGTTGTAAAACTGGAATACAACCGCTACATTGCGCGCCCTGTAGCCTGTGAGCTGATTATCATTATAGCTGCTGATTTCCTCTCCGCAAGACACAATTGTCCCACGTGTTGCCGTGTCCATCCCTCCAAGCAGATTCAGCAGAGTGCTTTTCCCCGCTCCACTCGGTCCTAAGATTACCACCATCTCACCCTGATGAATCGTAAAACTGGCATCTTTTAATGCATAAAATACACGGTCAGCTGTACCGTATTCCTTACTGACGCCTTGAAATTCAATAAAAACATTTTCTGTCCGCTCTGTCATTACCATGCCTCCACTCCGCTTTTTCTGATGCGACTGCCTATTTTACCGAAACTTTTTTGCCGATATTATCATCTGTCATGGCATCTGTAATAACCTGTTCCCCTGCTTGCAAGCCTTCCGCAACCTCCGTACAGCTTCCGCTTTCAAGCCCGCAGACAAGGTACCTCTTTGCTATCACTCCGTTTTCGATTAGATAGCAGTAATCCCCCTGGTCATCTGCATACAGTGCTGTGTTCGGTATCAGTATGGCATCTTTGCTTGTGCCTGTCTCGATAACGGCATCTGTATCTGTTCCCAGATAAATTTTGCCATCAGGATTGTTGATATGAATTTCCACTTGAAGCTTGGCGTTATTTTGAGCGTCCGTCACTGTCTCCATACGGATTTTAGACACCTCTCCCTCATAGGTGTCTGCACCTATTTTTACAGATGCTTTTTGTCCAAGCTCCACATCTGCCATTTCATAGCTTGTAACCTCCACAACGGCTTTTACGTTCTCAATATCTTTTATGGTGAATAACGGACTTCCTTCTGAGACATATGCGCCCTCCGCAACAAGGATATCACTGATGACACCGGAAAACTCTGTCGTCACCCCCTCCTTTGCCTTTTCTGCCTCCTGTTCATTCCATGTAAGCGTTGTATCTGCAAGCTGTGCATTTTGCGCAAGCTGTTTTAGCTGTGAAGCATTCATGGCGGCATGCTTTGTACTCAGCATCTCTTGCTGTAAAGAGCTTCTCTGCACAGACAGCTCACTTAAATACATCTGTGCTTCCTCGAAATATCTGTTCTGAATCGGCTCTGCCCCCACATCCTGAAGCTCAAGCTCCTCCTTCTGCAGCCTTGCAAGCTCTATCTGTAATTGAGCTGCTTCCACCTGAAAATCATTTCTCTCCTCAGGCTCATAACTGTCATCTGCCGCTGCTGCATTTTTAGCGGCAATTTTTACCTGTAATTCCGCAATTTTAATATCCAGCGCCTTTTTCTTATCTTCAACTGCATCTGCCACAACCTCGATATTGTATTGAAGGTCATTGACATTTGTAAGTGCCGCCTCATATGCCTGTCTGTACGATTCATCTAATGCTGCCGCCTCATTATATGCATTTTGAAGTTCACTTGCCTGTGCCGCATTCCCATGATAGCCTGCTTCAAGCGCCTCTGCCTGCAGTCTTGCCTGCTCCACGTTCCTGTCAAGGTCTTGTGTGTCATAAGTGATGATCAGTTCTCCCTTCTGCACCAAATCGCCTGCTTCCACATCAAAGAATGCAATCGGTGCAGAAACCTTAGCATAATAGGTCTTTACCTCCTCACTCTCCACGTGCCCTTCCGCCTCAATGGTCTGCGTGATGCTGCCGCTCTCCACCACAGCAGTCTGCACTTTGATACCTCCTATATTGGCAAAAGCCGTCGTTCCCACAAGCGCTGCGCACACAGCCGCCGCTCCCAAAATATAAAAAATTTTCTTTCTTTGCATATGACCCTCCTCATTTCAAAATATGAATAAATTTTCACATTCACATCATATGACCTTTCGGAGGCTTTGTCAACTAAATATGAAACTTTATTCATATTCTTATTGTGGTTCTGCAGCAATTCAGCCATATGGATATTTTAATCAGGACGAAGGTTGGCAGTCCTATGCCGGTACAGACGATTGGACTCCAAATGCGAATTTTCTAATGGGTGATGCCAAAGTCTTTGAAAATATGTCCGCGACCGGACTCTACGCGCCGTCCATGGACGCGTTTCGCCCTAAATCCGCGTCCGTGCGGATTTTCGCTGATGTATTGAATCACCCATAAGAAAATGTCAGCATTCTCCGCCAGCCTGTTCCGGCATAGGACTGCCGCCCTTCTGTGTACTGACAACTGTTCGATTTTACGGTTTCAATAAACAGAAAACGGCAGATAGTATCCTGTATGCTGGCTGGTGGAGAATGGTGATATTTCCTTATACGATGATACATGCAACAGGAGTAAATTTGCACGGAAGCAAATTTAGGCGAGACGGAGGCATGGACGCCGACTCGAGCCGGCTCCGTCCTCATTAGAAAACCTTGATTCATCGTATTAGGAAATTCCCATTCGAAACCAATGGCAGCCGGAGGGATACTATTTGCCGTTTTCGTCCGGACAGGAATACATAAAAGGCTAAACTGTTACAAACTATTACTCCCATATGATAAAAAACTTTAAAATTCATGATAAATAAGGTAAAATATTATATATTGCATAGCGGGTGTCAGCCCGACTCCGCAAAACTCTGACAGCATGGGGGATTACTATGGAAAATTCAAAGACAAGAGAACCGCAGCAAAAGCGTTCTATTGAAAAGAAAAATAGAATTATTGAGGTTGGTTTCCAGCTGATGTGTGAAAACGGCTATCAGAAAACAACAACATCTGATATCGCAAAGGCAGCAGGTGTATCTACTGGTATCATATACAGCTATTTTAAGGACAAGCATGATATTTTTATCGCAGGTCTTGAGCTGTACGGAAATAAAATGCTTGTCCCTGTGTACGATCAGTTCACATTTCCTTTGAATATAAAAGAAAGCCTGAATACTATCATTGATTCACTGATTGAAGGGCATCGGCTTTTTATCAATGCTCACAAAGAAATTGAGTCTCTGGTCATGACAAATGATGATGTGGCTCATATTATGCTTCAGTTTGAAATGCGCACGACAAAGGACTTGGAGGCTTTTCTAATCAAGGCTGGCTTTTCATCAGATAATCTCCTTGAAAAGACGCATATTATCTATAATATGATAGAATCCCTCTGTCATGAACTGATTTTTCATAAACATGAGGGACTCAATTATTCTCAAATGCGTACAATTGTCGTTGAGACGGTTCTTACAATCCTGGAATGTGAATAATAACTTCTTTGTTCTGTATTTTTAATATCTGACCTCTACCAGACATAAGCCTTTTGCCGGCGCAAGCGCGCCCGACTGTTCTCTGGTTCCGGACTCCAGAAGCTTCTGTACCGACTCCGGGCTTCTCTCTCCCTTGCCGACTTCTATCAGTGTGCCTGTCAGGATTCTTACCATGTGGTATAGAAATCCGTCACCACTATAGGTAAGTGTCAACTCACTGCCGTTTCTTTCAATATCAATTGCATCAATCGTTCTTATAGTTGACTTTTTGCTTTTTTTATTGGAAGTAAAGGCTTTAAAATCATGCTTCCCCACAAAATATGCAGCGGCAGCTCTCATAGCGTCCACATCAAGCTGTTCGGGCATTTCATAAACATATCTGCGTTCAAACACACAGGGCAGGCTGGAATTCCATATCCGGTAACGGTATGTTTTTCCTTTTGCATTCAGCCTGCTGTGAAAGCGCTCCGGCATCTCACTGATTGATATGACACCGATATCCTCCGGAAGATACTGATTGATATAATCCATCACCTGTTCCTTGGACCAGTCTGTATCAATCTTGAAATTGGCAGTCTGACCGAGCGCATGTACACCGGAATCAGTACGCCCTGAACCGTCCACCTGCACAAAATCAAGCCCTGTCATCTTTGCAAGAATCGCTTCCAGCTTTCCCTGTATCGTATTTCCTGTTGAATCCTGGCGCTGCCAGCCTTGATAACGCGTGCCTTCGTACTGTACTATTATCTTAAAATTTCTCATACCTTCGCCGTGACAGCCTCCAAACCTTTGATATATTATGACTTTTTATCAACTTCGTTAATTTCTTCTTCACTCAGCCGTCTGTAACTGTTCAAATTCCTAAGCAGTATTCTGAAGCTGTATTTTGGTGTGTCAAAGAAGCCTGCCTCATTCATGTTGACTATAATAATGCCAAGCGGCACCGCAATCAACATTCCGCCTACTCCGGCAACTCGATATCCGACAAACAGCAGGAAAAGTGTGGGAATTGGTTCCATGCCAATGGAATCCCCCATAATTTTGGGCTGAATCAATTGCCGGAACAACTGTCCTGCTCCCCATATAATCAAAAAGCCGACTGCCCTGAGATAATTTCCGCCAATCAATGTCACAAGCGCCCAGGGGATCAGCACGATTCCCGTACCAAAGAAGGGCAGGAAATCCAAAAATGCCACCAGCAGCGCTATCAGCAGGCCATATCGTACCTGCATAACCGTAAAGCCTGCAAGCAGAAGGACATACATCCACACTTCTATGCGGAACTGTGCCTTAAAATACCCTCCGACCGCCTGCTTGATGCTGGAAACAAACACATCGTATTTGTGGGAAACACTCTTGGGCAAATATCGGTTCATAAAGCTGCTGACCCATTCCCTGTCTGCAATAAAGAAATACGCTGACATTATGCACATGATTACAGAAATAATCATGCTTGCAATGCTTCCGACCATGCTTCCCATTCCCTCAAAGGTGCTGAAATCAAGACTCTTCGGGAGATTTGCTATCATTTCTCCGATGGTATTCCCTAAGTTGTTCATAGCATCTGTAAGCTTTGGCGCCTTCGTACCTAAAAATTGATTGATTACCCTTCCAAGCTTGTCAAAATCCTGCTGGACATTCTGCCACATTTCAGGAACTTCACCAATAAAACCTGATATCTGCCTGAAAAGAATGATTCCGACGCCATAGCCAATCCCTATTACTGCTGCGATAACACATACAATCACGACAACAGTTCCTGCTTTCCGCCTGATTTTTAATTTTCTCTCCAGAAACACTACCAACGGATTTGCGATACAGGATATAATCCAGCCAATCACAAAGGGCATAAAAAACACAAGGAATCTTGGCACTAAAAAGATACAAAGCAGCAGTATCAGCAAAGAAACCAATAAATTGACCACATACTTAAGATTGTTGTTTCCTGCACTTTTCCCTTCCATCATCAGTTTTCTCCTTCTGTCTGCTCCATCATGCTGTCAATCAGTTCATATATCTCATCCCGTCCCTGTTTGGTCTGGGCTGAAAAAGGAATAATAACCGTATCCTTTTCTACCTCAAGTCCCTGTCTGATTGCCTTAATCTGCTTTTGAAGCTGGCTGCGGTTAATCTTATCCGCCTTCGTCGCTATGATAATCGGATGAAAGCCGTTGGACAAAATCCATTCATACATCTGTCTGTCATTTGCAGACGGGTCATGCCTGATGTCAATCAGCAGAAATACTGCTTTCAAAACCTTTGATTGACGAAGGTACTTCTCTACCATCTTTCCCCATTTTTCCTTTTCCTGCAGGCTGACCTTCGCGTAGCCGTATCCAGGCAAATCGACAAAGTAAAGTTCATTGTTGATATTATAAAAATTTATCGTCTGTGTCTTTCCCGGCTGTGCACTTGTCCGTGCCAGCGACTTACGGTTCATCAGAGCATTGATTAGGGATGATTTTCCGACATTGCTTTTTCCTGCAAAAGCAATTTCCATCATGCTGTTTTGGGGAATTTTGCTTGTCACGCCGATGACGGTCTCCAAGCTTACATTTTTAATAACCATTCATTCTTTCTCCTGCTGATTGTTCTTAGTTGATGCTTTGATTTCCTGCGCAAAGGCAAGCGGTATGACTTCATCCATGGATTCCACGAAGCAGATTTCCATGCCGGATTTAATCTCGTTTGAAATTTCCGCCACATCTTTTTCATTTTTGGCAGGCACAAGCACTGTGGTGATTCCTGCCGCTTTCGCTGCCAAAAGCTTTTCCTTTAAGCCTCCAATCGGAAGAACGCGTCCTCGCAACGTAATCTCACCGGTCATCGCCACCTTAGCTTTTACCGGCGTATTGGTGACAGCCGACAGCACAGCCGTTGCCATCGTAATGCCCGCGGAAGGACCGTCCTTTGGCACCGCTCCCTCCGGAATATGAATATGAAAATCATTTTTCTTAAAAAATTCAGGTGAAACCTTATATTTCGACGCAATCGACCTGATATAGCTGAGTCCGGTCATTGCCGACTCCTTCATCACATCTCCAAGCTTACCGGTAAGCTCAATCTCACCCTTGCCGGGCATGATATTTACTTCTATCTGAAGTGTATCACCGCCTACACTTGTCCAGGCAAGCCCCCTGACAATCCCGATATCGTCCTTTTCATTTGCCATATCCACACTATAAGCAGGCTTTCCGAGATACTTTTCAAGACGTTTGCTGTTGACCCTGATGCATTTATCCTGCACTTTTTTCTTAGTATTCCCTGTTGTGCTTTTTAAAATCTCAAGCGCTGCTTTTCTGCACACTGTTCCAAGCTTTCTCTCAAGATTCCGCACGCCTGCCTCTCTTGTGTATCTGGCGATAATTTCCTTAACCGCATTGTCGCTGATTGTAAGCTGTGTTTCCTTCAGTCCGTTTTTCTTAAGCTGCTTCTGCCACAAATGTTCTCTGGCAATGTGGAATTTCTCATTGGCAGTATAACTTGTAACCTCTATAATGTCCATACGGTCAAGCAGGGGTTTTGGAATATTGCCTGCATCATTTGCAGTCGCTATAAACAGTACCTTCGACAAATCAAGCGGAAGTTCGATATAATGGTCCCTGAAATGGCAATTCTGTTCCGGATCAAGAACCTCCAGCAGCGCCGAGGAGGTATCCCCCTTATAATCGCTGCTGACTTTGTCAATTTCATCCAACAGCATCAGCGGATTGCAAACACCTGCCTGTTTCAGTCCGTTTGCAATCCGTCCGGGCATCGCGCCAATATAGGTTCTTCTGTGTCCCCGGATTTCTGCCTCATCACGCACGCCGCCAAGACAGATTCTTACATATTTCTTGTTAAGCGCCTCAGCAATCGACTTCGCAATCGAAGTCTTACCCGTTCCCGGCGGTCCCACCAGACACAAAATCGGCGCCTCTCCCTTGCTGGTGAGACTGCGCACTGCCAGATATTCGATAATGCGCTCCTTTACCTTCTCAAGTCCATAGTGGTCTCTGTCTAAGATTTCCTCTGCCCTGTTAATATCGTTGTTATCCTTTGAAGCCTTATTCCATGGAAGCTCCAAAAGTGTTTCGATATAGCCCCGTTCCACCGCGCTCTCAGAGCTTGCGCCCGCCACCGCTTTTAATCTCGCAATTTCCTTTTTAATCTTTTCCTTTACTTCGGCATCTGCCTTCAGCGTCTCAAGAGCCTCCTCAAAATGCTTCACATCGGAGGACGGATCAGTATCGCCAAGCTCCTCGTGTATATAATCAAGCTGTTCACGCAGGATATATGCCTTTTGGTTCTTGTCTATTTTCTCTCTGACCTTAATTGCCAGTTGTGTGCGGATTGCTGCAATCTGCGCCTCATTCATGATAAGCGTCACTAGTTCTTCGCACTGCTCGGATATATCCTCAATTTCCAATATTTTTTGCTTCTGGTCATATGTAAACGGCGTATTAATCATCACCTGGTTCATCAGGAATGCCAGACTGTTTTCCTCTTGAAAATATTTCCCCAGGCTCTTGCCAACCTTGGGGTAAAATTTGACATAGGTGTCAAATACTTCCTTAAGCGTGCGTATCAGCGCCTCTTCCTCGTAAGGTTCAAGATGATTTTCTTTATCGTTTATTTCTTCATAGACTGCACTGAAATACTGTCCGTCATTGTCATCGAGACTGATGATGCGTGCTCTTGACACACCCTCCACCATCACTCTGTCAATATTGCCGGGCAGCTTGGTAACCTGCTTAATATTTGCCAGTGTACACACCTTATATAAGGATTCTATATCCGGTTTTTCCTCGTCCGCGTTTACCTGCGGTACAAGCAGTATTTTTTGATTTTCATTGAGTGCCTGCTCCACTGCCCTTTTTGACATATCCCTGCTCAGGTCAAAATGTATAATCATATTCGGCACTACCGTTAACCCTCTTAATGCTACTAAGGGTAAAGCTGCAGTAATTTGCTCCATCTGTAAAATCCTCTCATATAATAATACGCCGCCTTATGAAAAGGCGGCGCTCCATATCCATTTATTTATCTCGCCTTTTTCTCCCGTTCACTCCGTGCTGCTTCACGATGTACGATAAAAGGCTGGCTTGTTCCTTCCACTGCTTCCTTCGTAATAATGCAGCTCTCAATAGTGTCATCAGAAGGAATCTCATACATAACGTCCATCATAATATTTTCCATGATGGAACGCAGACCTCTTGCTCCTGTCTTTCTCTCAAGTGCCTTCTCCGCAATGGCATCAATCGCATCAGGTTCAAAGCTGAGTCTCACGCCATCAAACTCAAAGAGCTTCTGATACTGTTTAATCAGAGCGCTCTTGGGCTCCTTAAGAATCCGTATAAGCGCTTCCTTATCAAGACCCTCAAGAGACACATTAATCGGTACTCTGCCGACAAACTCCGGAATCAGTCCGTATTTTGTCAAATCCTGAGGCGTAACCTCCTTGAATACGGCTCCGATATCCCTGACAGTCTTGTCAGCAATATCCTTGTTAAATCCGATTGATTTGCGGTCAAGCCTGTTCTCGACAATCTTGTCAAGTCCGTCAAAAGCGCCTCCGCAGATAAACAGAATATTAGTCGTATCAATCTGTATCAATTCCTGATGCGGATGCTTCCTGCCTCCCTGCGGCGGTACGCTTGCCACAGTACCTTCCACAATCTTTAACAATGCCTGCTGTACACCTTCACCGGAAACATCTCTGGTGATGGAAACATTTTCACTTTTCTTGGTAATCTTATCAATCTCATCAATATATATAATGCCATACTGGGCACGCTCTATATCATAATCTGCCGCCTGTATCAGCTTTAACAGGATATTTTCAACATCCTCTCCCACATAACCGGCTTCTGTAAGCGTGGTGGCATCTGCTATCGCAAAGGGAACGTTTATGATCTTGGCAAGCGTCTGTGCCAAGTATGTTTTTCCCGAACCTGTCGGTCCTATCATTATGATATTGCTTTTTTGTAACTCCACATCAAGGTCCTTTTCGGCCATGACGCGTTTATAATGATTGTATACCGCTACTGATAATACCTTCTTAGCCTCCTCTTGTCCGATAACGTACTCATCAAGAAACTCCTTGATTTCAACAGGCTTTAAGAGGTTAATATCGATGCCGCCCTCAACCTGCTCATCTTCATATTCCTCTTCAATAATATCAGCACAGATGTCTACACACTCGTCGCAGATATAAACACCGGAAGGACCTGCTATCAGCTTTCTGACCTGATCCTGTGTTTTATTACAGAAAGAACATCTTACCTTTCCCTCAGTGCTTTTTCCAGCCATCCCTTTTCTCCCTTTACACATAAATAGATTGAATCCAAATTATTTTGCCTCTTTGACATCCGCTCTGTCAGTGATTACCCTGTCAATCAGACCATACTGCATCGCTTCCTCTGCGGACTTCCAATTGTCACGCTCTGTATCCGCAGCGATAACATCATACGGCTGACCGCAGTTTTCCGCCAGAATCGTGTTTAACTTCTGCTTTGTACGCAGAATATGTTTGGCAGCAATCTCAATCTCTGTTGCCTGCCCCTGTGCTCCGCCAAGCGGCTGATGAATCATAATCTCCGCATTGGGAAGCGCAAGTCTCTTACCCTTCGTGCCGCCTGCAAGCAGAAATGCGCCCATGCTTGCTGCCATACCGATACAGATGGTAGACACATCGCACTTGATATAACGCATTGTATCATAGATTGCCATGCCTGCGGTAACAGAGCCTCCCGGACTGTTGATATAAAGCTGAATATCCTTGTCAGGGTCCTCAGCCTCCAGGAATAACAATTGTGCTACCGTGAGACTTGCTGTTGTCTCATTAACTTCTTCACCTAAAAAGATGATACGCTCTTTTAAAAGCCTTGAATAAATATCATACGAACGCTCCCCACGGCTCGTTTGCTCAATGACATATGGAACTAAACTCATGGCATATACCTCCAATTCATATACCGGACACTCACCTCGAACAGGCATCACACAGCGCCATGCGGAAAATGAGTGTTCAAATAATTACTTTTATAGTACATAATATTTAGTATAACGCAGATATCATAATTGTGCAAATATTCTGCACAATTATTATACTTTTTTAATATTTTCCTGTTTCCGTCCGGCTATGCAGGAACACTGCCTTTGCTTCCTCTATTTCTCTACAGCATTCTCTGTTACAAAGTCTACTGCCTTCTTGATACAAATATCTTCCTTGATTGCCTTCTGCTCAAATTCGCCAATCATCTCTGTGAGCTTATCCTCTTCCATCTGATAAGCCTCAGCCATTCTCTTAATCTCAGCCTTGTACTCCTCTTCGCCTGCTTCCATGTTCTCTGCCTTTGCTACTGCCTCAAGCACAAGTCTTGACTTGATTCTCTTTTCAGCCTGCGGCTTCATCTGCTCTAAGAAAGCCTCTCTTGTAAGTCCCGTAAACTGGAAATACTGGTCAATAGAAATGCCCTGCATCTGGATTCTCTGTGCAAAATCATCTGCCATCTGGCGCTGCTGTGTCGCAATCATAGCCTCAGGAATATCCATCTTTGCATCAGCGATAATCGCATCCACAACCTTATCTTCCTTCTCGCTCTTAGCATCTGCTTCCTTCTTCTCTGCAAGGTTTTTCTTAACGTCTTCCTTATACTCTGCTAATGTATCAAACTCAGATACCTCGCTTGCAAACTCATCATCAAGCTCCGGCAGCTGCTTCTCTTTAATCTCCTTGATTGTGCACTTAAATACAGCAGGCTTTCCGGCAAGCTCGGCTGCCTGATAATCCTCAGGGAAGGTTACATTTACTTCTACTTCCTTGTTGAGCTCAGCGCCGACTAACTGCTCCTCAAATCCAGGGATAAATGTGTTGGAGCCGATTGTCAACGGATAGTTCTCGCCCTTTCCGCCCTCGAAAGCAGCGCCGTCAACAAATCCTTCAAAGTCAAGTACTGTCATATCGCCGTCTTTCACAGCTCTGTCTTCGATAGAGATTGTTCTTGCGTTGTTCTCTCTCTCTCTGTCAATTGCAGCATCAACTTCCTCATCTGTTACGGTTGTATCTGCCTTCTCAACCTCGATACCCTTATACCTGCCAAGAGTCACCTCAGGCTTCAATGCAACCTCAGCACTGAAAATAAACGGCTTTCCTGCTTCCATCTGTACAACATCTATTGTAGGCTGTGATACGATTTCCTCTGTACACTCATCTACAGCTTTGGCATAAGCTGAAGGAATAACAATATTTGCTGCGTCCTCAAAGAAAATTTCCTTTCCGTACATTTGTTCCACCATCTTGCGGGGAACCTTGCCCTTGCGGAATCCCGGAACGCTTAACTTGCTCTTATTCTTCTGATAAGCTTTCTCGACAGCTTCCTCAAATTCCTCTGCTGTTGCTTCTATTATAAGCTTAGCCATATTTCCTTCTAACTTTTCTACCTGTAAACTCATTTGTTTCATTTCCTCCTTGCATATCACGCGATTTCTCTTTTTTCAGTATGCACCCGTCCGGCATCTGCCAAAATGATACATACAGATATCCATATGAATCAGCCGTCTGTCTGTCATAGATATGTTTTCTGATACAGTATACGATTAGTATACAGTCATTTTAAAATTATAGCATAGCCTTCTCAAAAAAAAAAGACTGAATTTATAAAATAGCGCAAAAAAAGGTAACAGTTCAGCCTTATGGATTATTTTAGTCAGGACGAAGGGCGGCAGTCCTATGCCGTGACAGGCGATTGGACTCCAAATGCGAATTTTCTAATGGGTGATGCCAAAGTCTTTGAATGCGTCCGCGACCGGACTCTACGCGCCGTCCATGGACGCGTTTCGTCCTAAATCCGCGTCCGTGCGGATTTTCGCTGATGTATTGAATCACCCATAAGAAAATGTCAGCATTCTCCGCCAGCCTGTTCCGGCATAGGACTGTCGCCTTTCTGTGTACTGACAACTGTTCCGTTTTACGGTTTCAATGAGCAGAAAACGGCAGATAGTATCCTGCAGACTGCCCGGCGGAGAATGGCAATATTTCTTTATACGATGACAGCGTCAGTGTACAAGAGTAAATGCAGAAAAGCAAACAAATCGAGCATTGATTTTAACTGCCTTTAAATATATAATACTTTTTAACACAGGAAAGGCAGGATTGATTTATGAGTAGAACAAAAGCTGCATAGCATGAGCTATTGCAAAAATTGAAAAAGTAATAGTTCATGTGCAAAAGATGCATTGCCAATAGAGATAATTAAGCAGATACAGTGCTATGTAGATGGTCAGATTATCTATATCCCTAAATCGGAACCTAAGAAGACGGGACGAAACGTTGATTCTTTTATTTTCTTGCAGAAAAAAGTATTCAAAGAATTATAAGACAGGAAAAAACAAAGAATTTATAATCAAGAGATGTGCCATGTTAAAAATGTGGCACATCTTTTATTATAAATGAAACGTGTTCCCCTATCAACACCAATATAGATTATACTATTTCACAGAAGCGTTATCTTTGTCAGAAGCATAATAAGAATTACATTTTCATGTGGAGGAAAGGGAAATTTCTATAACTTGCACAAAACAATACAAGGAGCATATCGAATACAAATTCTCCCTCACATGGGAAACGCTTTTGTCGGAAGTAGCTGAAAAGATAAAGCTTTACAAATTAAATTGATTTATGCAGAATAAGGAGAGAATGACATGGAAAACAAAATAATTGTCGCAGAATCAGAAAGATTAATTTTAAGAAGATACATAAAAGAAGATATACAGGACTTATTTGAATATTTATCTGATAAAGAAGTGGTGAAATACGAACCATATAAGCCACTAACATTTGATGAAGCAAAAGAAAATCTTGAATGGCGCATAGGTACAGATGAAATGATTGCTGTTGAATTGAGAAATTCCCATAAGATGATTGGAAATGTATATATGGGAAAGCGTGATTTTGAAGCACTGGAAATAGGATATGTATTTAATCGAAATTATTGGGGAAATGGTTATGCTGCTGAGAGCTGCAAAGCTTTAATTCAACAGGCATTTTCAAATGGCATACATAGGATATATGCAGAGTGTGACCCCAATAATAAGAACTCATGGAAATTACTTGAAGCGTTAGGATTTCAGCGTGAAGCCCATTTTAGAAAAAATGTCTATTTCTGGAAAGATGAAACTGAAAAAGCAATTTGGAAAGATACATATGTATATGCCAAATTAAATGATAACATGTAAAAAATTCTCATTTATAGAATTGCAGATAACTTAAAACAGAATAATAGCTGTACATACAGCACAGAAGAAAAGAGATGCAGTATGAAAACCGCATCTCTTTTTGTGTCTTTGGCGCTGTCCTTAGCTGCCCTTATTTATTTAAGAGACTCCTCGTAGCTCTTAACCATTCTTCTTACCATCTCACCGCCGATGCTTCCAGCCTCGCGTGATGTGAGGTCTCCGTTGTAGCCCTCCTTTAAGTTCACGCCAAGCTCTGATGCTACCTCAGTCTTGAAACGGTCTAATCCTGCCTTTGCTTCCGGAACCTCTACTCTGTTTGATCTGCTCTGTGATGACATAATTTTCTACCTCCGTTAATCATTTTTTGTTTTCTTTCTTTCATTATCTATTTTCAAAGACAAGCTTTTTGTCGCTTATCTTAATCCTAGTATTAACGGAGCGAAAAGTTTTATGAGTGGTATATTTTTACTAAACTGTAAATTTTATAACATTTATTTTTTATTCAATTCCACTGAAATTCCGGTAAATTCTCATAAATACGCGTATGATATCGGGATCAAAAACAGTTCCTGCTTTCTTCTGCATATATTCCAATGTCTGCTCCAGCGGAATCCGCTCCTTATAACGCCTTTCATTGATCATCGCATCGAATACATCCACGACCTTTACAATTCGGGCGGACAGCGGTATTTCCTTCCCTTTTAATCCCTTTGGATAGCCGGAGCCGTCCCAGCACTCATGATGATACCATGCAATGTCAATTGCCATTTCGATAAAATCATTTTTCTCAACACCATCGTAAATGTCCATCAGCGTCTTGGCGCCAAGCTCGGCATGTGTGCACATGATCTTTCGCTCTTCCTTATTCAGAGGGGCATTCTTGAGCAGAATAGCATCCGGTATCATCAGTTTGCCAATATCATGAAGTCCTGCACTGGACTCAATTGTATCAATAAAGTCGTCTGTCACCTCATCTTCAAACTTTGGCGAAAGCTGCATGCCCTCAGCAAGAATCCGGCTATTGTACAGGATATTCCGATAATGTGTGCCTGACACATTTTCCTTGCTCTCCACAAGCCTCGCAAGCGCTGTCATAATATTTTTCTGCTCAATTCGAAGCTTTTCCATCTGACGCGCCACGACAATGCTCAGCTGTCTGTTATTTTCCTCCAAATCCTTCTGCATGGAGTACAGTTTAAGATGTGTTGAGATACGCATCTCAACCTCCGTCTTGTCAAACGGCTTTGGTATGTAATCAACCGCTCCCAGCTCGAAGCCTTTACTCAGGTCCGATGCGGTATCCATTGCCGATATGAAAATAACCGGAATGTCCTTTGTATATAAATCCTTTTTCAGCATAGAGCAAAAGGTAAATCCGTCCACATCAGGCATGGAAATATCTGACAAAATCACTCTTGGAAGGATATCACTCTCCTCCAAAATCTGCAGCGCTTCCTTCACGCTCTGTGCAAGAATCGGATGATATCCCATATTTTTGATAATTTCCTCAAGAATAATCAGATTGACTTCGACGTCATCGACAACAAGTATCCTGATATCATTGTTATTATGCAGTGTATTGTCCATATCACAACTCCAAATCCTTAATTTCAAGCTGCAGCAGTTCCTTTACTTTCCGCGCATTTTCCCTTGCCTTGTCGCAGTCAGACTTTCGAATTGCCATTTCCATACGGAATACTGCCCTTTGAAGCTCCTTTGAGCCTCCGCTCATCAACTGTTTCAGGTTCGCGGCAAAGCTTTCAGCCTTCTGCCAGTTATCCATGTCCATGCTGATATTAAGCTTTTCAAAGCATTTCTTCAGCTCGCGTACATTAATGTCGCTTCCAAGCTCATGCATTAAATCCTGCTCTCCGGCTATCTTATTGAGGCTGCCGAACGACTTCCACGTCCTTAATGCTGAATCCTGAGAAGCATTTTCCTGTGTCTGTTCTTGTTTTAATCTTACCGTGAAGGAAAAACTGGAGCCCTTTCCCTTCTCTCCGTCTGCCCAGACCTTGCCGTGCATCATGCCTACAAGCTCTTTTGTAATCGACAGTCCAAGTCCGGTTCCGCCGTATTTCCTGGTAATAGAAGCATCAACCTGGGAAAAGCTCTTGAACAGCTTATCTTTATCCTCCGTCGAAAGTCCGATTCCGGTATCCACAACCACAAAAAACAGCTCTACCTCATCATTAATCCTGGTATTCAGGGTGACTTCAATTCCGACATACCCCTGCTCTGTAAACTTTACTGCATTAGAAACCAGATTATTTAATATCTGCGTCAGGCGAAGCTCATCGCCTATCACTCTGTCCGGAATTTCCGGCGCCATGTTTAAGGTAAAGCGCAGTCCCTTTCTCATCGTGAGCATTGTAAACATTTTTTCCAGCTTTGACATGAGCGCATAAAAAGAAAACGGTTTTTCATCAAGCTGAAACTTTCCTGCCTCAAGCTTGGAAAAATCCAGAATATTGTTGATAATGCCCTCCATCGTGGAGCAGCAGTCAAGAATCATCTTCATATAATTGGATTTTTCAAAATCCTGTTCCTGCTCCAATAAGAGCTCGGCATGTCCCTTTATTCCATTCACCGGCGTGCGCAGCTCATGCGTGACATTTGCGACAAATGCATCTCTTGCTTTCATGGACTCCTGCATCTGTACTGTGGTTTCCTCAACCTTTCGAATGCTTTCCTTATACCGCGTCATGTCAACCGCCGTACAGATGTTCACTTCCACGCCGTCAAAATTTCTTGATACCACCTTAATCTCCACCGGAAAGCACGTCTTATTCTTTCTGTAAAGGACTGTTTCAATCACTTCCATATCCTGAAACTCAGCGGCAAGCTGAATGCGGTTGTTAACGATTTCAAAGACATTCAAAAAGAGTTCTCCGATATACGCACCGATCAGCTCGCCTGCACTGTAGCCTGTAAAGTTCAGAAGCCTGTCATTGCAGTAATCAATGCTTCCATGATTGTCATATCGGATAATGCACTCCTGGCTGTTATTTAATATGAAGTAAAAAAATTCTTCCCGATTTTTTGGCATCTATTCTTCCTCTTCATCTTCCTGCTTATCTGTAAAGTCAAGTGAATCGTCACTCAAAAGCTTCACCGGGTCAAGCAAAAGCTTAACGGTATCGCCGACTTTTCCTATTCCGCAGATAAATTTTCCCTGCACTAAGCCTTTTGAAGTGTTGGGCGGAGGCAGTATGTTCTCTTCCTCTATGGATACCACCTCTGAAATCGTTTCGACAATTAATCCCACCACCACATTCTTCACATCAATCACAATAATGCAGGTCCGGTCATTGTACTCAAATGGTTCCCTTCCAAATCTGTCTGCCACGTCAATCACAGGTATGATTTTGCCCCTCAGATTAATCAAACCCTTTATAAAGTGCTCTACCTCAGGAATCGGCGCTACCGGCTGCATCTGTATGATTTCGTTTACATACTTAAGCTCAATGCCGAACACATCCGTCCCTATCTGAAAGGTCATATATTTTCCCTGCCTGATATCTTCCTTCTCCTCAAGCTCAATCTCTTCTAAATTTTCTTCCATGCAAGCCCTTCCCCCTTTGTCCTGTCAAAACAGACATCCTGCGATACCTGCCGTTCGCCGGATATATTTAAATCAGTCCGAGTTTCTCAAGTGTACTTCTAAGCTTTTCCATGTCAATCGGCTTCGCGCAGTAAATCGTACAGCCCAGCTCAAAAGCCTTCTTGACATTTTTCTCCTCATTCAGTGCTGTCGTCATGATAATCTTTGTCTGCTTTTCCGCAGGTATATTGTGTTCCTTTTCAATATCGCGGATATTTTTGAGTGCCTGATACCCATCCATAATCGGCATCATCACATCAAGGCATATGAGGTCATACGGGGCGTCCTCTTCCAGCGCCATCATGAACGCATCGATTGCCTCCATACCGTCAACTGTTACGTCACATTCGCCGTATTGCGACAAAAATTTAAGAATCACCTTTCTGCTGGCGAAATCGTCTTCTGCTATTAATATTCTCATTTTGCGCCTCCTGTTTATCTGTTACTTATTTTTACTGCCTTTATCCAGCAGATAATATATCTTTGAAGCAATCTGATCCAGCGGAACCTGCCACTCCACAGCGCCAAGCTCATATGCCACCTTGGGCATTCCATACACGATACAGGATTTCTCATCCTGCCCTATGGTGCGCGCTCCTGCCTTTCTCATCGCTAAAAGCCCTTTTGCACCGTCGCTTCCCATCCCTGTCATCAGTACCCCTATGGCGTCCTGTCCTGCGACACGCGCCACAGACTCAAAAAGCACATCAACCGACGGACAATGACCGCTTACCTTGGAACCATGCCTGCATTCCACCTGATATACGCCGTTTACCTTCACGATACGCATCTGCTTATCTCCCGGTGCCAGCAAAACCTGCCCCGGCATAACCACATCTCCGGATTTTGCTTCTTTTACCGTTACCTCACCCTCGCTGTCAAGACGCTGGGCATACATCTGTGTAAATCCCTCCGGCATATGCTGGACAATAACGACCCCCGGTATATTCCTCTTCAGCCCTCTGATAACCTGGGCGGTTGCCTCCGTGCCTCCCGTCGAAGCACCCATGGCTATGATATGAGGTCTTCCCTGCGGCTCTTTCACAAATCCCAACGGCTTCTGCCCCGACCTTTGACCGGGCTTCTGCACGGGTCTCTGCCCTGCAGTAATCCACCCTGAACCTGCCAGCTTTTTTAACCGCTGACAGATATGTTCCTCCTCAAGCGTATGGATATCTTCTCCGCAGGCTATAAAATCCTTTGCTCCGGCATGATATGCTGCCTCCTCATTCTGAGGCGGCGCTATCATGAGCGTCGGAATCCGGCGCTGCGGCATCAGCTTTCTCAAAAACAAAATTCCTGACATTCTCGGCAGCTCATGGCACAAAAGCATCACGTCCGGTTCACATTCTATAATTTTATCCCTTGCAGTATAAGCATTATTCGCCTCAGCCGCAATTTCAATATCAGCATCCGTCTCAAGAATTCTCCTGAGCATTCTGCTCATATCAAAGGTTCCCGCCACCAATAGTACCTTTAACTTTCCCATATTCTCCCTCCCATATCACTTTCTGTATATGGAGGGTCTGACATACCGGAATCTGGTATTGCTCTGACTCATCGACTCTGTCGAACCGATAAAAAGATAACCTCCGGGAGCCATTTTCTCATAAATGTTTTCCAACAGCTTTTCCTTCGTCTTTTCATCAAAATAAATCATAACGTTTCTGATAAAGACCACATGCAGCGGCTTTCTGAACGGAAGCTGGTTCATCAGGTTAAACTGCCGGAACAACACCTGCTTTTTCAGTTCCTCTTTCACCTGATACTGTTCCTGATTAACGGGTCTGAAAAACCTGCGTACATACTGCTGCGGAAGCTGTTCCACGGAATTTTTCGCATAAACCCCTCTTACTGCCTTCTCAAGAACCTTTGTATCGATATCCGTAGCAAGTATTGTGGTGTCCCATTCCGGATATTCCAATCCCAGAAAATCCATGCAAAGCATTGCAAGCGTATACGGCTCCTCGCCTGTCGACGATGCAGCGCACCATATACGCCAGTCCTTTGTGTTCTCGGTATGCCTTTTCAGTTCGGGAAACACCTGCTGCTTTAAATATAAAAATTGATCGGATTCCCTCCAGAAATATGTGTGGTTTGTTGTGAGAGAATTCAGCAAATCTTCTGCCTCCGGCCCATTGGGAAACTTCTCCACCAAATCCATAAACTCATGGTACGAGCTGTACCCGTTTCGCTGCATATAATTATCAAGCCTTCCCTGAACCAAAACCTTCTTTTCACTTAAATTGATACCTGACTTGCGCTTAACATAGCTCACAATTCTTTGAAATTCCTGCTCCGTTATCATTTTGAAAAACCTGCTCTTTAATAGATTTGTGTTAATTTATCAGTTTATTCCGACATTTCACGCACTAATAAAGATAATTATAGCATCCGGGCTGACTATTGTCAAAATATTTAGACGGTATATACAATCTTCTCCCCAAGCCTGTCAGCAGTCTCCCTGTCAAGAAGCGCAGCGATGATTTCAAGTCCGAAAGCGATTGCTGTTCCCATGCCGCGGCTTGTAATAATATTTTCTGCCTTTACCGCCTTATCATACATTACTTCAGCGCCTTTCAGCTCTGCCTCCATTCCCGGGAAAATACACGCTTTCCTGCCTTCAAGCAGTCCCATGTGTCCGAAAATACTCGGAGCTGCACAGATTGCTGCAATCAGCTTCCCGTTTTCATAAAAGCTTCGAAGCTGAGACGTGAGCTTTTCACATGCCTCAAGATTTCTGGTTCCCGGCATTCCTCCCGGGCAGACAAGGATATCAAAGCTGTCGAAATCAATCTCATCAATTCCCGCATCCATTTCCACGGATATCTTATGTGCTCCTGTCACATACTTTTCATTGTCGGTTGCCACGCAGACCGCCTCGATTCCTGCTCGGCGGAGCAAGTCCACTACGGTCAGCGCCTCAATTTCTTCATATCCTGCTGCAAAAAATATTGCTGCTCTTTTCATAATCTGATACTTCCTTTCATACTTTCATTGATACTGAGATAAAACAGGTATCCTGAATCATTCTCTTGACTTATAATTTCATTTTACCACATTTTGTACAAATTGTGAAAGAATTTGCGTCTTTTGTTATTAAAATTGATAATTTTTTATTATTTACCTATGTTATAATAGACATACAAATGAAACATGTCCATATATTGAAACTAACAGGACATCTAATGGGAGGTTACTATGAAACGAAAAAAATTAATGGTGCTGCTGATGACCCTGTCATTGGCTTCCGGCACTTTAGCAGGCTGCGGTTCAGGCACTGATACTGCTCCTGCCCAGACCATCTCTGCGGAGACTGCCGAAGCTGTCACTTCCGAAGTTGATACGGAAGCTGACACTGTATCTGAAAATGAGACACCTGAGGCTTCTTTATACCCTCTTCCGACTGCTGCGGAAGATGCTGATATTTATGTGGAGCCGATTCCTGACATCTCCGATGATTTTATCAGGGGAATGGACGTCTCTTCCATACTTGTTGAGGAAAAAAGCGGCGTAAAATACTACAATGCAGACGGCGTGGAGCAGGACGTATTTACTACAATGGCACAGGCAGGCGTAAACTATGCACGTATCCGCGTGTGGAATGACCCCTATGATGAAGACGGCAACGGCTATGGCGGCGGAAACAACGATCTTCCGACAGCGATTGAGCTTGGCAAGCGTGCTTCCGATAACGGCATGAAGGTCTGCATCGATTTCCATTATTCCGACTTCTGGGCTGACCCTAAGAGACAGCATGCACCGAAAGCATGGGAGGGTATGTCTCTCGAGGAAAAGACCAATGCACTGTATGAATATACCAGGGACAGCCTGACACAGCTTTTAGATGCCGGCGTCAATGTATGCATGGTACAGGTCGGAAATGAGACGAATAACGGAATGGCCGGCGAAACGCAGTTTCCGAATGTCGCACAGCTTATGAATGCAGGAAGCAAGGCTGTACGTGAGGTTTCAGAAAGCTATGGAAAAGAAATCAAGGTTGCCCTTCACTACACAGATGCAAATGACTTTGACAAAATCGATTCCATCCTGTACAAGCTTTCTTCTTTTCAGGTAGATTATGACATCTTCGCCTTGTCCTACTATCCTTACTGGCACGGAACCTTTGAAAGCCTTCAGAAGGTCATGGCTAATATTCAGGACAAATACGGCAAGGAAACCCTTGTTGCAGAGACCGCTTACTGCTACACGACAGAAGATACTGACGGCTCCGGAAACAGCGTCGGAGAAGATGACTTAATCGCTGCCTATGCTGCAACTGTGCAGAGCCAGTCCGCCGCACTCCGCGATGTATGCGCTGCTGCTGATGAAGCCGGCGCACTCGGCGTATTTTACTGGGAAGGCGCATGGATTACCGTCGGTGACGTCAATGCCGACAACAGTCCTGTCTGGGAGGAGTTTGGCTCTGGCTGGGCAAGCAGCTACGCTGCCGACTATGACCCTGATGATGCCGGACTGTATTATGGCGGCTGTTCCTGGGATAATCAGGCATTATTCAGCACTGACGGCATGCCGCTTGCTTCCCTGAATACTTATAAATGGTTAAAATACGGCACCAATGCAGAGCTTAAGGTTGATTTCATACCTGCCGTAAATGTAGTCTGCAATGTCGATGAGGAGCTTTCCCTTCCCGAAGAGGTAGACGTTGTCTACAACAACAGAGCTTACAATACTTCTGTTCCTGTCGAATGGTATGAGGAGCAGACATCCAATATCGACACTTCAAAGGCAGGAACCTATGAAATCTGGGGAAGACTGTTAGATGAAAACGCTGAATCCGATACTCCTAATGAAGTCAGCTGTACAGTAACCGTTGATTTGTTAAACTATGTGCTCAACCCGGGCTTTGAGGACTCTGATACTTCTATGTGGAATGCCTCCTATGAAGGAGACGCAAATCCGACTGATTTCCAGCAGAAAGAGGCTGATGCACACAGCGGCGAGTATGCTTTCCACTTCTGGTCAGAATCAGACATGGATTTTGCCATTGAACAGGAAATTACAGGCTTAGATTCCGGCACATACAGCTTAAAAGCGTACTTCCAGGGCGGAGATATCAACGAGGATGCTGTCATGGAGCTTTATGCAGTATCATCAGACGGCACGGAATACTCTGATGCTTTTACCGCACAGGGCTATGCGAACTGGCAGGAGCCAGACGTATCGGATATTCAGGTGACAGACGGAACGCTTAAAATCGGCGTGCGCATCAAGTGCAATGCAAATGGCTGGGGTACTGTAGATGATTTTGTATTAAATAAGATAAATTAATCATTCCTATCAATTGCTATTCTCAATTGCTGTTTCTTATCTGCCTGTATTCCAACCGGGCGGAACAATCGGCACTTTCATCCGGAAAGTGCCGATTGTTTCATTTTCCAAAATGCTTCGCCTTTCCCGGCGAGGAATCGATTTGGTTCTGATTTAAGAAGGACGCACGCTGTACGGCATTGGAACCGTATTTTTCCCTGATGCTGTCCATCGCCTTATCAAGCTTCTCCAGCTTTTCATAGTTTCCATTATCAAAAAGCGACATCTGCCTGCCGTCATCTGACCTCCTGATGTGGCTTGTCTGGATTCCAAGCAGCCTGACCGACCTGCCATCCCACAGCTCCTCGAACAGTCGGCACGCAGTCTCATAAATCTCATTGGTAATATTGGTCGCATGCGGCAGCTCGCACTGATGTGAGGTTCTTGACAAATCGCTGTATCGGATATTCACTGCCACAACCTCCGCTTTTGCCTCATCGCGCCTTAGTCTCCTGCCTACCGTCTCTGCCAGCGACATCAAAACCATGTTGGCTGTAGATTCATCGGTCACGTCAAAAGCAATTGTCGTAGCGTTTCCATAGCTTTTATTGTCCGCCGGTTCAGGCTCTACCACCGATACGCCTTCACCGTTTGCAAACTTCCAGATAACCTCACCCTGTTTTTTCAGCGCGCCGCGCAATATCTGCGGATCGGATTTTGCAAGCTCGCCAATTGTACGGATTCCAAGCGTATGAAGCGTGTTCTGCGTGGATTTGCCCACAAGAAACAAGTCTCCCACCGGAAGCTTCCACATCTTATCCGGTATCTCATTCGGAAACAGTGTGTGCACCAGATTCGGCTTTTTAAAATCGCTTGCCATCTTTGCAAGCAGCTTGTTTGTGGATATCCCTACATTTACGGTAAAACCAAGCTCCCGGTAAATCTCATCTTTAATGCGTTCAGCGGCCTCCACCGGAGGACCAAACAGCTTTTGCGTCCCTGTCATGTCGATAAAGCACTCATCAATGCTGCATTGCTCAATCGTATCGGAATACCGTTCCAGGATTGCGATAAAAGCTTTGGAATATTGTGTATATACTGCATGTCTTGCAGGCACCAGAACAAGATTCGGACATTTTTTCAGCGCATCAGTGATTGGTTCTCCTGTTCGTACCTTATATTTCTTGGCTGGAATGGATTTTGCCAGTATGATGCCATGGCGCTTCGACCTGTCACCGCCCACTGCCGACGGAATTGTCCGCAGGTCAACTGTTATTTCCGGAAATTCTTCGGGATGCTTAAGCCGTTCTACTGCCTCCCATGACAAAAAAGCGCTGTTTACATCGATATGAAAAATCACTCTTTCCTCCGGCATAATGCATCTCCTCCTGATTAATCCTGCGCGTGCCCTGCACTTCTTCTGCACAGCAGCTCTCCTGTAAATAGTATGCGAAACACCTTATCTGTGAAGCGGTTTCCAAGCAAAGCTACCATAAACAGGCTGAGTGCCAGCGCCGATGCAAACGGCAGCTTTTCTCCGATGCTGTCATAATACATGCCTGTAAGCTTCACCGCAAAACCATGCAGCAGGAAAACCGGCATTGTAAAGCGTCCTGTTGCTGACAGTACAGGTATCCGTTTGTCCGGCATCAGCATCACAAATACAGCAATCCATATCCCTGCGAAAGCATACAGCAGCAGCTTTATCTGAACAGTATATCCGGCTGCTTCATATGAGTAAGAGCCATACAGCATCTTTTTTGTAATAAAGCTCATACTTAGTACCTTTATCATGATTGCTATCAGAAAAGCGGAAAGGAAGAACAGTATGATGTATGCAGTTTTAGAAACCGGCAGTCTTTTTGAAAAAACTTTATTTTGGGACAGATAATAGCCCGACAGGAAAAAGGGCATAAATGTAAAAATCCTTGCTGCCGAAAAATCATATCCAAGCCTTTTATCATAACCTGCCAACAGTCCAACCAGCACTGTTCCTGCCACAATCATATATTGTGCTCTAACAGACCTGGTGTCAAAAAGAGGAAGCATCAGATGATACACCATCAATGCAAACAGATACCACAAAATCCATCTTGGCTTTACGAAGGTAAGCTGCAGGCTCTCTGTTCCTAACAAATACTTCTCAAAAAAAGTGTATAACATTTGAAATGCTGCATACGGGTAAATCATTTTAGACCAAACGTTCTTCCTGTTAAAGCGTGCAAAATACCCTGATATAAACAAAAACAAAGGCATATGAAACGAATAGATGGTAAGGTATAAAAGCCTGTGCCCCTCCACAAGCTCCAAGAAATGGCCAAACACTACCAGAAAAATCAGTATGGCTTTCAGGTTGTCGAATTTGTAAAATCTTTTCTTCATAATACAGCCAAGCCTTTCCAACCTGCTATCAGTAACTCTTTTCAAGAACCGGTTTGATCTTCTGTGTCAGCAGCCCAATCAGCGCTCCTGTGACAAGTCCTGCAATAAGCAATGCAGGAAGGTAATATGTAAGCTTCAGATTCTTCACCACCAGCATTGCCACAATAAGCTGGCCGATATTATGGCTGACTCCTCCTGCTATACTGACTCCTATAACAGAAAATCCCTGTATTCTTCTGAGGAGGCTCATCACACAGAAGCTCAGCAAGCCGCCGGCAAGACTGTACAGCATCATGGACATATTTCCAAACAAAAAGGAAATCAGCACAATCCTTGCCACTTGTATCAATAATGCCTGAGATGCCGGAAGCATATATAATGCCAGCACAATTACGAGATTGGCAAGCCCAAGCTTAATTCCCGGTATCCCGAAGCTAAAGGGAATCAACACCTCAACATATCCAAATATCATTGCCAATGCCGTAAGCATGGCACTATAAGCTGCTTTTTTTGCCATGATATCAATTCTTATCCTTTCTAAGAAAATAACCTGTTCTTCAATAATCAGTACTAAGAATAGCTATTGCCGCAAAACTGCTGCTGTAAATATTATTATTGCACAATCACATCGGGCTGCTGCCCGTCAGAAGCTCCAATTACCTCCGCCACAAGCTTGTGCGGCAGGCATATGATTGTCTCATTTCCTCTTGATATCGGCTGATAGTCCATACAATACCTGTCAGGGCAGTCCGCCTCTTTCATATATGCAGTGTTGTTTTCAATCACAATTTCATTCTGCCCGAGTTCCTGATGAATCGTAATCGTCCGGCTTTCCGACAGACGGTATTCGCCATACAGTTCTCCGTCAATTGTGATGCGCAGAAGCTCGCCTGCGCTATTGCGCGTTAACGCTGTCAATGCGGCGGATAAGGCCGCTATGATTACAATGATTATGATTAAAATTCTGTCTTTTCTTTGGAGCATACTAGTAATTCACTTTCTTTATTATCGAACATTTATTCTATCACTTATCATACACTGTTTTCACTGATATGTCAATCAAAACAGGCAAACATCAGTGTACAGGGGAAACAGTTCAGCCTTATGCATTATTTTAGCCGGGGCGAAGGAAGTTTTCGTCCGGATATTCATTACAACTTAAAATGACATGCTGCAAGAACATGTCATTTTATGATTTTAATAGGAAATAATCTCATATCCTTCGTCTGTGACAAGCACCTGTATCTCCCACTGCGCGGAGGGAAGTCCGTCGTCTGTGTATACGGTCCACCCGTCCTCATCTGAGATGTAGATATCCTCTTTTCCCATATTAATCATTGGTTCGATTGTAAAAATCATTCCCGGAACCAGCAGCATACCAGTGTCCTTTGGGCATACATAGCTTACCCATGGGTCTTCGTGAAATTCCAGTCCTACACCATGTCCGCCGATTTCCCTGACAACGGAATAGCCGTTTTCCATGGCAAATTCATGAATCGCCGCACCCATATCTCCTATTTTTCTCCAGGGCTGGACATATTGCAGTCCGACCTCCAGACTTTGCTTTGTGATATCTACCAGCCGCTTTTTCTCTGCCGACACTTCTCCAATGCAGTACATTCTGGAGGAGTCTGAAAAATAGCCGTTATAGATTGTCGAAACATCCACATTGATAATATCGCCCTCTTTCAGTATTTCCTCCTTTGAGGGAATTCCATGGCACACGACATTATTTACAGAGGTGCAGACACTTTTAGGAAAGCCCTCATAATTGAGCGGCGCGGCTATGGCATTGTGCTTTTTGGTGATACTGCTTACCCAGTCATCAATCTCCTGTGTCGAAATTCCGACCTGAATGTGTGTGTCAATATAGTCCAGTATCGCAATATTAATCTTTGCACTTTCACGAATCCCCTGTATCTGCTCAGGGTTCTTAATGATGCGTCTTGGCGGCACCAGTATTCCTTTCAGCCTGTATTCCTCAAGCTTCTCGTCAAAAGCACAATGGCACTTTTTATATTTTTTGCCGCTTTTGCACCAGCAGTCATCATTTCTTCCTAACTTTTCCTCGACTTCTTTTTCAAACAGTTTCTTTTCCGAAACTTTTTTGCGCATTGAATTATATTCCAATATATTTTTTCCCATCGTATCACTCCAACATAAACTCATATCATGCAGGCACCTGCTGTTCATCAAACCGCATCACTGCCTATGCTATGAAAGTATCCTTTCTTTTCATAGTAAGTTGCATCTAATTCCTTTCTTATCATACGCTTAGTTCGCGGATATAGCAAGAAAAAATGTCAAAACGCCTTGATGACTTTGTTGTCATGCAGTCGCTTTTTCTATTGTATATTACCTGCTGATTTTAAAAGTATAATCTGTATCATATGTCTTTACATAAAGGATGCCATCTTTTTGGAAGATATACTCCGCCGCAGTTTTGAGCGGTATTTCCTCCTGCCTTAATCCTGTTTTCCTGTCAAGAATATAGAGATAATCATCCTCACTCGTAAAGCCATATCCGCATACAATCGCATCATCAATCACCTCAAAGCTGAGCGAATTACAGGTGAGCGGCTCTGTTTTCCAGATTATATGATAATCCTCCAAATCAATCGCTGTGATGTATGCATTATGCGGGGAAGACGCTGCATAAGTATAATGACCTGTTGCAGCATACAGGATACCCTCCTCTGCCTTTGCCCAAATAATCCGCTGAAAGACAAAATCCCGTTCTGATTCCACGAAGTCGTCTGCATAATTATAATCTGAAAAGTCAAGGGTAATCGTTCTTCTGTCACCGAAAAGTTCCTGCAATTGCAGTTCATAAGTATCAGAGGCATTATATCCATAGGTACTGTAAGTGTACATCTCATCGGAATACGGCATTTTTTGAAAATCCAGTTGATTTGCGGCAATCCATTCCTCAGCGCTGCTGATTCCATTCGCTGTTTCTGACAGCTTTTCCAGATGTACCGACTGTTCCTCCATTGTCATGCCCTCCTTGGCACAGTAATAATCCCAGCCTGGATTTTCCACCTGAACAGAAACAAAAGTCTCCTGCGGTGCGTTTTCTGTTTGAGGTTCTAAAGCTTCCGGCTCTGTGGAAGCATTGCCGCCCACCTCTGACTGCGGCTGCAAATCCAGTGTCACAATCTCTGTCGGCTCCTCACTCTTGCTGCATCCGATGGTACAGAATGCCGTCAGTGCAAGCAGCATTATATTCATAACTATTTTATTTTTCATTAGAACCTCCATTTACTTCCTGCCCAATTCCGAACATCGTACGGCAAATCTTTTTTCCGGCTTCTGTCTTAAAAATGCTTTTGTACGCATGCACAACTGCTTCCATAGGACTTGCATCCTCGTACAGGTTCACAAGGAAATCCGCCTCCACTAAAATCTGATAATCTATTCCGTCTATATTGGTATAGGTGTGATGATGTCCTACCAGATAGGATACTCTTTTTATCTGTTCCGCTTCAAAGCCGCATGCCTTTAACATTTTTTCTGCCTGCTCCGGTCCAAGCTCCTCCTGATATTTTCCACTGCAGTTTCCATAGATATGCTCTGCCTGTTTGATTCCAATATCATGTACATATGCGGCTGCTTCCAATATCATAAGCTGCTCGTCTGACAGCTGCTCCATATGTCCGATTAGCCTTGCAAAGCTGTGCACCTTCACAAAATGCTGTATTCTTTTTGGGTCATTTGCATCATACATGATCATACTCTGATAAACAGAATCCAATCGCTGTGAATATTTTTCCATAATGTTCCTCCTTTACAGTCATTACGCCGCCCGTGATGAGCAGACCTTGTCTGTTCCCGCTTGCTGACACTTATTTTATCATATTATTGCATCGTCCTCAACATAAACCACTACTGCCTTCAGTTTCAGTCACAATTCAGCCTTATGGAGCATTTTAGCCGGGACGAAGGTCGGCAGTCCTATGCTGTGACAGGCGATTGGACTCCAAATGCGAATTTTCTTATGCGATGACAGCGTCAGTGTACAGGGGCAATACGGATACTGAAAACTACAGTAGACATAATCCCCAAAAAGCTTTATAATGAGAAAAAATATATTGAAAGGATGAGAGCAGTGCTTCTTTGTATTGACAACGCTCCATGCAAGGTATTCGGCGGATTTGCATGGAGAACAAACGATAAAATATTACATTAAATCCGTCAAACCTTGCATTTTTGAATAATAAAATCAAAAAGGAGCAAGGTTTATGAAAACATTTTTTATATTATGGATAACACAGTCTTTTTCTTCACTCGGCAGTTCAATGACCAGCTTTTCATTGGTAATCTGGCTGTATAGCAAAAGCGGCTCTGCTTTGAGCACTGCGATGCTTAGCATCTGCTCTTATATGCCCTATGTGCTGATGAGTATTTTTGCAGGGGCAATCAGTGACCGATGGAATAAAAAGCTCATTATGCTGGTATGTGACAGCTTTGCGGCAGTATGTACGGTTCTTGTGCTTGTTCTGCTCAAAACAGACAGCCTGGAAGTATGGCACCTGTATACGCTCAACGCGTTGAATGGTTTGATGAACACGATTCAGCAGCCTGCTTCCGATGTTGCGGCAACACTGCTGACTCCGGAAAAATATTATCAGAAAACAAGTGGTATGCGGTCTTTTTCAAACTCGCTTATCACAATTTTAACACCCGTTTTTGCAACTTCGTTTGCAGCATTTGCAGGGATTGAGGCTGTAATCTTTTTTGATCTGTTTACTTTTCTGGTGGCTTTTTGGGTACTGCTGCTTTTTATCAAAATTCCCAAGACAGAGCAGACTGACGAAAATAAAGAAAATATTCTGCAATCGGCAAAAGACGGACTTTCGTATCTTCGTACAAACAAGGGAATTTTATGGCTGATTTTATTTTTAGCGGCAATCAATTTTATTGCTTCCATCTATGATGCTGCCCTTCCTGCCATGGTTCTGTCACATCAGAATGGCGGCGAGACGGCGCTTGGTATTGTCAACGCCTGCGTAGGGATTACAACACTTGCAGGAAGCGTTCTGGCGACACTTATGCCTGCACCCAAAAGCCGTGTCAGGGTGATCTGCAACTGCCTTCTTCTATCCATGAGCACAGAGAATTTTATGCTGGCATTTGGCAAAATACCGCTTGTATGGTGCATTGGCGCTGTTTTAGGCTGGATTTGTATTCCGCTGATGAATGCAAATATGGATGTCCTGTTTCGCTCTAAAATTCCCGCACAAATGCAGGGACGTGTCTATTCGACGAGAAATTCACTTCAATTTTTCACGATTCCTTTAGGGTATTTTGCAGGCGGTTTGCTGGTTGATCAAGTGTTTGAACCATTTATGGCGAAATTTTCCCAAGGGCATGTTTTAACATTGCTTTTCGGTTATGGAAAAGGCTCCGGAGCAGCTATGCTGTTTTTTATCCTAGGCATTTTGGGTGTCCTTGTTTGCTTAGTCTTTCGGAAAATTAAATATATATGGCTGCTTGAAGAATCAAAATAAAATATACAGATTAACAGCCAAAGGGGATATTGTTCCTCTTTGGCTGTTTTTCATCTTCCCTGTATTTCCAAAACATGCGCCCATGCTTCCTCATCAAATTCCATGTTCTTAAAATACAGCTTCCTATCTGCCTCTGTAATTGCCCTGATGACTTTGCATGGATTTCCTGCCGCAATACTCCAGTCGGGAATGTCCTTTGTCACAACGCTTCCTGCCCCAATGACACAGTTATTTCCGATATGTACCCCCGGACAAATAACCGAATTGCCTCCAATCCAGACATTATCGCCGATTGTCACCTCTATGCCATATTCATACATGGTATTGCGTGTATCGGGGTGTACCGGATGGCCTGCGGTATATATTGCTACATTCGGCGCCAGCATACAGTTATCGCCAATCACAACCCTCGCCACATCCAGAATCGTACAGTTGTAATTTGCAAAAAAGTTTTTCCCTACCTCAATATGACTGCCATAATCACAGTAAAACGGCGGATTAATCATCGCTCCCTCGGATTTTCCAAGCAGTTCCCTTACAATGTCTGCTATTTTCCCAAAATCAGCTCTGTCTGCCGTATTCAGCTCCTGCGTCAGACGCCTCGCTCTTTTCTGCTCTTCAAATACCTTTTCGTCTGAAATATAAGGAAGCTGCGCATCCCTTCTTTTGATATTATCCATATCCCTGCTCCTCTCGTAATAAAAGTTTTCAACAGCTTTTTTCAATATTTTTTATATCATAAATGCTTTTTCCTATTTATGCAAGATATTTATTATGATATGATGTATAGAAAGCAATGAGCAGTGCCGGCTGCTGATTGGCAGAACGGCTGCCTAATAATACTTGAGGTGAAATTGTAATGAAAATATTGGTTACCGGGGGAACTGTTTTTGTAAGCAAATATACTGCGGAATATTTCGTAAAAAGAGGCGATGAGGTGTTCGTCCTAAACCGCGGCCGCCACTCGCAGATAAAGGGCGTCACTTTAATAGAAGGCGACCGGAACCATCTGGACGGACAGCTGGGACATTCCGTCTTTGATGCGGTTATAGATGTTACCGCATATACGTCAAAGGATGTGGACAATCTGCTGGACAGCGGCGTTTCTTTCCGGAATTATATCCTGATTAGTTCCAGCGCTGTTTACCCCGAATCTGCACAGCAGCCGTTTTCTGAAGAAACTCCCTTAGGTCCGAATCAATTCTGGGGCGCCTATGGAACCGGAAAAACAGAGGCAGAAGCAGCTTTAGCAAAACGTGTTTCAAATGCATATATCCTGCGTCCTCCTTATTTATATGGACCCTATAACAATGTATACCGCGAGGCGTTTGTCTTTGATTGTGCTGCGAAGAGCCGCAAATTCTATCTTCCAAAAGACGGAGAAATGAAACTGCAGTTCTTTCATGTGGAAGACTTATGCCGTTTTATTGATATTCTTTTGGAGAAAGAACCGCAACAGCATATTTTTAACGTCGGAAATGAAACCTCTGTTTCCATCAGGGAATGGGCTGCCTTGTGCTACAGGACTGTCGGAAAAGAAGCCTCCTTTGTGTCTGTAAATGCAGATATTCCGCAGCGAAAGTATTTCAGCTTCTACGATTATGAATATTTCCTGAATGTACAGAAGCAGCGTCAATATCTTCCGGAAACAAAACCGCTTGCAGAAGGACTTCAGGAAGCATATCTATGGTATATGCAGAATACCGATTCTGTAAACCGCAAACCGTATTTTGCTTTCATTGATGAAAACCTTTAAAGGATTTCTTCACTGCAGGCGGCATTTTCCATCGTGAACAGAATATCGGATTCTTTCAAGGCTGTTTCATACACTTTTTTAAAAGCAGTAGGAAGCGCTGTCTCCGATTCCAACTGTTCCTGTGTAACCCATGTAAAGCTGTCGCTTTGCTCTACAGCTTCACACTCTGCAATCCAGTATGTCATATGCCACTCAATATGGGTAAAAATATGCTTGAGCTGATTCTTTTCGTGTGCCGGTTTATTAAGTTCTGTCACTGTAAACCTTTTCGCTGCAAGCCATTCAGCTATCTGAGCTTCTGTCATCGTTCCGTCCATGTTCGGAAATTCCCACATGCCGGACAGAATACCCTTTTTATCACGCCTGCAGAGGGCAATTTTGTTCTGATGCTTCAGAAAAAGTATGGTTTTTTCCTCCACTCTGCGGACTGCTTTCTTTTTCTTTACCGGATATTGCAGCTGTGTATGATTGCGGTAAGCGCTGCACAGGCTGTTTACCGGACACTCTTCACATTTGGGCGCCCCATTCGGCACACAGACAACAGCACCCAGCTCCATTAAGCTTTGTGTAAAATCGCCTCTTTCTTTTGGCGGATAGATTTTTTCCAGTTCCATGGTCATCTGTTTCCGGAACTTTGTTTCCATAATATCCTGATTGTTCTCCGTTAATCTTGTGATTACACGCAGCACATTTCCATCTACCGCCGGAGTAGCTTTTTCAAAAGCTATGGAAGAAATCGCGCCTGCCGTATAGGCTCCGATTCCCGGCAGCTTCAATATCTCATCATATTCTTCCGGAAACCTGCCCTGATGAACTTCACAAATCGTCTGCGCCGCTTTTTTGAGATTCCTGGCACGCGAATAATATCCCAGCCCTTCCCACAGCTTGAGCAGCTCCTCATCCTCACATGCTGCCAGTGATGCAATGTCCGGGCAGCGTTCGATAAAACGCGTAAAATACGGAATGACTGCCTCTACCCGTGTCTGCTGCAGCATGATTTCCGATACCCATATGCGGTAAGGGTCCTTATTCTCTCTCCACGGCAGACTCCGGCTGCTCTCATGATACCACGCCAGAAGCGGTGTAACGATTTTTTCCAACTGATTGCTTTGCATAACTGTCCCCTTTTTCTGTTCTCAGTACGGCAGTCGGCATCTCAGACATGTCCTTTCGTGAAATTGTGTGTGATGCCGTACACCAGCATGCCATACTGATACATTTTCATTGCCATTATTTTTGAAATGCTGCTCATGCAACTGATAATTTCTTCAACATCGGAATCCTCGTCCTTTTCGAGTCTTTCGTTCAGACGTATTTTTGCATTATAAACTCTTTCATACAGCATTCCGCATGTTCTGCCGTCACTAAACTCATCTGTTACATGAATTTCTTCCGGAAGGGAAATATCGTCCAAATCAATTTCTCCATTCATAACTTGATAAATCAGTTCACTTTGCATAAGTAATTCTCCTTTGTCTCATTTTCCCAACCAATTCTAATATAAATTTCAATTAAAATCAATAATAAAGGTTGTAAAAGTGAGACAAATCGTTCGACAAATTTTGACAGAAAGAAGGAGTATTTATGCCTAAGCCACGAACTTATTCCGGTGAAAAAAATCTTATCAGCAAACGCCTTATTGAGTTAAGAAAAGCAAACTATCTTTCCCAGCGTGATTTATCCCACAAGCTCCAGCTTGCCGGCTGCGATATTGATAAAAATGTCATTACCAGAATTGAGACAAACAAACGGTATGTCACCGATATTGAAATCTGTGCCCTCGCCCACGTCTTTGGTGTTACCTGCGACTATCTGATAGAAGGAAAAGAAAGCTGAACGCAGGTACCTGTTTAATATTAGGAGGGTACCGGAGCATGATTCGGGAAGTCTATGGAGCGGCAAGCTGCAATCGCGTTATGTTTTTTATTGGGGGAAACCCTATTTACTGCATCATACTCATGCAGGGGTTCGCCACCTTCGGGCAGGCAGATATGGATACAATTTCCACTGCGGTCGTACTCTTAGCGCGTTTAGGCATATTCCGGCTTTCGCCGGACTCTCGGTGGAGGCTGCTTCCTTTATATCAGCATTCCTGCCTTGTCCCAGCCTGCGCCGTCGCCTGTCTCCGGGTCGTACTGCTCCGGCTGTATCTTCTTGGTAGTATATCCTTGCGTTCTCCGTGTCCGATGCTATGAGGTCATAGCCACGGATAAAGCGGATTAGATTGCTGTCTTTCTCCTCAGTCACTACCTCATCTCCGCGGAAGATGAACTGCACAATCTTTCCGTCTTCCTCCATCTCATGGCGCAGTCCCTCCGCGTCGTAGTGGTTGATCTGCACATGACCATCAAAGGTCTCCGCCTTCTCCGTGCGGTTGAAAGCATCATAGGTGTACTCTGTTTTGTTATCCTTTAACAGTTTTCCTGCTTTATCATATCAAGCATTCCAAGCAAGTAGCAGTGGAAATGTCGGACAAATCCTTATATACCTGATGGAAAATTTTGCTTTTATTAAACAAACATTATCAGGATTGTGCTTATGCTATGGTTGTCTTTCACATGGCTATTCAATATGAATTTTCTATTTTTCTAGAACTGGTAGATTTAAAATGGTCAACAAAACGAAGATACCCAAAATTCATATATTCTGGTTTATCTCCGTTTCTCTTTCAATTACACATTAAACAAACACGAACTAGCTATTAGACAATTCTTCAAGAAAATTCATTGGATTTTGGCAAAACTTATTTGCTTTAGAACTTTTCATTAATTCTATTATCTCATCAATTTTTGGAGCATAAATTTTACCCTCATAAAAAATCATTCCTTCAATTTTTTCCACATAATCTAATATTTTTCTAACATTTTCTTTGATAGTGAACGTAAATCAAATCTACAATTAATTTCCATAAGTATCCCCTTCTCATAAAAAAATTCTATACAAGTCTCACCTTCTTTTCCATATTGTGATATTTTTGAAGACCAACTTTTTTGTTTTTCTAAAAAATCAATTTGCTCTATTAATATAGTTTGCATTCCCCTACTCCCCCTTTCGTGTACCCGGTCAGGCGGTTTCCTGGGTCGTATTGATAAAGTTCCTCCACGCCTTTCGCCATGCGCCTTATTCTGTTCCCTGCTTTGTCATAGTACAGTTCTTCCGTGTAGAACGGGTACTGCACTTTAGCGAGCTGGTTCAGGGCATCATAGGTATAGCTGGTGACTCCGCTTATCCCTTGTTGTCTGAATATAAAAAAGCAATCACTGATTATACCAAGAAACGATCCAATTATTACAAAGTTGACTGCAATATTGAAATTACTTTCAAGATGTTTATCACCCAGTGCATCGATAAAGCTATGATAGAAAGGGCTGGTAAAATCATGGAGAGAATCTTCAGATTTATACCAGCACACTTAAAATTGCAGAATGCTGTTATTACGCAAGCGGATTGTCTCTCATACTAAAAAAATGATGACGATGCTAACAAGTTAGTTCTGCTTGATGTTCCTTACATCGGCTCAGAGCATACTTGTGCTGTTACTGGTTACAAATATCAGCCTTTCCACCAGAAAGTAGCTGACTTCCTACAGAACGCTGAATATCCATTTTTGTACTACTGCCGAAGCACACCACCAAAATCAGATAGTATTTTCAATAGAAAAGAGGCCGAACATATCATGAAGATGAAACTGGGGCAGTATTTTATGAATAAGGGATATTACTTTCAGAAAGCTCCTCTTAAAGAAGATACTGAGCTGATAATCAGTAACCGACAGTATGATGCAAATACTCAATTTCAATGGACTTCTCTTGAGCAAGAAATTATATAATTGCTAAAATAAACAATAATATCATTTTCCCTCAGCTATTCATACTCTCTTCTGGTAAAGCATAAAAAATCTATCTCCTACATTTTGATGAACATGTAGGAGATAGATTTTTTTGAAAAGCAATTACTTTTTAAGCAACTTTTAAAATTGCCCTCTTATTGTGACTATATACTTATCTACATTCTTCATCAATTCCTCAAATATAATTTGACTTGAACGCACATCTGAATAAACCAAGAAAAATATTTCTATTCCGTACTCTCTTTTTTCCAAAGAAAAAATCTCCTTTACAGAATTTATATAATCTTGTTCACATCCTATATACACCTTCTCATATTTACTTACATCCTGTATAATTTTTTCTTCGCATTGTCTTACTAGAATAACATCCTTTTCATTAGTAATTTTTAATGCTACTCCAGCAAAACTACTTCTGTCACGCTGATATTGTATTTCACAGTATATTACTTCATCATCTGCTTTTTGAATCTCATTGCTATACAATGAATCTATAAGTTTTTTCACAGTAAAATTTTCTTTTCTCATAATCTTTCCTTCCTACACTTCTCTTATTTTTTTATAGTTATTCCCCAGTATTCATAATCACTTTTATTAAACCATTTAGAAAATTCTTGTATGATTTCTGGAGAGTATAATGCTTGAGGTTGAACATTATGAATTTCCAATGCCATATTATGAGCATCATTGTATCCATATCCTTGTTTCATCAACGTACTTTCTGTCAATTCTTGCTCATAAAAATCTTTATATGCACCTGTCAATTCTTGGTTATTAGAAAGCATTTCTTTAATCTTTCCCATCATAGCTTTATTAGGTTCAAAATCAAGACCATCAACATCATTTGTTAAATGCTTTCTTACCTCATTTAATCCATCAAGATTTTGTTTGTGAGAATAACTACCACTCTTGTCCCTACTCTCAGCATTTGGGCTTGAAGCTATTGGCACACTTGGCCTATTCGCAGAACTACTATTTCCCAGTCTATTATCCATTTGGCACCTCAGCTTGTGGCTGGGGTGAATTATCTGTAAGTCTTTCTCTGCCTTTCTCTGACAAAGCCCTGTTATACGCCTCCTGCGCAGACATTTCTGGGTTTTCCTGACGAATCCGGTAATAAGCGTCTTTGACACATTGGCGATAATGTCCACTCGGGTCCACATAATACACCGGATTATTCGCACAGTACGCATACAGGTTCAGTCCGTCACCGCGGTAAGTGTCTTCCTGTGTAAACTGTTGTGGTCAAGCATTTTTGTAACACTTGTGGCTAAAATTTATTGGATTGTTGCCTGGAGGCTATCGGAACTGTTAGCTTTTATCAATGGTGCTTCGCACCGCTGCGCGACCATGCCATTGACAAAACCTGCCACCTCCGATTTTTGGCAGTCAAGCAACCCAATCAGGTAATCTGCTTCTGCCGCTCTTTATGCTGCTGTCCGCGCCTGGTATGGTGTGCGGTAGTCGTTATAGCTGTGCGGGCGCACATGGTTGTAGGTGGCATAGGCGAATTCCTCC
>JAGAQJ010000043.1 GCA_017622845.1 Lachnospiraceae bacterium | reverse complement strand
TTTAACAATAATATTTGTTCTTTCCGACAACTTATTTCATGTCGGGCGTCCGCCCTATAGAAAGGATTGTACAACTTGCCCTTAGTGAGCAAGCTCCCACGGTCATTTTGTACAATCCTTTCTGCATGGCTGAACTGTTACGTTACATTACAAAACCCTCATTTTTTTAACGGTTTCGACAAATTCCACATTATTTTTGGTGCGGTAGAACATATCAAGTATCTTGTCGACTGCCTCATCTGATTTTAAGCCGTTCAGCGCCTTCCTCATAATGTTGATTGCCTCAAGCTCATCCGGCGTCAGCAGCAAATCCTCTCGTCTGGTGCCGGACTTCGGGATATCAATGGCAGGAAATACACGCTTTTCGGAAAGCTTTCTGTCAAGCACCATCTCCATGTTACCGGTTCCCTTAAATTCCTCATATACCACATCGTCCATCTTAGAACCTGTGTCAACAAGAGCTGTTGCAAGTATCGTAAGGCTTCCTCCCTCACGCATATTTCTGGCAGCTCCGAAAAACCGCTTCGGCATATGCAGCGCTGCCGGGTCAAGTCCTCCTGAAAGCGTACGGCCGCTTGGCGGAACCGTCAGATTGTAAGCCCGTGTCAGTCTGGTGATGCTGTCAAGCAGGATACACACATCTTTTCTGTGCTCTACAAGACGCTTTGCGCGCTCAATCACCATCTCCGCAACTCTTTTGTGATGCTCGGGAAGCTCATCAAACGTAGAATAAATCACTTCAACATTCGGTCCTTCAATCGCCTCCTTAATGTCCGTAACCTCCTCCGGACGCTCATCAATCAAAAGAATAATCATATGCATCTGCGGCGCATTCTTAAGAATTGACTTTGCAACCTCCTTTAAAAGCGTGGTTTTACCGGCCTTGGGCGGAGATACAATCATGCCGCGCTGTCCCTTGCCTACAGGACTCATCAAGTCCATGATACGCATTGCCACACTCGCTCCGGAGGTTTCAAGCCGGATGCGCTCATTGGGGAAAATCGGTGTCATGTCCTCGAAATTGCGCCTTCTGACTGCAATTTCAGGCGGATATCCATTTATTTTTTTCAGATACAGCAGCGCACTGAACTTTTCGTTCATTGTCTTGATACGTGTGTTTCCTTCTATAATGTCACCGGTGCGCAGTCCGAAACGGCGAATCTGGCTTGGCGCCACATATACATCATTCTCACCGGGCAGAAAATTTTCACTTCTGATAAAGCCGAAGCCATCCGGCATTACCTCCAAGATGCCTCTTGCCGTAACACCGCTGTCAAGCTCCGACGGAAATTTCTCATCCTGCTGCCGTTCCGTATTTTCCGGTGCAGGTTTTTGTTCCCTTACCGCCCGTTCAGCGCTGTCTGCAGGAATCCTTTGCTCCCGCGGCTGTCTCTCGGCATTATCCGTGTGCTGTCTTTGTTCCCTCACCGGTCTTTCTGCGTTGTCTCCATACTGCCTTTGCTCCTGAGACTGTCTCTCAGCGTTATCGCCATACTGCTTTGGCTCCCTTACCGGCTTTTCCCGATGCTCATATCTTGTGCTTCTGTCATTTGTATTGTTCGGCACGGACGTGGCATAAGAAGGCTCCTTCATGCCGCGAAGCACCGGCTTTGGCTCCACGTCCTTTCCTGCTGCTTTGTCCTTGTCATCCTCCGCCAGCATCAGCTCTACCAGCTCCGCCTTTTTCAAGCTGCTGGTGCGCTTCATTCCGCGCGCCTTTGCAATTTCTCTTAACTCGGCAAGTGCCAGCGATTCGTACTTCTCTCTCATATACCTCAATTATCCCTTTCTGAAATTAAAAATAATAGAACTTATAATATTGAACCCAGTGTACTGTATCATTCATGTCCAGGCAAGCCTCCTTGCCTGATTTTCCATTATTCTGCGTTTTCTCCGCTAACGGCGCTGCCGCATTGACTCGTTCAGACGCCTTGCCAGTAAGACAGTGCCATCCGGCAATCATACTGCCGCACAAAGCAGATTTGACTATGATGCTTGTGCTGCATCATTCACCTCCGACTGAACGAAACGGCACGATGACCATGCTTTTTCGCATGCTGCCGGCTCCTATGCTTTCATCCATAAGAATTGATTGCTGCCGGCGGCTTCATGATATAGAAATCAGCGCGGCAATCAATTGCTGAATCTCTAATCCATATAATTTTATTAAATCAATCATTTTGGAAAACATTTTGAAATGCTGTCAATTCGTAAAATAAACAGATGCAGTTCCCAGATTTTTACTGCAAGCTTATTATAACTCATTTTTTCCAAAATAGAAAGAAGAATTTATTGCGAATTGCAAAGATTTATTATACATTATAATAAGAATGATTTGAAAAAGGAGATTTTACTTATGACAATTCAGGAAAAAGCATTACAGCTTCATAAAGAGTGGAACGGAAAAATCGAGACTGTGTCAAAGACACCTGTCAAATCAAGGGAAGCACTGTCTCTGGCATATACTCCCGGCGTAGCAGAACCATGTAAGGTTATCGCTGAGGATAAAGAGGCTGCTTATCAATATACCATGAAGGCAAATACGGTAGCCGTTGTATCGGACGGCAGTGCGGTACTTGGTCTTGGCAATATCGGTCCTTATGCCGCCATGCCGGTTATGGAGGGAAAGGCAGTTCTTTTCAAGGAGTTCGGCGGTGTCAACGCGGTTCCTATCTGTCTTGACACGCAGGATACAGAGGAAATTATCAAGGCAGTTACATGGCTTGCACCTGCTTACGGCGGCATCAATCTTGAGGATATCAGCGCACCGCGCTGCTTTGAAATCGAGGAGCGCCTGAAAGCAGCACTTGATATCCCTGTATTCCATGATGACCAGCATGGTACGGCAATTGTTGTGCTTGCAGGCATTATCAACGCCTTAAAGGTTGTCGGCAAGCAGAAGGAAAACTGCAAGGTTGTCGTAAACGGCGCCGGAAGTGCAGGCGTTGCCATCACTAAGCTTCTGCTTACCTACGGCTTCACCAACGTCATCATGTGCGACAAGGTCGGCATCGTATCAACCTCCACAGAGGGGCTGAACTGGATGCAGGAAAAAATGGCAAAGATTACAAACCCGAACAATGAGACAGGCTCCCTCGCCGATGCTTTAAAAGGTGCAGACATCTTTATCGGCGTATCTGCCCCCAATATTGTTACTCCGGAAATGGTTCAGTCTATGGCACCCGACTCCATCCTTTTTGCAATGGCAAATCCTACACCGGAAATCATGCCTGATGTAGCAAAAGCTGCCGGTGCGCGCGTTGTGGGCACCGGACGAAGCGATTTTCCAAATCAGGTCAACAACGTCGTTGCGTTCCCCGGTATCTTCAAGGGTGCGCTTGAGGGACGGGCTACACAGATTACGGAAGAAATGAAGCTTGCTGCTGCTGAGGCGATTGCAGGGCTTGTGCCTGATGAGGAATTGAACGAGGACAATATTATGCCCGAAGCGTTTAATCCTAAGGTTGCCGAGCTTGTCGCTGAGGCTGTCAAGTCACACATTGTCCGATAAAATGCGCTGGAACGATAAGCCTTATCATTCGCTTGACTACGAGCTGAAACGGCGATACGGCGAAAAGATATACAAAATCGCCCTTGATGCCGGCATGACCTGCCCGAACCGGGACGGGTCATGCGGCGTTCGGGGCTGTATTTTTTGCAGCGCCGGAGGAAGCGGCGATTTTGCTGCAAAGGGTGTCTCCATCACTGACCAGCTTGAACAAGGCAAACAATCTTTTCACAGCAAAAAAATCGGCAGTCATTTCATCGCTTATTTTCAGGCATATACCAATACGTATGCGCCTGTATCCAGACTGGAAACGCTCTACCGCGCGGCACTTGACGAGCCTTCTGTTGTGGGAATATCCATTGCCACCAGACCCGACTGTCTTGGCAGCGATATCCTCTCACTGCTTGATGCACTGAACAGGGAATACGCGGATAAGTTCATCTGGATAGAGCTTGGCTTACAGACAATCCATGAAAAGACTGGCGAACGGATTCGCCGCGGATATCCGCTTTCCGTTTTCGAGTCTGCAGTAAAAAATCTTCAGGAATTATCTATCCCAATCATAACGCATGTTATTCTGGGACTTCCCGGAGAAGATAAAAGAATGATGCTGGAAACCTGCAGCTTTCTTGCAGATAAAGGGATTGACGGAATCAAATTACAACTGCTGCATGTCTTAAAAAACACGGATTTAGTCGAATTATACGAAAAGAAAACCTTTGAAATTCTTGATTTAATGGAGTATATTGATATCGTAATCTCTGCTCTGGAAATCCTTCCTCCCGACATGGTAATCCACCGTGTCACCGGAGACGGACCAAGAGACTTACTCATAGCCCCTCTTTGGAGCCTTGACAAGAGGCGCGTCCTCAATACACTTCATCAGGAAATGAAACGGCGCGGAACATGGCAGTCCGCTGCCCGTAAAACTTGTAATTATAATAGGAAAGGTGTGGTATCCGATGACTCAGGACCCGTTGACACTGTATAAATTAATCGTTCTCTATATGCTGAACAAGGTAAAATTCAAGCTTACCTACTCACAAATCAGCGGATTTATCCTGGAGAAGGAATACACAAACTTCATCACACTGCAGCAGGTAATCTCTGATTTGCAGGATGCCGAGCTTATCAAAGCGGATACGCTGATGAACCGTACCTATTTTTCCATCACGGAAGAAGGGAAGAATACCTTATCCTATTTTGGCAGCCGCATCGGTGATGCCATCATCAATGATATCGATACCTTCCTCTCTGAAAAGCATCTTGAGTTGAAAAATGAAGCCTCTATCACGGCAAACTATTATAAAGCAACCTCCGGTGAATATGAGACGGAATTGATTGCCCGGGAAAAAGATATTGAGCTGGTTCATATCAAGCTCTCCGTTCCCACAGAGGATATGGCAGAGACTATATGCGACAGTTGGTACAATAAAAATCAAAAAATCTATAAATATTTAATGGAGGAGTTATTCTAGACATTCCTGTCACTTCATTCCAGTAACATGTTTTCTCACGGACTTAGCAGTAAATGCTAAGTCTGTTTCAATCGTACTTTTAATTTTCTTCCGCTTCTTCTTTAATTTTCTTCATATGCTCCCTGATTTTTGCCTCATATCCGTTCCATGACGGCTCATAAAATTTCTTTCCGGTAAGCTCATATGGAAGGTATTGCTGCTCCACATAATGATTTTTGTAATCATGGGCATATTTGTATCCTGTTCCGCGTCCCAATTTTGCTGCTCCTTTATAATGTGCATCCTGCAAATGTGCAGGTATCGGCAGGTTTCCGCTTTTTCTTATCTCCTCATTGGCTGCAAAGATGGCATTGCACGCGGCATTGCTCTTTGGCGCACATGCCACGTATGAGGCCGCCTGTGAAAGGATAATCTGTGCCTCCGGCATACCGATTCGCTCCACGGCAAGAGATGCGCTCACCGCCACATTTAACGCCATAGGGTCAGCATTTCCCACGTCCTCTGCCGCACATATCATGATGCGCCTTGCGATAAAGGCGACTTCTTCACCTGCATAGAGCATCTTTGCCAGATAATACACTGCCGCATCAGGGTCAGAGCCGCGCATACTTTTGATAAAAGCAGAAATCGTATCATAATGGCTGTCGCCGTTCTTGTCATACAATACGCGCCGCTTCTGGATACACTCCTGTGCCACCTCCATCGTGATGTGAATTTTACCGTCCTTGCTTCTGTCCGTGGTCATAATGCCAAGTTCAACCGCATTCAGGGCATGTCTTGCGTCGCCGCCCGACAAATCTGCAAGAAAATCAAGCGCATCTTCGTCGATTTGGGCATCAAAGCTTCCCATTCCTTTTTCCATATCATAGACCGCCCTTCTCAGCAGTTCTTTGATATCCTCCTTTTCAAGCGGCTTCAGCTCAAAGATAATTGAGCGCGATATCAGCGCCCCGTTTACCTCAAAATACGGGTTCTCAGTCGTCGCACCAATTAATATAATCGTTCCGTCCTCCACAAAAGGCAGCAGATAGTCCTGCTGTCCTTTATTAAAACGGTGAATCTCATCGATAAACAGTATTGTGCGCTTTGCGTACATGGCAAGTGTCTCTTTTGCCTTGTTGATGACCTCCTCCATGTCCTTTTTGCCCGCCACTGTCGCATTAATCTGTGTAAACTCCGCGCTTGTCGTGTTCGCAATCACCTTTGCAAGCGTTGTCTTACCTGTACCGGGAGGTCCATAGAAGATGATGGAACTGATTTTGTCCGCCTTGATAGCCCTGTACAGCAGCTTATCCTTACCTATAATATGCGACTGCCCTACCACCTCATCAAGTGTCGCAGGTCTGAGCCTTGCAGCCAAAGGAGAATCCTTTTCCCTGGCTGTATTTCTCATATATTCAAACAAATCCATATGCTTTCTCCCATTGAAAATGCTTACCTTATGAATTATTCTGCGCCGCCACAAGACTCTCTCCGCCATAGATTTTCCGAAGCTTCGGCTTCTCAATCTTGCCTGTCGGATTTCTTGGAATCTCTGCAAAGATAATCTTTCTTGGTCTCTTGTACTTTGGAAGCTTCATGCAATACTCACTGATTTCTTCCTCCGTGCAGGTCATTCCTTCCTTTATTTCAATAATAGCAGCCGTTATTTCTCCCAGACGCTTGTCAGGAATACCGATGACTGCCACATCCTTAATCTTGTTGTTGGTGCGCAGAAAGTCCTCAATCTGAACAGGGTAAATATTTTCGCCGCCGCTGATAACAACATCTTTTTTACGGTCTACAAGGAAGATAAAACCGTCCTCGTCTTCCTGTGCCATGTCGCCGGTAAAGAGCCATCCGTCGCGAAGCACTTCATTGGTAGCTTTTTCATCATTGTAGTAACAGGTCATAACGCCCGGACCTTTTACTGCAAGCTCTCCGACAGCTCCCTGTTCTACCTGACTGCCGTTTTCATCTACAATCTTTACCTGCCAGCCATACCCTGCCTTGCCGATTGCACCGACCTTGTGAATATTTTCAACACCAAGATGGACACAGCCCGGTCCAATTGATTCACTCAGTCCGTAGTTTGTATCATACTGATGATGCGGGAATACCTTTTTCCAGCGCTGTATCAGGCTTTGCGGTACAGGTTGTGCGCCGATGTGCATTAATCGCCACTGGGAAAGCTCATAATCCTCAAGTCTGATATCCCCTCTGTCAATTGCATCCAGAATATCCTGCGCCCACGGAACCAGCAGCCACACAATCGTGCATTTCTCTTTTGATACAGCATCCAGGATAAACTCCGGTTTTGTTCCTTTCAATAATACCGCTTTTCCGCCCTCCAAAAAGCTTCCAAACCAATGCATCTTCGCTCCTGTATGATAAAGCGGCGGTATGCATAAAAATACGTCCTGCTTTGTCTGTCCATGGTGATTCTGCTCCACCTTGCAGGCATGCATCAGGCTCTCATGATTATGTAAAATCGCCTTCGGAAATCCTGTTGTACCCGATGAGAAATAGATGGCAGCATCGTCTGTATCCGTCAGCGCAATCATTGGTGTCTGGCTGGAACAATTTGCCGTAAGGCTGTTGTAATCCTCCGCAAAGCTTGGACAATTATCTCCTACGAAAAACAACAGGCGGTTCTTGCTGATGCTCTCTGCAATCTCCTCCACGCGGCCGATGAACTCCGGTCCGAATACCAGCACATCGACCTCTGCCAGATTGAGACAGTATTCAATCTCGTCCGGCGCGTAACGGAAATTGAGCGGCACTGCCAGCGCCCCGGTCTTTAAGATGCCAAAATAAATCGGAAGCCACTCTAAGCAGTTCATCAGCAGTATCGCTACCTTATCGCCCTTTTTTACCCCTCTTTGCATCAGCAGGTTGGCAAAACGGTTTGCCTTCTCGTTAAACACGCTCCATGTAATCTCCCTGCGGTAATGTGTCACGGGATTCGGCTCCATCAGCTCATATTCCTTCCATGTGACACGTCTTGTCTCCTTAATCTCCGGATTAATTTCCACAAGACAAATATCATTTCCATATAATTTGCAGTTTCTCTCTAAAATGTCTGTAATCGGCATCGTTTGTAACTCCTTATATTATTTTTGCCAGAGCGTATTTTTCAAAATGCTCTATGCCCCATATTTATTAATTATGCCACTTTAAAGCAACAAAGTAAACAGGTTTTTATAAATAAGCAGCCGGCCAATCACCCCTTACTAAATGGATTCTACTTCTTCGCCAGCCAGCCTTTAAAAATTCCTCCCTGAAATATGGAACGAATAACAAAAAATATATCTGCAACAAGAATAAATATAAATGATGGCAGCAGGACACGAGTAAATTTCACTCCGCAGGATGCTTTGTCCAACAGCCGAAGCACCCTTGGCAAGGCGCATATTTTCCATTGGTGCTAATAATATCCTGACACTTTCCTTTTAACATCACATCATACTTTTCATCTAAATCGTGGATTATGGTTTTCATTTCACTATTCCTTCTCTGTCTTTTTCAAAACATACAGTACGCCCAACCGAATCAATACATATAAAATGTGCATGCCTGTTTGATTTCCTTCGCGAATGACCCACTCTTGCCAATCCGCATATCATCTAACAATTGCTGTTGTGTATCGTATAAAACCTGCTGCCAATTTGAAATCATGGCAGCAAGTTGAAAGATATCAGATACTTAAATCGAAAACAGCAAAATCAATCGATAAATCCTCATAAATTCCTGCTTTGACAGTATCGCTAAATGAATAGGTTTTCAGAATAAAGTTTCCCTGTTCCATACTGTAGACATGTATTGATTTATTTTGTGGGTCAACAATCCAGTATTCACGCACACCGGAATTGGCATATAATCCTAACTTGGTAATATAGTCATGCTTGATGCTGGAAGATGATACAATTTCAATCACCCAATCAGGAGCGCCAAGGCAGCCGCGCTCATTTAGCTTATCAGGATCACATATAACAGAGATATCAGGCTCAATTATCGTATTCTCCTCTTTGCGAAGCTGTACGCTAAAGGGAGCTGTAAAGACACGACATTTACCGCCTTTTGATTTTATATATCCTATAATAGCAAAATACAGTTCTCCTGATATTGTTTGATGCAATGTGCTGGGCGCAGCCATGTAGACTATCTTACCGCTTATCAGTTCCGCATGAATATCCTCCGGCATATTATAAAAGTCCTCAGCAGTGCAATATTGTTCTTGGGGTAATGGCATATAAAACACTTCCTTTCCTGATGCTTGCATGGTGATTGCACATTGGCAGCAGTTATCTATTAATCAATATACCCTTTTTTATTGGTATGGTCAATAAAAATGACATGCCCTGACAGTATTCCAATCCAAACTCTTCATTTTTCCCAAAGCTCCTATATGCTGCCATTCTGAACATTTGTTCGCTTTGTATCTTTACGATTATCTTCATAATTTTTGAACTCTTTCGTCTCTTTTTTCTTCCGCTTTCTTTATCGGCATGTTTTTCTTTCCTTGCTTTTTCAATATGCTTTCTTTGTTTTGCATTTTCGGCTGTATCCATAATATCTTCAAGGTTTTTCTCCTTGGAAATTCTCTGATTCTCAATTTTCATTAAATTTCTTTTAAAATTTAATGAAACTCAATCTGACTGTAAATCCGAAATCCTGCATCTGTCTTTATTATCTGATAAATGCGATACAACTGTTCATCATCCGTATCGAGCTTCTGCACTGCTGCATAATTATTCTCCGACTGCGCCATCTTCCACAGACTGTTAGACTTTATACTATCGACAATTCCGTCTGATTCCATCCTGCATAACTGACCCTGCTCATCAAGATAATAATAGGCACTGTTTAAACCAAAATACTTTGGTGTGAAAAAGCAGTCTACATACTCCTTTGTGTACACACTCTGGGCATATTCCTCAAAATCTTCCCATGTATCTAATCCCTCTTTTCTTTCCCACACAGTCTCCATATAAGTTTCCAGCTCATGTTGTTTCTCCAATAATGAAATCATATCTGCATACTCTGATGCCGTATTTTCCAATTCACTTGCTCCGCTTAAAAAGATTCCCTCACTTTCCGCGTCTATATGCACCTTTAACGCGTCTGTATTAACTATTCCATTTTCATGCTCTGACAATTTATCTTCGACGATTGATCTTTTAGCTGATTCTGCACCACAGGATGTTAATAGCGCCGTAACCAAAATTAAAAAACAATTATAAATCTTTTCATTTTTACCTATCCTTTCAATTATTCTACAGCCTCAGCTTTATTAGCTAAGGCACATAGATACTGTCTTTATAATATATCATTATATATTGTTGATACCACAACTGTTTTTACTATATAATAATGGGTATTTTAAATGGAATTGTTATCAATTTTTTTAGAATCATCACTTAACAATTGACGGAATCCGTTTTTTTCACTATCATAGATATATTGAGGTTTTATTACTTTTTTACTTTTTACATGAAACAGGAAGGAATAACAAATGAGCGAAAAGAAAATCATGTTGGGCAACGAAGCCATTGCCCGCGGTGCCTATGAAGCCGGTGTGAAGGTATCCAGTGCCTATCCCGGCACTCCCAGCACCGAAATCAGCGAAAATATCGTAAAATACCCTGAAATCTATGCAGAATGGGCGCCAAATGAAAAGGTTGCCATGGAGGTTGCCATCGGCGCTTCCATCAGCGGCGTGCGTGCTATGGCATCCATGAAAATGGTAGGCGTCAATGTGGCAAGCGACCCCCTCTACACCGTATCCTATATCGGGGCAAACGGCGGTCTTGTCCTCGTGGCAGCCGACGACCCCGGACTTTACTCCTCTCAAAATGAGCAGGATTCCCGCTGTGTCGCACGTGTCGCACAGGTTCCTGTCCTGGAGCCGTCCGACTCTCAGGAGGCTAAGGATTTCACAAAGCTTGCCTTTGAATACAGCGAGAAATATGACACTCCTGTCATGATCCGGACCACGACAAGGCTTGCGCACTCTCAAGGACCTGTCACCCTTGAAGAAAGACAGGAAATTCCTGATAAGCCCTATGAAAGAAATGCAGCAAAAAATGTCATGATGCCCGGAAATGCCAAAGGACGTCATGTTCATGTGGAAAACCGCCTCAAGCAGATGGCGGAGGACGCCTGTTCCTTTGAAATCAATCAAGCAATTTATAAAGATACATCTATTGGATTTATCACAAGCGGTATTCCCTATACATATGTTGTGGAAGCAATGCCGAATGCCAGCGTTTTGAAGCTTGGTCTGGTGCATCCGCTTCCCAGAAAATTAATCGAAGAATTTGCCTCCAAGGTTGACAAGCTTTACATCTTTGAGGAGCTTGAGCCTTTGATTGAAGAACAGGTAAAATCATGGGGCATCGAATGTATCGGTAAAGAATTGTTTACCTTACAGGGCGAATACAGTGCAAATATGCTTCGCGAGCGCGTACTAGGCATGAAAGTTGAAACTGCTGCTCCTGCACAGGTTCCTGCACGTCCTCCGATTCTATGTCCCGGCTGCCCTCACAGAAGCACCTACTCCGTTCTCAAAAAGCTCGGTATCCATGGTGCCGGAGATATCGGCTGCTATACCCTTGGCGCAGTAGCTCCGCTCAACGTTATCGACACCACCGTATGCATGGGCGCTTCCATTTCCACCTTACACGGTATGGAAAAAGCAAAGGGCAAAGATTATATCAAAAACTGGGTGGCATTGATTGGTGATTCCACCTTCCTTCACACAGGCGTGAACTCCCTGATGAACATGGTATACAATCAGTCTACCGGTACGGTTCTTATCCTCGACAACTCAACCACCGGCATGACAGGCCATCAGGACCACGCTGCCACCGGAAAAATGCTAAACGGCAAGGAAACAAAGGCAATCAGCCTGTACCATCTGTGCAAGGCAATCGGCGTTGAGCATGTTTACGAGGTAGACGCCTTTGACATTGATGAGCTTGAAAAGCTTGTAAAACGCGAGGTTGCACGTGACGAGGTATCGGTTATCATCGTCTGCGCTCCCTGTGCACTGCTCAAATCACAGGCTACCAAGGCAAAATGCGTGACCATTCCTGAGAAATGCAAAAAATGCGGAATGTGCCTTGTTCCCGGCTGTCCTGCCCTCACGAAAAACGAGGACGGCACTGTGACAATTGATGATACCATGTGTAACGGCTGCGGACTTTGCATGAAACGCTGCAAGTTTGATGCGATTGAGAGAATTGAGTAAGGAGGACATGACAATGACTACCAAAAATATTATGATTGTTGGCGTAGGCGGTCAGGGTACACTGCTTACAAGCCGTATTCTTGGCGGCATTATTACAAAAGCCGGCTATGATGTAAAGCTTTCCGAGGTACATGGTATGGCACAGCGCGGCGGAAGCGTCGTTACCTTTGTACGCTACGGCGAATCTGTGGCAGAGCCGATTGTTGAGGAAGGTCAGGCAGATGTATTAATCGCATTTGAGCGTCTTGAGGCGCTTCGATATGCACATTTTCTGAAAAAAGACGGTGTCATCATCGTCAATGACCAGCGGATTGACCCGATTACCGTTGTGACAGGCGCCGCACAATATCCTGAGCAGATAATCGAAAATCTTAAAAAAGATTACAATGTCATTGCCGTCGATGCGATGGGCGAAGCTAAAAAGCTTGGAAATCCCAAGGTATTTAACACCATTATCATCGGTGTTGCCGCAAAACGTATGGATTTTGACAAAGCACAGTGGCTTGAGGTTATCAAAACGACTGTTCCGCCTAAGACAGCAGACATGAATCTGGCAGCATTTGAAGCCGGATATGCCTTAGGTTAACTATAAATATTGAAAGGAGATATGTATGCCAAAAAGAGAAGATATCAACAAAGTTCTGATAATTGGCTCCGGTCCAATTATCATCGGACAGGCGTGTGAGTTCGATTACTCCGGTACACAGGCCTGCAAAGCACTCCGCAAGCTCGGATATCAGATTGTCTTAGTAAACTCGAATCCTGCAACAATCATGACGGACCCTGAGATTGCAGATGTCACTTATATCGAGCCTTTAAATGTCCGCCGTTTAGAGCAGATAATTGCAAAGGAAAGACCTGATGCGCTTCTTCCAAATCTTGGGGGGCAGTCCGGGTTAAACCTTTGTGCAGAACTTGCCAAAGAGGGAATCCTTGACAAATACCATGTTCAGGTAATCGGTGTTCAGGTCGATGCCATTGAGCGCGGTGAGGACCGCATTGAGTTCAAAAAGTCTATGGATGCAATCGGCATCGAAATGGCAAGAAGCGAAGTTTCCTACAGTGTTGAGGAAGCGCTTGAAATTGCAGACAGGCTTGGCTATCCTGTTGTACTCCGCCCTGCCTACACCATGGGCGGCGCAGGCGGCGGACTTGTCTACAACAAAGAGGAATTAAAGACCGTCTGTGCACGCGGACTTCAGGCAAGTCTTGTCGGTCAGGTACTCGTTGAGGAGTCTATTCTTGGCTGGGAAGAACTTGAGCTCGAAATCGTCCGCGATGCAGAAGGCAACATGATTACTGTCTGCTTCATTGAAAATATTGACCCGCTTGGAATCCATACCGGCGATTCCTTCTGTTCCGCTCCGATGCTGACCATCTCCGAGGAGCTTCAAAAGAGACTTCAGGAACAGGCGTACCGCATCGTTGATTCCGTAAAGGTCATCGGCGGCACAAATGTTCAGTTTGCGCATGACCCTGTGACAGACCGTATCGTTGTCATTGAAATCAATCCAAGAACCTCACGTTCTTCCGCACTTGCTTCCAAGGCAACCGGCTTCCCGATTGCGCTTGTCTCCGCAATGCTCGCTGCCGGACTTACCTTAAAGGATATCGAGTGCGGCAAATACGGCACTCTGGATAAATATGTTCCTGACGGAGACTATGTTGTGATCAAATTTGCGCGATGGGCATTTGAAAAGTTCAAGGGTGTTGAGGATAAGCTCGGTACACAAATGCGCGCTGTCGGTGAAGTCATGAGCATCGGAAAGACTTATAAAGAAGCTTTCCAGAAGGCAATCCGAAGCCTTGAAACAGGCCGCTACGGTCTTGGCTACGCAAAGGACTACAATACAAAAACGAAGGAAGAATTGCTCCTGATGCTTGCCCACCCGTCAAGCGACCGCCACTTCATTATGTATGAAGCGCTTAGAAAAGGAGCAACCGTTGATGAAATCTTTGACATTACAAAGGTAAAGCACTATTTCGTAAAGCAGATGCAGGAGCTTGTTGAGGAAGAAGAGGCGCTTGCAAAATCAAAGGGCTCGCTTCCGTCGGACGAAGCTTTGATTTCTGCAAAGAAGAACGGATTTTCGGATAAATACTTAAGCCAGATTTTAGATATTCCCGAAGAAACAATTCGCAATAAACGCATTGCGCTTGGCGTTGTGGAAGCCTGGGAAGGCGTTCATGTAAGCGGTACGCCTGACAGTGCATACTACTACTCTACCTACAATGCCGAGGACAAGAATCCTGTCAATACGGACAAGCCAAAGATTATGATTCTCGGCGGCGGTCCCAACCGAATCGGTCAGGGTATCGAGTTTGATTACTGTTGTGTCCATGCCTCATTAGCCTTGAAAAAGCTTGGTTTTGAGACAATTATTGTAAACTGTAATCCTGAGACTGTTTCAACAGATTATGACACCTCTGACAAGCTTTACTTTGAGCCGCTTACCCTGGAAGATGTATTAAGCATCTATAATAAAGAAAAACCGCTTGGCGTCATTGCACAGTTTGGCGGCCAGACACCGCTCAATCTCGCCTCTGAGCTTGAGAAAAACGGCGTGAAGATTCTTGGAACCTCTCCTGCCGTGATTGACCTTGCAGAGGACCGCGATTTGTTCCGCGCCATGATGGACAAGCTTGGAATCCCTATGCCTGAAGCAGGCATGGCAACCACTGTTGAGGAAGCGCTTGTGATTGCAAATAAGATTGGCTATCCTGTTATGGTTCGTCCTTCTTACGTACTCGGCGGCCGCGGCATGGAGGTCGTATACGACGACGAAAGCATGAAGGGCTACATGAATGCAGCGGTCGGTGTAACTCCCGACAGACCGATTTTGATTGACCGTTTCTTAAATCATGCGCTGGAATGTGAAGCAGACGCAATCAGCGACGGCACACATGCCTTTGTTCCTGCTGTTATGGAGCATATCGAGCTTGCAGGCGTCCACTCCGGCGACTCGGCATGCATCATTCCTTCTGTCCATATCTCAGAAGAAAATGTTGCCACCATCAAAGAGTACACCAAAAAGATTGCAGAAGAAATGCATGTCAAAGGCTTAATGAACATGCAGTATGCCATTGAAAACGGCAAGGTCTATGTGCTTGAGGCAAATCCGCGTGCATCGCGTACCGTACCGCTTGTATCAAAGGTGTGCAATATCCGCATGGTTCCGCTTGCAACGGACATTATTACCTCCGAAATCACTTCCCGTCCCTCTCCGGTACCGGCGCTTAAGGAGAAGGATATTCCTTACTATGGCGTAAAGGAAGCAGTCTTCCCGTTCAATATGTTCCCGGAGGTAGACCCCGTACTTGGACCAGAGATGCGCTCCACAGGCGAAGTCCTTGGACTCTCCACCTATTACGGAGAAGCTTTTTTCAAGGCACAGGAGGCAACCCAGACACAACTGCCGCTTAAGGGCACGGTACTGATTTCCGTGAACCGCAAAGACAAACCCGAGGTTGTCGAAATCGCCGGACTGTTCAAAAAGGCTGGTTTTGAGATTGTCGCTACGGGAAAGACATACGAGATTATCACAGAGGCAGGCATCGATGCAGAGCCTGTCAAGAAGCTCCATGAAGGCCGTCCCAATGTGCTTGACCTCATCACAAATGGCGATATTGACCTGATTGTAAACTCGCCTGTCGGAAAGGACAGCGTCCATGACGACAGCTATCTGCGCAAGGCAGCGATAAAGGCAAGAGTTCCTTATGTGACGACCATTGCCGCTGCAAGAGCCACCGCAAAAGGCATTCTCTATGTGCAGGAGCATGGAAATGCAGACGTCAAGTCTCTCCAGCAGCTTCACAGCGAAATCAGGGATAAGGAATAATCCTTACAATATGAAACTGCAAAGGGGCAGGCATTTTGGCGCACGATTCCCATTACTCTAATGGGAAATAAACAGTAACTATGAAACACACTAATGCATGAATGTTTTATTTGTGTTATACTAATCATGTAAATATTTGATACAATTCAGAAAAATGGAATATTTTACCATATTTCAGATAATACTGCTGAATTGTAACTGCATCTTAAAACATTTAAAGGGGGACATACAATGGCTTGGTATGACGAAGCAGTTTTTTATCACATTTATCCTTTAGGACTCACGGGAGCGCCGAAGGAAAATTCTTACGGAGCGCCTGAGCATCGGTTAAATACACTGCTGCCATGGATTGATCATATTAAAAATATTGGCTGCAATGCCATCTATATCGGACCATTATTCGAATCTGTAGGACATGGCTATGAAACGACTGATTACAAGAAGCTTGACAGCCGTCTCGGCGACAATGACGACTTGAAGAATTTCGTGGCAGAATGCCATAAAAAAGGGATTAAAGTTATCTTTGACGGCGTATTCAACCACACAGGACGCGATTTTTTCGCATTCAAAGATATTAAGGAAAAACGCGAGTCATCTCCGTACAGAGATTGGTACTGCAATGTCAACTTTTACGGCAACAACGAGTACAATGACGGCTTCAGCTACGACAACTGGGGCGGATATAATCTGCTTGTAAAGCTCAACCAGAGAAATCCCGCTGTCAGGGATTATATCTGTGATGTCATCCGTTTCTGGGTAAGCGAGTTTGATGTGGACGGTATCCGTCTTGATGCGGCGGACGTCCTTGACTTTGATTTTATGAAGGCTTTAAGACAGGTTGCAAACGAGGTAAAGCCTGATTTCTGGCTGATGGGCGAGGTCATTCACGGCGATTACTCCCGCTGGGTCAATGAAGGCACGCTCCATTCCGTAACCAACTATCAGCTGCACAAGGCGCTTTACTCCGGCCACAATGACCATAATTTCTTTGAGATTGCGCACACTGTAAAGCGTCTGTATGAGATGGGCGGCGGCAACTCAAACAAATTCAAGCTTTACAACTTTGTCGACAACCACGATGTAGAACGCATCTACACAAAGCTGACGAACAAAGCGCACTTTGCGCCTGTACACATCCTGCTGTACACACTTCCCGGTATTCCTTCCATATATTATGGTTCCGAGTTCGGCATCGAAGGCAGAAAGGAGAAGTTCTCAGATGCGTCACTTCGTCCTGCACTGAATCTTGCAGACTATCAGGATGCCGTAGAAACCAATTCCTTTACTGCATTGATTGCAGCGCTTGGAAACATCAGACAGCAGTCCAAGGCATTGTCTTACGGCGATTTCAAGGAGCTGACACTTACAAACCGCCAGTATGCCTTCTCACGCAGCTTTGAAGGAGAATGTGTTATCGTGACAGTCAATAACGATGACAGTGATTTTGTCATGACTGTACCGGCCGGAAATGCTGCCGGGTATGTCGGTGCACTCTCCGGCGAGAAGGTCAGCGTCACAAACGGAACAATCTGTGTAAACGTCAAGGCAAACTCCGGTGATATCTGGCTTCCTGTCACTGACGGAAATTCCTTCAAGGCTGACGGAAAGCCTGTTGCACTTGATGTCAATGATGCCGTAAAAAATATAGCAGAAGATGCAGCTGCCGAACAACCATCTGCCGAACCATCCGCTATAGAAAAAACGCCTGCTGACCACAAAACCGAAGAAGCTTCCGCCAAAAAAGATGCGACTGCAAATACTGCTATTGAAGAAGCTGCTGCTCAGACAGTCGGCGAAACGCCTTCTGCAGCAGGACATGCTTCCAATACTGCTCCTGCACAGTCAGAGCCTTGCATCAGCCCAGAATATGCAGAAGCCTTTGAAAAAGGAAAAATAGCAGGACTTCAGGAGGCAATTCTTGCCATCATGGAGAAAAACGGTCCTGTAACCGACCAGATGCGTAAAGACGTGACAGATAATGTATATCACGATTCTCTTATCAACTGGGTAAAGAGCTTCCGGTAAGCAGCCTGGTACAATGACCTACAGCAAAAACGCGGTATGAGACGTCCGAATCGATTCCCATACCGCGTTCTTGTATGCAATACTTTTATGATTATCATTTTGCTGCTTAATCCCCTTTAACGAAATTCCCATTCGGAACCATGGCAGTTTGAGGGATACTCTCTGTCGTAAACCGTTACCATATGACAGCTATACGATTCCCATTAGTTTTCCAATCCAATACACTACCCCAAGACACCAGCTTGTAAAGATACCATATAAAATTACCGGACCTGCAATCGTAAAAATCTTGCAGCCGATACCATACACCTGACCTTCTGTCTTATATTCTATTGCCGAAGCCACTACGGAATTGGCAAAGCCCGTAATCGGCACCAGCGCGCCCGCACCTCCCCATTTCACAAGCTTTCCATACAAATTAAAACCTGTAAGCAACGCACTGAGCAATATCAATATCATGGAGCACCAGCTTGCTGCAATATCCTCCTCCAGTCCGAACCTGTCCGTTGCAGTATTCACAATAAACTGTCCGATGCAGCATATAATTCCTCCCATGATAAACGCTTTTCCCATCTGTAACGGCAGATTGGTCTTGGGGGAATTTTGTTTTACATACTCCTGATATTCTTCTTTTTTCTGTTCCGATGCCATCTTAGCTTCCTCCTTATATGCCTTCAAAAAATTCATTCATAAAATAATAAAGTGACCCTGTTATCTTTCCAAGCGCCACTGCAAGCACTGCAATACTCACACCCATTTTCAGATGAATGCGTCTTGCAAAAATCGGTATTCCGTCAAGCACTTCGGCAAGAGCGATAGAAAGACAGCCTACAAAAATTCCTGCAAAGACTCCAATCAGTATCAAAAGCGCAGTCGTAATCATTTCAGAAAATGACACGTGTGTCATAAGTCCGCCTATGGAACCTTTGATAGGATATACGCTTATAATATCCGCTGTAATAGCCCCAAACACCAGGCACTCTTCATAGAAAAATTCACACCATGCCGTATCCGTTCTGCCTGCAAAACGCGGTATCAGTCCAACAACAAAGAGCACTGTGAAAACACCTGCTGATACCATAAGCCCTGAACTGATACCAACCAGCCACATCAGAATTGTCTGCCATATCATTTAATCCACATCCTTTTCCAGCTTCTGCCTGTCCGCCATTTCCACAATTGCCTGATTAACATCGCGCTCATAATTTCTCATCTCAACTTCAAGCGGTGTCGGGTCGGAAGTAAGCTTTTTACCACCGATATGATTATAAAAGATGATAATACCTGCTGCCAATCCGACAGAATATGCGATTTCCAGCGACGTGAAGCCGTCTGACTGCACTCCGGTCACCAGCTCATAGATTTTTCCGAGCACATCAGATATATTGACATCATTGTGAAATGCCATAATTGTAAACGCAGAGCCGAAAAAGCATATCAATGAGACAAAGGCAATTTTAACATATGCCCACCAGCTCTTTTTCTGGGTTGGCTTGTCATGCTGCATTGATGCCTTCTCTATGATAATATCCGTCCCGCCGATGCTCTCCACTGTTATCCCCGGACAAAGCTTTGTGAGCTGTTCTATAATATTTAAAACACTGATGACAACTCTTGGCTTCGAATCATGCCGAAAGCGGTGGATTTTAAGCGACTCTGCCTTTGCCCTGACCGTCTCATCTTCGCAGTAGATACTTGCCACATCGCACAGCTCCACATCTTCCTTGGAAAGCGCTACATTTTGTTTTGCCATAAGATACAATACTACATTTGCCACAAAAAATAACCATACCTTTCCGAAGCATATTAAAGCTTCTTGAAATGATATGGTTATTATTTACAGTGTTTTATATTTTATACATCAGTAACGATTCAGCACCTCTATCGTTACAATTCGTCAATTATTTTTATTTTTTCAAGCTTTCCGTCCTTATCTGTTCCATGCATATGCCTTCCGTCTTTCCGAAAACGCTCTACATACTCCCACACTTGCCTGCTGATGCGCTCACCGGGATAAATCGCCGGAATGCCGGGAGGATACGGTGCAATCATCTGTCCTGATATCTTATCAACTGCGTCCTCCCACCGAATCATTTTTGTCTTGGAAAAATACGCCTTGCGCGGTGTCATTACCTGCTGTGGAAGCATCGGAAACTCAGGCAGCAAAGCTCTGCCGCTGTCCGTTTTCCTGCGAACATATGTTTCGCTGATGCTTCTGCACGCATCAGCCAGCCTGTCCATATCCGCCTCATCATTGGCATAGGTTACTATGGCAAGCACATTTTGATAATCGGAAAGCTCCACATTAACTGCATATTTTTCAAATAAAAGTGCATCCAGTTCAAATCCTGTAAGACCCAGCTCCTTAGCAGAAATCACAAGACGCGTCCCATCCAGCTCATGCACTCCCGCTCTTCCAATCTCATCAGAAGCCATACACTGAAATCCGCTAATTGCATTGATTTGATTCCTTGTCTGCTCTGCGAGTCTTAACGCTTTTGACATCATATCCGTACCGTGCAGAGCAAGCTCATACCTTGCACAATCAAGCGATGTCATCAGCAGATAATTCGGACTTGTGCTCTGTACCAGATGCAGATTCTGCGCTGCTCTGTCATATGCCTCCTGATTTATCCCATGATATTTAAGATGCAGCACTGAGCTTTGTGTCAGGGCGCCTGTAACCTTATGCATACTTTGAACACACATATCTGCTCCTGCCTCAAGCGCTCCCTGCGGAAGTCCGGCATGAAAATAGACATGACCTCCATGTGCTTCATCAACCAGCAAAAGCGCTCCATACGCATGGCATACCTTGGAAATCTCCTCCAACTCCGAACACACGCCATAATAGCTTGGACTCACCAGAAACAATGCTTTGCAGTCCGGATTTTCTGCAAAGCATTTTCTGACTTCTTTTGCTGTAATTCCTCCCTGTATTCCCCACTGCCCAATCACCCCGGGCATTACATACACAGGCTCCGCGCCGGATATGATCAGTCCCATCATGGCTGACTTGTGAGCATTTCTCGCAATCATAATCTTCTCGCCTTCAAGCGCTGCACTCATAATCATCGCTTCATTTCCGCAAGTGCTTCCGTTCACGAGAAAAAAGCTTTTGTCTGCTCCATACAGTTCCCTTAAAAGCTCCTGCGCCTCACTGATTGCTCCCTCCGGACTGTGCAAATCATCTGTTGCGGGAGTCTCTGTCACATCATAGGCGAAGATATCTGTTCCTACCTTATCTGTCCAGCGCTTACTGATACCCTTCGCCATTCTGTGTCCCGGTATCCTGAAATACGCCGGCTTTGTTTCTATAAAATCTGTTATCGCTTCCAGCAGCGGTGTTCTGTTTTGGTCCATCTTTCTGCTCCTTTCCTAATCCGTCGTCAGCCAATCTGAAATCTGCCGTCTTCCCTGTTCCCCAAAATCCAGTTCCGGAGTTTCCAATTCATACACCAGCATACCTTCTTCATTTTTTTTCAATTCTACGAGAGGATATCCTGATTTATCATATAATGCAGTCGGTGCAGTCTGATATGGTCCAATTGTGTCTACGGATAATGTATATGTAACATTCTCAACAGCTCTTGTTCTTATATGCGCCCGTATCAGCTCGAATCTCTCTGCATCATTATAATCAGAAACATCGTAAAACAGAATGATATTTAAATCCGTATGTTCCTTATAAAGTTCTCTGAAAAATTCGGGAAATCTGACTTCAAAGCATATCCTGACGCCTATTTTCAGTCCATCTATTTCAAATATTCCTTTATTGTTTCCAATACTGAAATTATCTCTGTCCCAGCCCCATAAGGCTCTTTTGTGGTAAAACATTTTTTCTTGATGAGGCGTGAAAACAACTGCACTATTAAAATATTTTGTATCTTTTCTTGTAATTGTTCCAATAATTACATATATGGCATACTGATTGACCAGATTTTGTAACTGTTCATATGCAAGCGTTAATTCATGAAATTGAACAGCAGATGAATTTTCAATGTCACGAGGCGGATATCCGGTCAGCGCGCACTCCGGGAAAACAAATAACCTGATACCCTCATGGGCAGCTTTTATGACAGCCGTTTTGATAATATCAAGATTATGTGCTATATCATTTGTAACAGCAAATTGATAGGCTCCTATTTTCATAATATCCTCCAATCATTTTGATTTATCGAACTGCTTGTTCTATCGACTGTTATCCGGCTACTATTCACACCCCAATTAAATATTGAGCATCGATATATGTTTTCGGTGTGAACAGCAGCATTTTCAGTCCTTTTTCCCTGCCAACTTCATTACAAGCTGGACTCTCTTTCAGCTTTATGCTATATTAATGAAGAACATTCACTGAACAATTACAGTATTCACATCGCATGAAAAGGAGTGACACACATGTCATATTTATATGAAACACACCTGCATACCACTGCTGCAAGCGCATGTGCGAAAAGCGCAGGAGCAGAATATATCTCATTCTACAAAAATCTCGGCTATGACGGCATTATTGTCACAGACCACTTTTTTAACGGAAACTGCTGTATTCCCAAAAATCTTTCGTGGGAGGAGCGTGTCAGTCTGTTCTGTAAAGGGTACGAGGAAGCCAAAGCAGAAGGCGACCGGCAAGGCTTAAAGGTATTTTTTGCATGGGAATGCCGTTTTTACGGCGATGAATTTCTTGTCTACGGACTGGATAAACAATGGCTTATCGCTCATCCTGACATGATGGAGTGGGATCATATCACCCACTATCACCGCATCAAGGCGGACGGCGGACTTGTTGTTCAGGCACACCCCTTTCGTGAGAGGGGCTATCTGTCCGAGGTATATGTACACCCTCATCAATGCGATGCTTTTGAGGTCGCAAATGCCGGAAATCCATATGAGCAGAACCGCATGGCATACCGTTACGCCAAAGAGCATGGCATCACTATGACAGCCGGCTCTGATATTCATAAGGTTGGAGTGACTGACAACGGCAGCATCTACGGTATGGCATTTGAGGAACCTTTACATTCCATAGCCGATTACGTCAAACGTGTGAAAAGCGGCACAGGATTTCATCTCCATGTGCCGCAGCAGCAGCTTGCGTGGGAGGAACATACCTCTAACCATCTGCCTGTATTCATTTTTGACAAGGCAAATATTCCCATCGCCACACACAGTGTCGAAGAAATCTTTGCCACATTTTAACCTCTTTTGGTATCTATAATCCCCCATGTGCTTCTCGAGAACAGGATTAGAATCGGGAAAATCTCAAGTCTGCCTGCAAGCATATCCACGATCAGTACAAGCTTGGAAAACAGGCTGTATCCGCCAAAGTTGCAGGTCGGACCTACCGCATCAAGCCCCGGCCCAATATTATTAAAGCAGGAAAGCACTGCAGTAATATTGGTCGTGACAGAAAATTTATCGATTGAAATCAGGATAAAGCTGATAAAAATAATAATGACATACGCTGAGAGATATGCATTTGTATTTTCCAATACCTTCTCGTCAATCATGCGGTCATTAATTCTTACGACCTGGACCTTCTGAGGCGATATTGCACGCCGCAGATTTCTGCGAAGACTCTTTAGGATAATCAAAACTCTTGCACATTTAAAGCCGCCGCCTGTGCTTCCTGCACTCGCGCCAATCACCATAAGCCCCAGTATTATCGCCTTGGAAAAGCCCGGCCACAGATCAAAGTCTGTCGTGGCATATCCAGTCGTAGTCACAATGCTTGCCACCTGAAATGCCGCATGCCGCACTGTCTCCTCCAAGGTGCCGTAAAAGCCTCTGAGATTCAGCGTGATCAGCGCAATGCTTCCAATTACAATGCCCAGATAAAGCCTTAATTCCTCGTCCTTAAACACGCTGTGAAACTGCTTCAGCAAAAGCATATAATAACAGCTGAAATTCACACCAAACAACAGCATAAAAACTGTACATACATTTTGAATGTAGGGGCTGTACCCTGCTATACTGTCATTTTTAATACCAAATCCACCGGTTCCTGCCGTGCCAAAGGCTGTACATACCGCATCAAACACAGGCATTTTTCCCAACAGCAAAAATAAAATATTGACAATGGTAAGAAGGATATAGATCAGATACATAATCTCTGCTGTCTTTTTCATCTTCGGCACCAGTTTTCCAACCTGCGGTCCCGGACTTTCTGCACGCAGAAGATGCATGGTAAAGCCCTTATTGCTTTCCCCTGAGGCTCCCACTGCCAGCACAAATACAAGCACGCCCATTCCGCCAATCCAGTGGGTAAAGCTTCTCCAATACAGAATACTCATGGAAAGTCCTTCAACATCAGACACGATGGAAGCTCCGGTTGTCGTAAAGCCGGAAACCGTCTCAAACAATGCATCAACATAGTGCGGAATCTCTCTTGATATATAGAATGGCAGGCTTCCCAAAATACTCATCGCAATCCAGCTTATCCCCACACAGACAAGCCCTTCCTTTGCCTTAAAGCCCTTTTTGCTGTCTCTGCTCAGAAAAAGCAGAATCAGTGCAATTGCCAAAATAATACCGATGCCTGCCGCAAATCCGATGCTTGCCATTTCTTCCTTTTGGTACAGACCAATCAGCAGGGAAGGCAGCATAAAAATCGCCTCAACCAGGAGAATGTGCCCGATAAATCTGCCCATCATTTTGTAATTCATAGCCCTTCTTATCCTCAATCCTCAAAAATGTCATTTAGCTGGTAAATCACCCTGTCTGCTCCCGTCACCACAATCATAGTGTCTCCCCGTACAAAGCTGGAATCACCGTTTGGAATCTCAAGCCGGGCGCCATGCGTGATGCACACAATCAGTACGTTCTTCTTAAGCTTCAATTTTTTTAAAGGTTCTCCGCAATGAAGCGTATTCTCATCAACCATAAATTCCACCGCTTCGGTCTGTCCGTCTGCAATTGTATGTACTGTAAGCGCCGCACCCGTCTGATTTTCCATAGCACGCACATACCTTACAATATGGTTGCAGCAAAGCTCCTTGGGACTGATAATGCTTCCAATTGGCAGAGAATCCAGTATCGTGTTATTCTCAAGCCGTCCAAGCTTTGTGATAATCTGCGGAACTTTACAATTGCTTCCGTACAGCGAGATGATAATATTCGTCTCGTCCATGCCTGTCAAAGTCACAAGCGCATCACAGTCCGAGATTCCCTCATTGTCCAGCAGAAACTCCCTGCTGGCATCGCCATGTATAATGGAAGCCTGCGGAAGCAGATTCGCAAGCTGAAGGCACCTGTCATAATTTTGTTCTACAATCTGTACTCCGATACCATTCTTGAGAAGGATTTGGGCAAGATAATAGCTGACACGTCCGCCGCCGCAGAGAATCACCCGTTTCACTTTATGCGTGATGATTCCCAGGTTTTTCAGAAGAATGGTCAGTGTATTCGTTGGAGCCGTAACAAAAATCCTGTCTCCTGCCTGCAGCACGAAATTACCGTCCGGCGCAACTGCTTTGCCATTTCTGATGACTGTACACACGAGAATTTTACACTTTACAATACTGTAAAGGTCATTCAGCGCCGTGCTGCACAGCTTATGGTCTGCCTCCACGCGAAGCTCTACAATTTCCACTCTTCCTTTTGCAAAGGTGTCCCGCTTTAAAAAGCCCGGGTATTTGAGCAGCCTTTCAATCTCTACAGCAGCCAGCTTCTCAGGATTTACCATCATGGAAAGCGCAAACAGCCCCCGCATTTTATATACCTGCTCCGTGTACTCCGGGTTTCTGACACGGGCTATTGTGTGAATATCCGGATTCAGCCCGTGTGCCGTCATACAGCAAAGCAGATTGACTTCATCTGCATTGGTCACAGCAATCAGCAAATCAGCCTCTGCTGCTCCGGCCTGCTCTAAAGTCTCCATGGAAGCGCAATTCCCCTGTACTACCATAATATCGTATCGTTCCTCGGTAGATTCCAACACCTTTAAATTCGCATCAATCAGTGTCAAATCATATCCCTCTGCCGAGAGCTGTCTCGTAAGCATCGAGCCTACCTTACCATCACCTGCAATAATAATTTTCACGTCAAGCAGTCCTCCAAATTAATCAACATTATATGTAACAGTTCAGTCCTGCAGAGCTGATTGTACAAAACGACCGCGACAGCCTGACCGCTAAGGGCAGCTTGTACAATCCGGCAGCCTGTCAATCAGCATGGCTGAACCATTATCCTTATATATCGTCATGGCAGCGTCAGTATACAGGGGACTACTGGCGCTACCTTGTAATTATAGCACGTAATAACAAAAAGACAACAAAAAAGCGCCGCCACATTTTGGTTTTCAATGCGGTAGCGCTTTCGAATCATCTATTCTGCTGCGGTCTGTCCCTCCGCTGCTGTTTCGGCAGCTTCTACAGCATCTGTCACACTCATCTGCTCCGGATGAAGCTTTTCCTTAATTGCTGCTATCAGCTCCTCAATCGAATCTGCCTCAATCTTCTCTGTTTCCTGTTTCTCCAGCTCAAGCTTTTCAAGCCGTTCCTTCTCAGCCTTCTTCCTCCCGGCACGCCTCTCTTCCATACGCTCCTGCTGTGTCCTGGACGCTGTATTTTCCTTTTTCTCCGCCTTGCTGCTCTCTGCCATATCCTTTAAAAGCTGTACTGCATAAGATATCTTTCCGTCTTTATCGATTGTAATGCTGAAGCTCTTTATCTTGTCGGCATCTTCACCCAGCTCTTCCTTTAACGTATCGAACTTTTCGCCCGCACCGCTGAGCACAGCCTCATATTCCGCTCTTACGGACTCATCTGCTGCCATCTTTTCCAGAAGCTCAGGATTAATCAAAACACTGTACTCCTTTGTCGCCTTACCTGCATAATAGTCCTGTTCCTCGTCTGTGGACCACTCAGCCACGGCAATATCCATATTTCCATATTTTTCCCTCAGCTCTGCAAGCAAATCCCTGGCTGCATCGCTCAACCGGATTCCTTCTTGTATGCCGTCTGCGTCAAGCGCTTTGTACTCATCCTCTTTGGCAGCCTCCACGCGCTTTGGTCTGTCATAGCCGGCCTTGACATCACGTGCCTGTCCGCTGTACTCATAGGTATCCTTGTCAGCGTTTGTCTGTCTCTTGTCCTCAGCCGTTCGGCTTCCTGTCCTTTTATTTACACTGGTAAGGCTTCCTTTGATGCCTACCTCATCTTTGTTTGCTGCCTGATTAGAAAAAAGTCCCGTATTGCTCAAAAGAGAGCTGTAATTGATTCCATTCATATGATACCAGCCTTTCCTTATAATAAAATGTTGACCATAACAGGGATTCCCTTCCCTCACACCTTTCCCCATATAATGACATAGGTACTCTGTTACTTATATTATCGGCACATTTCATGTGAAACTTTATAGTTCAAGGCTTTTGAACACATTTCTATTGATATGTGTTTATGCCATTGCTTCCTGGCGGAGTCTGAGCAGCACCCTTTTCTCCATACGGCTTACCTGAACCTGACTCATTCCCAAATCACCTGCAACCTGTATCTGGGTTTTGTTCTCAAAATATCTTAACCGGATAAGATTCTTCTCTCTCTCATCCAGCCCGTCCAACAGTTTTTCCAACAGCAGCTTATTCACAATCTCCTCACTCTCTCCCTCTTTGCCGAGCATATCCAGAAGACGCACCTCACTTCCGTCCGATTCATAAATCGTCTTATCAATTGACTCCACTTCCCGTCCCGCCTCCAGCGCAGTCACAATATCCTCGACAGCAAGCCCTGATTCCTGCGCAAGCTCTGACAGTGTCGGTTCCCTGCCTGTCTTCTGCTGCAAAAACTCCCGAATCTGCTTTAACTGTCTGCTGTTTTCCTTGATACTTCTGCTGATTTTAATAATTCCGTCGTCCCGCAGGAAACGGCGTATCTCTCCCATGATTAAAGGAACTGCATAGGTGGAAAAACACACACCGTAATCCGTATCAAACTTTTCGATTGCTTTCAGAAGCCCTAACGAGCCAATCTGAAATAAATCCTCCGCTTCAATACCGCTTCGTCCGATAAAGCGCTTCATGACATGATGCACCAGTCCCCTATTTTTATCAAAAAGTTCTTCTTTTGCCTCTCTTTCTCCTCTCTGTGCCCTGATAAAAAGTTCCTTCTCCTCCATAGATTACAACCTGCCGCTTCTGTTCCACACTGCTGCTTGTAAAATTGGCGCGGACTGCTCCTGCGCGCACACAAAACGCTTCCACATATGTACATGTGTTCCCTGACCCGGACTGCTCTCTACCTCAAGCCCATCCATAAAAGCCTCCATAAATGAGAACCCCATGCCTGAACGCTCATTTTCCGCACCTGTGGTAAAGAGCGGCTGCATTGCCTGTTCCACATCGGCAATTCCTACTCCGCTGTCAATGATATCTACGGACAGCTCTCCCTCATCAGACAGCCTTGCTTTCATCACAACACGACCGCCTTTCTCCGCGTAACCATGTATAATGGCATTTGTAACCGCCTCCGACACTGCGGTCTTAACATCTTCCACCTGGTCAACGGTCGGGTCAACCCGCGCCACAAATGCGGCGATTACCACTCTTGCCAGTCCTTCATTTTCAGATAATGCGTCAAACTCCATAGATATTTGATTTTCCATATTTTGTTTCCTTTCAATCCTTGTAAGCTCATTTTCCATACAGAAAGTTTTCCTTCCTCTTATCCCATCTTTACGGCTTGTCCGATATTTCGCGGCAGCTTTCCATGCCGATATTTTTTATTCCGTCTCCTAAGCCAGTATCTCTATGATAGAAGACATGCCCGAAGACCGCAGAATTTTTCCGATACGCTCACTGGTATTGATGGCATATACCTTTCCCCCGAAGCATGATATCTTCCTGTATCTTCCGATGATAATTCCCAGTCCTGAACTGTCCATAAAGGTCGTGTCCTCAAAATCAAATACAATATTTTTCACCTTATCATCAAGTATCATTCTGTCTGCGCATTCCCTGATACCGGCTGCCCCGTGGTGGTCAACCTCTTTGGGCATCCTGATGCACAGATAATTGTCAATAATCGCGTATTCCTCCATCTTCTGCTCCATTCATTTTCCTCCTCCTTTTCATTGATTCATCCTGGCAATCGGGCAGGGGAACTTCCTTCTCCTCTGCCCGCGTGCATGAAAAAAGAACACATCTTTCCGACATGTTCTCTTTCGTGTTTCTGAGATATTACTCACCCTTTATTTCTTTAATGTAATTCTGCGACTTTCTCGCCTTCTCCGTGTTAGGAAACAGCTCTATCACCTGCTCATAGATTTCAATCGCCTTGTCTGTGTCTCCCTTTTGATGATAAGAGTTTCCAAGATTGTAAAGCGCCTCACCGTTTGACTGGTCATAGCGGAATGCCCTGTCGAGATATTCTATCGCGGTATCGTATTCTTCTGCGCGGAATGCTTCATAGCCTAAATTATAACTGTCTTCTGCAACAACCTCACTCACGCTGTCCTTCAGTGCATTATATAAATTCCGGAAGCTCTCCGCTGACTCTGTCTGGAGATAATCCTCATCAATCTGCTCAAGCTCCTGTGCAATTGCCATCTCATCTCCGGTTCCATTGATATACAGAAAAGCAGCTTCAATCAGGTTGTCATTTGCCTCTAATATCACATTATTTCCCTGCACCTGGCTCAAACTGCTTGAAAGCGAATTCTTCTCCTGTGTCAGTTCACTGACTTGTGTAGTCAATTCATCTACCTGTACAGTCTTTGCATCAAGCTGCTCACTCACAACCTTGTATTTCTCATTCATCTCATCCCTGACCTGCTGTTCTCTTGCCGGAACTGCCAGAAACCATGCGATGCCTGCTCCAAGCACAATGCCTATTACAATATTGATTATCGTCTGCATCCCAACCATATCTTTTTTTCTTACAGGCTGTATCACAGTATCATTACCGCTTTGATAAACGATGGCATCCTTCTTTTTTCGTATACGCTCTTCTTCAGACGGCATCATTGCTTCTGTTTCTCTGAGATATCTGAGCGTCATCGTATTATTCGCATCAATCTTCAGTGCTTTGTCAAGCTCTTTTTTTGCCTTTTCCCACTCTTGGCTATTGATGTACAAAAGCGCCAAAAGCTGTCTTGCCTGCACAAACCTCGGGTTCATGGAAATAACCTTTTTTAACTGTATCACAGCCAGGTCAACGCTGCTCTGCCGGCAGTAATTCAGCGCCAGATTGTATTTTTTAATTGTCTGATTGTATGCGTCAAGCCTTCCCGGATTATTTTGTATCATATCAATATAGTCATCAGCGATATTTTTCTCACTTCTGATGTTTTTACTCATAACCCATTCACTTAAGGCTGCTACGACCTCGCCGCGTTCAAAATAAACAAGTCCCAGCAAATTTCTTGCGTCAATATGATTTTTATTCAGTTTCAGGCATTGTCTCAGGCTTGACACCGCACCGGACAAATCCCTCACATTCGCTTTTTCCAGCCCATCATTATAAAAACGGTTTGCCGTGTACATAATTTTCTTGTACAAACCTACATCAGCCCCACAGCCGGTGCAAAAATTCTTCTCCGACAGGCGGCATCCACATTTAAAGCATAACATATCCAGCTCCCCTACTCTTCCTTCGCCTCTTTTACCATCTTTACCAAAACGTCTGCAAGGTCTGTCACGTCCTGATTATAGATTGCATCCTCTACTTCCTCCACTTCAAGACTAGGGTGGAATTTCTTTAATTCTTCTTCAAATTCTATCATAATAGTCCTCCAAATCCTAATGCTGACAATTTTACTCCCCTCTATATGCGGTAAAAATCTTTTCCACGATTCCCGCCAGATACAGCGAACCGACTACATATACCACGCCGTTCTCTCCCCTCATTGCCATTCCCAATGCTATCGCATCTTCGATTTTCTCACAGGCATGTATCGTCTGCACATTCTTGTCAGCATATTGACAAAATATATTCTCAAGCTCTGTCAGATTTGCCCCTCTCTCATTCGGAATATGCGTAATCACAAAATCCGTTATCATATCAAGTCTGCAAAGCGTCTCTATCATTTTATGATATTGTTTATCCTTCACAACAGAAAAAATCAAAACGTGCCTGCGCGCACTATTGATACTGCCAAAAGCCTCTGCTTTTTCTAAAGACTGCACAAACGCCTCAATCCCGTCTTCATTGTGTGCTCCGTCAACCAATACGCCGGGCATTATTTCCTCCATACGCCCTGCCCAGTGCATCGCCCTGATTCCTTCCTTTATAGGTTTTACTGCTATATTATCAAAACCGCAGTCCCTCTTAAGAACCTCACAGGCACGGACGGCAATCGCTGCATTCTCTGCCTGATAAGCTGCCGTGGTTTCTGCTGTAAAACTACCATAATCATAATACAGACTGGCAACGGAAAAATCAATGAATTTTTTCTGAATTTCATTTATTTTGTAGTCATTTTCCGACACTGCATAACACATAACGCCGCATTCCGCAGCTTTTCTCCTGATTACCTCAGAAGCCTCCTTTTTTCTGTCAGAAAATACGACAGGTACATTGGGCTTTATAATTCCTGCCTTCTCCGATGCAATCTTTGTGACGGTATCCCCCAGATAAGCCATGTGGTCAAGTCCGATTTCCGTAATGATGGTCAGCGCCGGTTTTTTTATTACATTTGTTGTATCAAGCCTGCCGCCAAGTCCTGTTTCCAGTATCAGCAGCTCAACGCCTGCCTTCGTAAATATATACACTCCCATAAAAAACAGCCGTTCAAAATATGTCGGGCTGTAATCCGGTTTATGCCGGCGATATGCCGCAAGCTTCACCGAAAGCCAGTTAAAAGCCTCCAGAAATTCCTCCTCTGATATCATGCTGCCGTCAATGCAGAAGCGTTCCCTTGTTGTCACCAGATGCGGCGAGATAAACATTCCTGTCCTGTATCCGCTCTTGATACAGATACTCTGTAAAAAAGCGCATACCGAGCCTTTTCCGTTTGTACCTGCCACATGAACCACTTTCCCCAGATATTTTTCCCTGTATCTGCCTGCATCACAGTCTTGCAGATATTCATAAAATCCTGTTGTCTCCTGAAGCGGATTCTTTTTTGTAAATTTCGGTACATCATTTAAAAATTTCTCCGCTTCCGCATAACTACGCGCAATGATTTCTTCCATATCTGTTCCCTCAAATCCCAAAATTGATAAAAGAGTCCGCAGTAATCCGCAAACCCTTTTATCCTATCACTGTACATTCATTTCTGCATGGCTTTTTATTTCTAATTGTCCAGCACATTCATTTCTGCATGGCTTTTTTTCAACAGTTCAGCCATTCATAAGTTGTCTCCTTGGCTGCCTTTCTCTCTGCTTTTTTGGCTTCTTTCCGACAACTTATTCATGACGGGCGTCCGCCCTATAGAAATGAATGCTCATAACGCCCTTTGTGAGCAAGCTCCCACGGGCTTTTTGCACATTCATTTCTGCATGGCTGAACTGTGAAATCATATCACGATAACGTTTCCTACGATGGTACCGTTTTGGGCGGAGTATTCGGTAAAGCTTGTATCACGATTCACCGTAATTTGTCGATCATCTATCCCGATAACCGTGCCCTTGTATATATTTCCGCTGATTCTTATCTTTGCCTCTCTTGATTTCAGTACCGTATTCTCAAGCTCATCAGCACGCTTTTTCAGCTCCATGCATCTTGCATAAACTTCATCTTTTCTTGCCTTCAGATCATCAAGATGTGCCTGGAGCGGCTCGCTAAGCTCCCCTGTCTGCTGTCTGACCCGGAGTATTTTTGCCATACCGGCAACCACTTCATCAAGCTCCTGATTGACTTTGCTGTATTCCTCGTTGACTGTCATACGCTTATCCATTATTTCAGGCAGTACTCCCACATGAATACCCGTCTTAATCTCAGATTGGTTTCCCACATTCTGACAGCTGACTCCCAGCATTGCATGTACATTTCCTCCGGCTATCAGCCCCTTCTTTCCGGTCAGTGTAATCTGTTCGCCCGCATTGACGTTGGAGTTTAAGATAACATTGGACTGTATGCTTCCCCTTGCCTTCACGTTGGCATATTCCAGAAACTCTGTGAAAATATCGCCTCCGGCAACGATAGAACCTTTTCCTGCTCCCTGCATGCCTCTTTTGAGACATACATCGCCCCCGGCTGTTAAATTTGCTGACTCCACAACGCCCTCAACGGTAAGGCTCTTTCCTGCCCTCACCGTGACACCGGCCTCTATGTTTCCATGTATAATAACATCTCCGTTAAAATCCACCAGCGCATTGTTGGCAAAGTCGCATCCGCCCTGTACCTCGTACACTTCCACAACGGACAGCTTATTTTCGCCGTCATACTCCACCTTGCCCGACTTCGCAGCATAATACTTGTTGCGGTCCTCTTCATTGCTGATTCCCTTTCCGCTAAGCGGTCTGAGATCCTTATATGCATTCGCCTTTTCAAACGCGCCCGTAACATCTCTGCCCGACGTTCCCTGTACAGCAGGGTGATATACAGCCAGAAGCTGCCCCTCCTCGACATTCTGTACCAGACTCATGCTTCTATAATCCACCGTACCATCATTACGGATTTCAGGCTTTGGCTTCTCCGTGTTAAAGAAGAACTCGAACCGCCCTTCTCTGCCCGGTTCTCCTTTCTCACTTGCTGCTATCTTTACCTCACGCTCATATATTTTCTTTTTGCACATTGCCGCTACATGTGACTCATTAATACCTGCCACAACGCCATTGTGCTGCAGATACCTCATAATTTCAGGCTTTTCATAGCTTGCGCCGTCCTCAGGCGCACACAAATAAAGCCATGCTTCCGTTTTGTCATCCGTTATTCTGACATAAGATTTGACATTAACCATCCGTTCACCTCCGGGAAAGCAAAAACCGCCCTCCTATGTCTTATATTGTAACACTATTTACCTTAGTTGCGCAAGACGTTCTACAACTTGTTCTTTCATTTGTGTATACTTGCTCAGCTTTTCCCTCTCTTCAGCAATCTTTGACTCCGGAGCCTTTGACATAAATTTCTCATTGTTGAGCATTCCGTTTACTCTTGCAAGCTCACCGTCAAGACGTTTCGCTTCCTTCTCAAGACGCTCTATCTCCTGACTGATATCCACTAATTCCGCAAATGGGATATAAATATTGGCATTGGCAATCACAACAGAAACCGCGTCCTCTGCAATACCGCTCTTATCGCTTTGTATGGCAACCTCAGAAGCATATGCAAGGGAGCCAAAGAATAATTTGCCTTCCTCAAAGGTTCTTCTGATGTCTGCATTTTCAGAAACGACAAATACATGTGCTTTCTTAGAAGGCGCTACATTCATCTCTGTTCTCACATTTCTGATGCCGCGGACTGCCTCCTTAATAATCTCGATATCCTTCTCGTCCTTTTTGAAATTGCGTGACTCCATGTATTCAGGCCACTTGGATATCATAATCGATTCTTCCTCTGACTGAAGAGTACAAAAGATTTCCTCCGTGATAAACGGCATGTACGGATGAAGAAGCTTTAAAGCATCGATTAATACCGTTTTCAATGTCCCAAGCGCTGCATTTTGTGACTGTGCATTGTCCGAATTGTAGAGCCTTGGCTTTACCATCTCAATATACCAGTCGCAGAATTCATCCCAGATAAAGTCATAAATCTTCTGAACCGCAATACCGAGTTCAAAGCTTTCCATGTTATCTGTTACTTCTTTCACAAGGCTGTTAAGTTTAGAAATAATCCAACGGTCTACAGGCTCTAAGGAAGCAGACGCGTCCGTTACCTCCTTGCCCTCCATATTCATCATTATAAAGCGTGAAGCGTTCCATATCTTGTTTGCGAAGTTTCTGTTAGCCTCAACTCTCTCGTAATAAAAACGCATATCATTTCCAGGCGCATTTCCGGTAATCAGTGTCATTCTAAGGGCGTCAGCGCCATACTGCTCAATCACCTCAAGCGGGTCAATGCCGTTTCCAAGGGATTTCGACATCTTTCTTCCCTGTGAATCACGTACAAGCCCATGGAACAATACCGTCTTAAAAGGCTTCTCCTTCATATGCTCATAGCCGGAGAAAATCATACGGATAACCCAGAAGAAAATGATATCATAACCTGTTACCAACACATCTGTCGGATAAAAATACTCCAAGTCCTCTGTCTTATCCGGCCAGCCGAGTGTTGAAAACGGCCAAAGCGCAGATGAGAACCATGTATCAAGCGTGTCAGGGTCCTGGGTAAAATGCTCGCATCCGCACTTCGGACATACCTTGGGCATACTCTTTGCCACAACAATCTCTCCGCACTTATCACAGTAGTAAGCAGGGATTCTATGTCCCCACCAAAGCTGCCTTGAGATACACCAGTCCTTAATATTATCTGTCCAGTTGTAATATGTCTTATCCATTCTCTCAGGAATCAGCTTAATCTCGCCATTTTTAACAGCCTCTACTGCCGGCTTAATCAGCTCATCCATCTTTACAAACCACTGCTGTTTTACCAACGGTTCTATTGTTGTCTTGCAGCGGTCATGCGTACCTACATTGTGGCTGTAATCCTCAATCTTTACGAGAAGCCCCATCTTATCAAGCTCCTCTACAATCGCCTTTCTCGCCTCATAGCGGTCCATGCCTGCAAACTTTCCGCCGTTCTCGTTGATGGTCGCGTCATCATTCATGATATTAATAATAGGAAGATTGTGGCGTTTGCCAACCTCAAAGTCATTCGGGTCGTGCGCCGGTGTAATTTTAACAACACCTGTACCAAATTCCATATCTACATAAGTATCCTCAACAACAGGAATCTCGCGGTTCATAAGAGGCAGCATCAGCTTCTTTCCTCTTAAATGTGCATATCTCTCATCATCAGGGTGAATCGCTACCGCAGTATCTCCAAGCATGGTTTCCGGTCTTGTTGTTGCAAATGTCAAATACTCGCCTGACTCCGTGCCGTCATCGTTGAGCACCGGATATTTAATATGCCAGAAATGTCCTGCCTGATCTTCGTACTCAACCTCTGCATCTGATATTGAAGTATTACATACCGGACACCAGTTAATCATTCTTGCGCCTTTGTAGATGTAGCCTTTCTCGTGCATCTTACAGAAAACCTCTGTAACTGCCTTATTACAGCCCTCATCCATGGTAAAACGCTCTCTGTCCCAGTCACAGGAAGAACCAAGCTTCTTTAGCTGGCTGATGATACGTCCGCCGTATTCCTTCTTCCAGTCCCATGCACGCTCAAGGAATTTTTCACGGCCAAGATCATGCTTGTCAATTCCTTCTTCTTTTAACTTCTGTATAATCTTAACTTCTGTTGCGATACTTGCGTGATCCGTTCCCGGCTGCCAGAGCGCATTGTACCCCTGCATCCTCTTAAAGCGAATCAAAATATCCTGCATTGTATTATCAAGTGCATGTCCCATATGAAGCTGTCCCGTAATATTTGGCGGCGGAATCACAATCGTAAACGGCTTTTTGCTTCTGTCCACCTCTGCGTGAAAATACTTCTTATCAAGCCATTTTTGATAAATTCTGTCTTCCAGACCATGTGGATCATAGGTTTTTGCTAATTCCTTACTCATCATCATTTTCCTTTCTGAATTATATTGCACCCAAACTTCCTTTGGGCGCCCATGTAATATTGTGCAGAGAAACGCCCCTCTCCCCCTGCTCGTGCATCAAAAAAACCCTTCACTGTATCCTTACAGCAAAGGGCGAATCAACGCGGTACCACCTTTGTTTTATGCATATCCCATGCATCATCTCAACAGACTCCCTGAGCAATTCTAATCATGCTCTGACAAAGCCCTGCCCTGTAACGCAGGCAAAACGTGAAATCCTACTATGAAACAAAAAATACTCTGAAAATGAAAAGCATTTTGAAAATAAAAACACTTCAAAATAATGAGTACTTCCACCTTCAAATTATCTGTTCAGACCTCCGGTTTCAAAGCTACCTTCTCCATTTCTTCCTTAAAGAAATCTCACAGCCTGACATGGCACATACCTGCCAGAATTTCTCTCTCTGCTAAGGGGCTGACGGATACTCCTCTTTGGCACTACCTTTTCCAAAAATATTTATATTTAATTATACTAGTAAATCCATCCTCAAATGTCAAGAAATTTTTATTTATTTTATATATAATCTTTTCCGTGGGCATGATATAATAAGTGCAAGCGAGTGTCACTGCGAAGTTCTTATACAAACTCCTATCCCATAACGTGCAGAAAGGATTTCTTCATGAAAACAAATTTTTTCAAAAACTTAATTACCTCAAAATTTATTTTATATACATCAGCAGCCTTGCTTATCACAGCATCGCCGCTTTCCGTACACGCGTCCGAGGAAAGTGCGCAGACAGAAAGTTCCCCCTCAGTCAGTACCACCGAGCCGGAATCTTCCGAAGCTGCTTCCCCTGATAATAATTCTTCAGAAACTGCTTCCTCCGAAGCGTCAACGGCAGAAGAAGCCTCTTCTGCTGTCAGCTCTGAACCTGCATCTTCCGAGGCTGCTTCTTCCGAAGCGTCAACGGCAGAGGAAGCTTCAACACCAGAAAACGCCTCTACTCCGGCACAAACACCGGAAAACAGCAGTAATCCCCCTGTACAGGACAAGCTTCCGGAGCTTTCGAGTCCTTCCAATGACAGCTTCGACGTCACCCCCATGCAGGCGACGGTTTATGCCGCAACACAATCCGGACTTAATGTCCGCAGCGGACCAGCCACAAGCTATGACAAGCTTGGAACGCTCAAATACGGTCAGGAAATCACAGTGACAGGCAAAATCGGAAACGACTGGTATCAGATTCGTTATTCCAACGGCTACGGATATGTCGCAGTGCAGTATGTGTCCGACACCCCCTTAGCCGCAGACAATCCATCCGGCACAGAATCTTTGCCTGATACCGGCACAGAATCTTTGCCTGATACCGGCACAGATATGGAAACCGGCACAGAGCAGCCGGACACAGAAACACCTTCTGCTGATACGGATACAGAAGCTTTCTCTGGTCTGTTAGGAACTCCTGTCGTCGTCGTTCTTGTATTTGCCATTCTCGGCGTCATTGCTTTGATTGGATATTCTGTATATGGACTTTTCAAAAAGGATACGGCTTCCGAAGATGATATGACCTATTCTGAAGACGAATATGATGACGATTTTCAAGATGATGACAGCTGCCCTGAAGATGAATATTATGATGCTTCCGGGAATAATGCGGTCTATTCTGAGGATGCGTATGACAATGAAGAAGAGGATACTGATATCGAGTATGAATCTGACACATACTTTGAAGACGAATATGATGAGCAGGAATATGATAAAAATAACCGGCAGAATAATCCATAACCAACTCAGACCATAAGAAGAGGGCATAAGAAATCCTGCATATTTCTTATGCCCCTGTTTTTACTAAAAGACATCCTTAAAAACCAATCCTATTATTGGATTTGGTTCTCAGCATTTTAATATCCCCTTCTATCTCTCCAAGCTCCTTAAGAACCTCATCTGCTGTATCAAGCTGGGCAGAATTAATGCAAAATACAATCCTCGTCTTTCCACCGCCCAAAATTCTTGAAAAAAAACCAGGCTTTTCCCATCTGAGAAAGTACGAAACCCTTGCTTTCATAAATGCTTTCTCAAGAACCGCCTTTACCTCCGGCTCTGTAACAGAACAGAAATCCATTTCATTATTTACTTTGACTTTGCTATATTCATTTTCCAAAATTACGATGCCTTCTTTCGTTACATTTTTCTATTAATAATATGTTTTTCCTTCTTCAATAATGAATGCCTGTCCATTCTTCACCTCTACGATGGTGACTGCACAATTTTTGTGCACGCCGCCCTTCCAGAAATCCTCTATCCTGACGTTATTTATACCGGATAAAATTCCTCTGAGCGCTGCTCCATGTGTTGACACTAATATTGTGTCATTTTCCATAGTTTTATTATGCACAATTTCCTGCAAAAAATCAGCGGTACGCATTTTTAATTGTTCAATTGATTCGGCTCCCTTCGGCGGCTTATATGCTTCTGGTTTGTCAAAAAAATTCATAAATTCCGGATCAGGAATATTATAATTTTCTTTGCTGCAGCAAAGCCCTTCATATTCTCCAAAACTGATTTCTATAATTCTTGGCTCATTTATCACAGGAATATTTCTATCCCTCTTTATTATCATCGCTGTTTCATATGCTCTTTTTAACGGACTTGTATATATTCGGGTAAAATGTGTCTCCCTAAGTGCTTCCGATGTAACACGCGCAAGTCTTCGTCCTTCTTCATTCAATGGAATATCTGATCTTCCCTGAAAACGCTTTGCAACATTCCAATCTGTCTCACCATGGCGTATCATATAGAGCTTCATTTCTTCCTCCAAATATTTTCTATCCGTTCAGTCTTTGATAGCATTACCTTTACTGCCGCTCTGCAATGCCATACTAATGTCACGGGGCATCTGCCCCATAAAAATGGCAGCACGGAAATAATCACTGAAATTTCTGCATAACCAAATTGCGGCTTCCATATTAACTATAATATAATTAGTGCAAAAATACAAGTGGAATGCGGTAACGCCCCTTTTATTTTGTAACCGTTCAGCCCGCCCATATATCAAAGCAGAAAGAAGTATGCGCCAAAATGCTTGCTCTTTAGCACTGCCATCTGCCCTAAAGAAATGATTGTATCAGCTGCTCTTAGCGGGCAGACTCACAGGGTCATTCTGTAGAATCATTTCTGCATGGCTGAATGTCAGCGTCAATATACAGCCTCAGAAACAGTCGATTTGTGCTCCTGTACACTGATGCTACTTTATTTTAATAAACAGATAGACTGTGCCGGCATTGTAAGCGTACCATTTTCCAGAACAATCCCTTCGCCATTCAAGGTAAGATAACCGCGGATTGTCATACCGGAAAGCTCTGTATCTGTCAAATTCACTGCTAATGTTTCATCAGAAGTATTATATACCACACCAATTCTGCTGTCTCCATAGCTTTTAATAATCGCTGCCTGATTCTCTTCTGTCAAAGCTTCCACAATTTCAATCTGCCCTCTTGCAAGCTCCGGATTCTCGTTTCTCAGCCGAATAGCTCTTTTATAATAGTTCAATAAGGAATATGGGTCTTCCAACTGCTCATCAACCCCAGCAAACGCAGACTCGATATCGTTATCTGCCTCCTTGGGACCATTCGTCATGCCCGTTGTGTCTGTCTTGGACCATATCATGGCAAGCCTCTTATTCTCGTCCTTTTTACCGGAGCTTGACATACCAATCTCTTCTCCGTAATATACAAACGGGCTGCCATTCATTGTCATCAGCAGACCACATGCCATTTTTATATCATTTTCATCTTTCATCAATGCATTTGCCACACGTCCCATATCGTGGTTTGCAATAAACGGGGCATCGATATAGTCCTCGTTTTTTTCGGCATAATCTGTCTGATAGCCCACCATGCTTTCAACAAAATTGGCAGCCTTATAATTTCCTCTTGCCGCCTTAATTAATTTTCCTTCTGTATCTGCTGCATCAAAATTAAACATACTTGGAGTCTTACTCTCATAATAATCTGCAATTGTCGCCTTATTTGCCCAGACCTCCGATACCATGTAAAAATCGGGATTCATATCTGTACAATAGCTGTAAAGCCAGTTCAATACTTCCGTGTTAAATGCTGTATCATTTTCCTCAAAATGCATGGCAGCGTCCATTCGAAAGCCATCTATCCCCAAATCAATCCAAAATTTTGACACGTTTTGAAGCTCTTCCCTAAGTGCATCGCTTGCCAGATTTAAATCCGGCATTTCAGACCAAAATACCCCTTCATAATACCAATTACTTCCATTCACAGGATAATAATTGCCATTTACCTTCTCATTTGAAAAATGATAAAAATCAATGTATGGGCATTCACCTGCATCAGGTTCTTCTCCATCAGGCAGTTCTCTCAAATAAGCACATGCCTCTTGAAACCATTCATGCTTTGAAGATGAGTGGTTGATAACAAAATCTATTATGACTCTGATATCTCTCTTATGGCATTCGTCTACCAATTTCTGAAAGTCTTCTATCGTTCCGTATTCTGTATCGATTGAATAATAGTCCGTAACATCGTACTTATGGTATGTCATGGACTGCATTATCGGCATAAGCCATATCCCATTAAAGCCCATATCCTGTATGTAATCAAGCTTCTGGGTAACGCCATTTAAGTCTCCAATGCCATCTCCGTCAGAATCATAGAAAGAATAGACAAAAATCTCATAATAATTCCTATAATTGTCATCAATTATATTCAATTCCTGCTCATACTCATACTGCACCTTATTTTCTTTTTCATTATCACTAACTACGGTCTGCGTCTCAATAATCTTTATTTCAGACGCGCTCTCACCCTCCAAAATTCCGGACTCCGGCTCCGAACTTGCACTCTGCAGCGTTTTTGCATCATTTTCTGACACCTCTGTCATTTTTCCATTTCCGCATGCTGTGACTCCCAACAGTAACGCTGTTGCTGCACATACTGCCTTAACTTGAGATTGTTTCATTTTACTCTCCCCTTTTCCTTATATTTAAAAATTATGCTGCTAATATAAACAAAATCGACAGCTACACAAATAGCTGCCGATTCGATATGTCAGATACGTTATTAACCCTTTACTGCGCCACCAGTTACACCTTCTACATAATACTTCTGCAAGCACATGAAAAGAATTGTAATTGGCACTGCTACCAAAATGCCGCCTGCACAGAATCTTGTAAAATATCCCTGGTAATCATTTGTCATAACCCAGCGGTACATTGCGACTGCTACGTTATAGCTGTCTGAATAACCAAAGGCAATATAAGATGCAAAAATGTAGTCACACCATGGAGCCATGAAAGCTACCAATGCTGTATAGATAATGATCGGCTTTGACAAAGGTATCAGCATAATTGTAAATACCTGAAACCGATTCGCACCATCAATACGGGCTGCCTCGTCAAGGGATTTCGGAATTGTATCAAAATATCCCTTACATACATAATATCCCATACCTGAACTTGCAAATCCAATCAGTATCAAACCCGGGATAGCTCCTTGCTGGGTCAAGCCAAACTGCTTTAACAGGAAGTATAAGCAAATCATGGTAAGGAAGCCTGGGAACATACCCAAAATCAGCCAGAAACGCATCAAAAGCTCTCTTCCTTTAAAACGCATTCTGGAAAGCGCATAGCTTACCATCAATACAAAGATTGTCTGCAAAATTGCCACAAATGTAGCGATAATAAAAGTATTTCCATACCATCTGAAGAACTGACAATCCTCACTAAACAGGAACTTATAGGAATCCAGTGAGAATGTCTTCGGCAGCAGATAATTTACCTGTCCGCCCGGCTCTAAAATGTAAGAACGGAAACTCTGTAAAACCAAGCATACAAATGGGAACAACCAAACAATGCTGATTAAAATCAATATCACATAGGTAATTGTATTACTTATCTTATTGCGCTTTGACATTATTGGAATCCCTCCTCATCTTTAACTGACGGTAAAATATTATATACCACCAGCGATATCACTGCAGTTACCACGAATACCATAATACCAAGAACTGCTGCCATCTTGTAGTTTGTATCATTCAATGTCAGCTTATACAGCCATGTTACCAGCAAGTCTGTATGTCCTGCACCGCCAGTCAGACTCATAGACTGCGGACCGCCGCCGCTGAGCAGGTATATGATATTAAAGTTGTTCAAATTGCCTGTAAACTGTGTCAGCAGGAAAGGACCTGTAACAAACAGCATATAGGGAAGTGTAATCTTGCGGAACATCTGGAACGCATTTGCACCATCGATACGGGCGCTTTCATACAAATCTGCCGGAATATTCATCAAAAGACCAGTACAGATTAACATGATATAAGGAATACCAACCCAGCAGTTCAAGATAATAATTAATACCTTAGCAATCGTTGGATCTGTCCAGAACGGAATCGCATTGTCAATCAATCCCCATTTCAGCAGATATCCGTTTACAAGACCGTCTGCTGCAAACATCTTGCCAATATAGAGCAATGATACAAACTGCGGCACCGCAATTGTCATAACCAGAATCGTTCTCCATAACTTTTTGAACTTAATGCCCTTTTTATTAATCAAGATTGCAACTGCCATTCCCAGAAAATAATTCAGGAATGTAGCAAAAAATGCCCATACAACAGTCCACGCCAGTACTGTCAGAAACGTACTTCCAAAGCCTGATGAACCCATAGAGAACAAACTTTTAAAGTTCTCCAGGCCAACCCATGTGAAAAGCTGTGCCGGTGCCTGATGCTGCGCATCATAGTTCGTAAATGCTACGCAGATCATGAAAATGATTGGTAACACAATAAACAGAAATACGCCCAAACACGGCAGTGCCAATAATGTCTTATCGAAATGTTCATCTAACAGCGAAAGTAAATCCTGCTTTACTGTTGGAAGTTTCTTTCCCTCTGCAAGAAGCTTCTCTGCTGTCTTATTCTGACGTACATTAATCCGCCATACAAATATGAATGCAAAAATAATGATAATACTCAGAATACTATACAATAAAATCAAAAAGCTGTTGTCACCATAGGAAACTGTTCCGTCCGGATTAAAACCTCTTCCCTGTGTACCAAGTGTAGTGATATCCTTTAAGTAACCTACTCCAAAGGATGCCATATAATAAATAAAAGCGATTTCAGTTAATAAAAATGCAATTCCCCTAAGAAACTGCTTACGAAGCAAAGGACCAAAACCCATTATCAGAAATGATACTTTTGTCATCCAGTTACCCTGTACAAACGTAGTACCAATGTCTGCCAAATCTGCGCCAATCCCCTTAAAAAAGCCAGCTATTTTATTGCCAGAAGGCTGATTTGCTTTACTCATTCGACGTACCCCTCCAGACTATACTATTAATGTAATATTCCCATAAGCTGACACACTGATATCCGTATAAATCTGCATGCTGCACAATATTTATCCGGATATAAGTGCATCGGCATTCCGATGGGAATGAAACTGGGGGGAGAGATTCCCCCCAGTTATAAGTTTCTATCAGTTCTTAATTCATTCTCTAATTCATCATAAACAATCAATTATTGTGCATATGACTGGCATGTTGTCTGGAAATCATTCAGTACTGCCATCAACTCTTCATCAGATGCATTGTCATACTCACCAGCGATAATAGAATCACCAAGTGATGTAGCAAGTGTCCAGTAATCATTCGGATACTGACCCTGAGGAATTGTTTCTGCTAACTGCTCTGCAAGTGCTGAAAGAGCCTCATCAGCCTGAACGTCGCTGCTCTGCTGAGCTTGCTTATTAGAAGGTCCCCATGAAACAGCCTGATAACGTGCAAGCTGTACTTCCTCGCTTGAAAGGTACTGAGCCATTGCAAGGCAAACCTGCATCTTGTTAGAATCTGTCTGAGGCTTAACACCTAAAAGCTTAAATCCGCCAAAGCCGCCAAGCTGATAATCTGTTCCGTCTACTGTGAACTTAGGGAGCTTTGCACATGCATAATTGTCGCCAAACATAGACTTGATTGTCTCTGCATCCCATGTACCATCAATGATTACTGCACAGTTTGTTGCGTTGCTTGCTGCAGAACCATTTACAAATGCAGAAGACTTCTTAAGGTTGATGATAGCCTTCAAAGCAGCAAGACCATTATCAGATGCATAGTCTATGTTGCATGCAGTAAAGTTTCCTGCATCATCAGCATCATATGTCAAAGTACATCCTGCGCCAAAGAAAAATGCAGGCTGATACCATCCTGAGTTAATCTCCATATAGAAGCCCTTGCCTGCTGCCTCGCAGTCAGCAACAATAGCGTCTAAAGATGTAGGATCTGTAACAACGCTCTTATCATAATACATGAAATATCCGTTGTCTGATGTAATCGGGAATGCATATACTGTGCCGCCTACGGTAGCTGCTGCTGCTGCACCTGCATCATTCTCCTCATTAACAAATGTAGCATAATCACCTGTAATCGGCATGATAGCTCCTGATGAAACAAGACGAGCTAACTGATCCTGTGCAAATCCGTAAATATCAGCTCCGCCCTCAACGTCTGTGATCATATTGCTTGCTGCATCACCTTCACCTACAGGCTCAACAGTTACAGTATAACCTGCATACTGGGGATTTGCCTCCTGGAATGCTTTAATCTGATCCTGTGTAAATGTCTGAACATTCTCAGCAACCCAAATGGTAATCTCACCAGTACCATAGTCAACATTTTCTGCTGCTGCCTCTGTGCCTGCTGCTTCTGTTCCTGTTGTCTCAGTTTTTGTCTCTGTTGTAGTGTTGGTGTCTGTGTTGGTGTTGGTGTCTGCTGCCGGAGCGTCAGAGCTTGAACCACATGCTGTCAACACTGATGCGATCATTGCTGTTGACATTACTAATGCTAATACACGCTTTTTCATCTTTCTACCTCTCCTTGATAATGTAAAATTTTTTAAATTTCTATATTATTAAAATCCTATCTGTAAAATAGAATAATAATAAACTGTTCCATTATTAATAAATCTTTTTAATAATGTTGTCAAATCAAATGCACTTTTCTATTTAATTTTCCAACAAATTGCACATAAATAAAATACTTATTCCAATCCTATTTCGTGCAATTTCAACCATTGGAAACGATACCAATATCTGTCATAAATAAAACCGCTAAAATATATGCTTTTGCGGTTACATTCACTCATGGCAGCGACTTGAAGGTTAACCTCTAAATTAACCTGTTGTGCTAGTTGATTGTCGGTATAGAAAAACTTCAACAAAATATGCTATCCTATAGTTGTAAATCACGACACACTATGAAAGGAGGCACATTATGTTGAAGTTCCAAGATGATTATACCACTCTCATAG
>JAGAQJ010000042.1 GCA_017622845.1 Lachnospiraceae bacterium | reverse complement strand
TTTAATCATCACTGCGGAGGAGCCGATAAAACTTCCCATAGCAGAGTTTCAAAGAACTATCCAGGGAAACAATAAAACAAGCCCCAGGTATACGGGGCTAATGTTTAAAATTTTTCGGGACATTTTCAAAAATGCTTGACAGTACGAATTTTGAACAAAAAAGCGCAATTCCTGTACTGGAACATGGGGTGGAAAACGAATAAAATAATAAATAACATTAAAATGCGAGTGATTTAAGCTTTGTTTTTAACCACAGAAAGCAGGAGGAATATCAGTATGAAACCGAAATGGAAGCGTCCGCTGGCGTTTTTACTGTCAGCGGCAATGACAATTTCCCTATCCGGTACGCCGATTTATGCTACAGCGGACGAGGATACGCCCGTGAACGGGCTTTGCCGGCACCACCCCGAACACACGCAGGATTGCGGCTACACTGAAGCGACGCCCTGTAATCATGAACATGATGAGGACTGCTACACCCTTGTGAAGAACTGTATCCATGAGCATGATGCAGGCTGTTATCCGGAAGCGGAGGAAAGCGTTTCCGGCAGCGGGACCGAGCCCTCCAGTCAGGAAAAAACAGAACCAACCGAGTGCAGCCACGTGTGCAGCGAGGAAACCGGCTGTATCACAGAGGAATTAAACTGCCGGCATGAGCATGACGCAGACTGCGGCTATACCGAAGCCGCGCCCTGTACTTTTATATGCGAAGAATGTACCGGGGCGTCGGATAACGAGGAGGATAATCAGCCGGAGGAGAAATGTATCTGTGAAGCCCTCTGTAAGGAGGACAGCATCAACGCAGACTGCCCGGTCTGCGGCGCGGAAGAAGCCGACCTGAGCGCCTGCAGTGGCGTGGAGGAAACGGATTCCCCGGAATGTATCTGTGAGACCCTCTGTAAGGAGGACAGCATCAATGCAGACTGCCCGGTCTGCGGCGCGGAAGAAGCCGACCTGAGCGCCTGCAGTGGCGTGGAGGAAACGGATTCCCCGGAATGTATCTGTGAAATCCTCTGTAAGGAGGACAGCATCAACGCAGACTGCCCGGTCTGCGGCACGGAAGAAGCCGACCTGAGCGCCTGCAGGGGAAAAGCTGAACAGACGGACAGGAAACGGATTGTATCGTGGGAATGGGCGGATGCAGATGAATCCCTGACAGATGGGATACTTCTTCTGCCCGATATCAGCGAGGAGAAACCTGCAGCGTTTGAGGAGGTGGTTTCCCGCCTGCCGGAAAAGATTACCGCCGTGATGGAAACAGAACAGGAACCGGTGGAAATCACTTTGACCGGCTGGTCGTGTGAAGCCTTCGGGGATTCTCAGACAGAAGGAGCGTTTGTTTTTACGGCAGAGCTTCCGGAAGAATATACGCTTGCAGAAAACGCGGTCCCTTTGGAGGTCGAAGTCCGGCTGGGATTAGAAAAAGTGATGGTTGTCTCCGCTTCTAATGCGGTTGTCCGCGTAGACATTGGCGGTACAGTCAACGAATATGACGATATTCAAACAGCATTCGAATCTGTTGGCTCCGGGCAGACAGCCACTATTACCCTGCTGGATAATGTGGAGCTTTCCGAAGAGACGCAGCTTACTGTTTCAGGAACAGTTACGCTGGCCAGCAGCGAAAGCTATACCATTTCCGGGTCATCTGTTGATGGCAATGGACTGATTAACGTAGAAACTGGCGGATGTCTGACTATCCAGAGCGATACCATTACCATCAATAACGAAGTGACAACCCAACGCGGAGACGGTGTGTACATTACCAACGGCGGAAAGCTTATCGTGAATGGCGGAACAATTCAGGTTCAGACCAACATCAGTCAGGCTACTGTCAATGGCATAGACGTTGCTGACGGCACTGCTGAGATCAATGGAGGAACTATCCGTGGCGAAAACCTGACACCTGATGATTCTTTTGGGTACGGCATATACGCCAATTGGTCCGCCAGAGTCAAAATCACTGCTGGAACGATTAAAGGCAGTGCGTTCGGGCTGTTTATGAACTCTCCCTCCGCTTCATTTCTTACCGGCGGAACCTTTACAGGAATTCGCTCCGCTATAGAGTGCTCAGGAGGTAGTGGCCGTAATGTTGGAGAACTGCTGGCAGACGGCTGTGTGTATTATAGCGGAGAAAAAGCCGAAGGAACCCCCGCCCATGGCAAAAATGAAACAAGCGTGTTGCTTCCCTCAGGCACCTTCACAGTCGGCCCCTGCAAGGAGCATTCTGTTACCAGCGGAAAGGACACAGACAACGGCAAACATACAGGAACGTGCTCTTACTGTAACAGCGAGGTAAGCGAAGACCATATATTTGGCACAAGTAAACAATGCTCCGTATGCGGCATCCAGGCCGCTGTCAGCGTAGAAATCGGCGGAGAAACTACCTATTATGGCACCATTGAGAATGCCTGGGCCGCAGCCAGGGGCAGCACCGCCACCGTCACCCTGCTTTCCGATGTGACAACGTCTTCGGCTCTTACCGTAAGCGGGAACGACGACATTACCCTGACCAGTGAAATGAAGGACGACGGAAGCGGTACATATACGCTTAAAGGGAACAGCTCCTCTGTTATCAGCATCAGCGGCGGAAGGCTGACTCTCAAAAAAGGCTCTGTGGAAGGGTCAGGAGGTTACCTTTCTTCCGGCATACAAATTACCGGAGGCAGCTTTTACATGGAAGACGGCAGCGTTTTCAACTGCTGTATGGCATTAGACATACAAAACGGGGAAGTTTACATTTCCGGCGGAAGCTTGAGGGGTGATGCTCTTCTCCTTGTTGGCAGTGCGGGAATCAATGCCACCGGGGGCAGGATAGAGCTTACCGGCGGCAGCTACTACGGAAATGACAAGGCTATTATAAATTATGAACGTGATGGTGATGTCCTCTATGACATTCCGGTCAGTAACCTTTTGGGCAAAGGCTATGCCTTTAAGCAGGACAATAATACATGGGTAAATGACACCACTGACAATGGACTGACAGGCACCGTCACCGTGGAAAAAGCCCCCATCCAGAGCGTGAGCGTTTCCTCAGAAAGGGATACGATTACCTACGGTGACACTGCGCCCACCCTGACCGCCAAAATAGAATTAGCGGAAAACGTGAGCGGGGATAATGTAACCTACCAGTGGTATCAGGACGGCACAGCGATTACCGGGGCCACGAGTAAGACATACACTCCCGGCAAGCTGGATGCAAACGAGGACGGGTATCAATTCACCTGCACCGCCACCGCAGACGGGTATTCCCTTACCAGCGCCGAAGCCGCTGTTGTAGTAGAGAGAGCAAGTATTAAGGATGCCGTTGTGACGCTGTCAGGTAACAAATTCGAGTATGACGGCCGCGAGTTTGCCTTAGCTTGGGCATCGGTTGTCCTGAATGGCACTGCGCTGAATGTGGGAACAGATTTCACGTTCAGCGGCGATACCGGAACGGACGCTAAAATTTACACCTTTACAGCGAAAGGCCAGGGCAACTACACCGGTACTGCCACAGCTGAATGGGAAATCACCCCAAAGGAATTGACCGTAACTGGTTTGACGATGGAAAAGGTCTATGACGGCACGGCCGACGTGACGATAGACACAGCAAACGCCGTGCTGAACGGAGTTTATGACGGTGACGATGTGGCACTGGATACCAGCGGCGTCGCCGCCCGGTTTGAAAGCGCCAACGCTGGTGAAGACAAGGCGGTTTCCTATGACGGAACATTTGTTCTTTCCGGCGGCGCAGCTTCCAACTATACCCTGACTCAGCCCGCCAGCCTGACTGGTACGATTTCAAAGCGTCAAATCACCGTCACGCCCGATGCGGACCAAAAGATAGAGTATGGTCAGTCTATGCCTGTCCTGACTTATACCATCACCGGCGACGGACTGGTATCTGAAGATGATATATCCGGTACGCTGCATTGCAGCGCCGCCACCGGCGCTGTGGGCCGGTATGAAATCACCCGGGGCACCCTGACCGCCACCGAAGACTATGACCTGACCTTTACGGATGGCGTGATGTTCGAGATTACCAGACCCGCCCTGACCGACGCCGATGTGACTGTCACCCTGCCTGACGGCGGCTATACCTATGACGGCACCGCCAAGGAACCGGAAATCGCGGTAGTCAAGAATGGAGTGACCGTGGATGCCAGCGAGTACACCGTTAGCTACTCCAACTCCAACGGTGGCGCAGGTGACCATACCAACGCCGGAACCATCACCGTAACGATTACAGCAAAGGAGGACGGTAATTATGAAGGCAGCAACAGCCAGGCATCCTTTGAGATTGAACGGACGGATATTTCCAATGCATCGGTGGAGCTGGTAAACAGCCTGACTTACAGCGGTAAAGAGCAGGTTCAGAACGTGACTGTGACCATGAAAGGCGCAGACCTGACGGAAGGAACGGACTACATCGTTTCCGGCAGCACCGGCACCAATGCGGGAGATTACACCCTGACCATCACCGGCGCCGGGAACTATATTGGCGAGGCAAAAAAGGACTTCACGATTGCCAAAGCAAGGGTGACGGTATCTTCCGTAAACGTCACAGGGCGAACCTATGAGCAGGGCAGCCTCAATGTGGAAGGCACAGTTACCTTTAACGGAGAAGGGGTTTTGAACGCTATCCGGCACAATATCGTCGCTGCGATGGACAATGACAACGCCGGGAACAGCAAGAATGTAACCGTAACCGTGACGGTCACGGACCCTGACTACCAGTTGTGTACAGCGAATGGAACCCCCATTGATTCCTGGACGGGGACAACAACGGTTGAAATCACCAAAGCCGATGCCGGGGTATCCATGTCGGTAGAGAGCATCACGGGCAGCGGCGATACCCGCACGGTAACGCTGAGCGCTGCCCCCACGCCGGACAATGCCACTGGCAATGTGACCTTTTTGCAGGGCGGCACGGAAATCGGCGAAGCAACGATCGGCAGTGACGGCATTGCCCGTTATCAGTGGCAGACCGACACCGACACTGCCTGCACGCTCACAGCCCGGTACAGCGGCGACAACAATTATAATCCGGCTGAAAGTACAGAAGTTACCGTGGATACCTCCCGCAAGCCGCAGCAGATCACAATCGCGGATGTCGGTGCAAAGACTTATGGCGACAACGCTTTTTCCCTGTCTGTCACAGGAGGCAGCGGAACCGGCGCTGTGACCTTTACAAGCAGCGATCCGGATGTTCTGTCCATCGACGGCGGGACGGCCGCTATCCGCGGCGTTGGAACTGTTACGATTACCGCAGCCAAGGCCGCAGACGACCAATACAACGAAGCGTCGGCAGCATACCAGCTTACCATTGGGAAAAAATCTCTGGCGGTAACAGCAGATGACCAGTCGGTTGTAGCAGGCAAATCCATGCCGGAGCTGACCTATAGGGTGACAGGGCTTGTGAACAACGATACCTTTACTGCCCCTGTGCTGGAAACAACAGCGGCGGACACCAATACGACCGGTGCATATGACATTATTATCAGCGGTGGGGCGCTGACCCATGCAGACTGCTACGATGTGGTTTACCGGAACGGGACACTGACTGTCTCCGAATGCCTGTATGCCGTCAGGGTAAGCGCCAGCGGCAGCGGAACGGCGACGGCAAGTCTGGAACAGGCCGCAGCCGGAGCTGCTATCACCTTGAACGTCACAGCGGACAGCGGGCATCATTTTGTACGCTGGGAGGTAACCGCAGGCGGCGTCACCATTACGAATAACAGCTTTATCATGCCGGAAAGCGATGTGGAGATACGAGCCGTTTTTGCCAGAAACAGCAGCGGCAGCTCTTCCGACAATTCTTCGGAAGAAAACTCCTCTGACGATTCTTCGAAAGAAAACTCCTCCGGCAATGATGCCATATCTCCTGCCGCGCAGACGGATACCGCAGTTCCTGCAATCGGGAAGGCGGCTCCGGTGGCGCCGGATGCGAATGGCGGCGTCTTTGTAGGAAACAGCGTCGTATCTTCTGCCATCAAAACGGCAAGACAGGAGGCGGAGCAGAATAGCGCGGGCAAGAACAGCGTGGCAGTGGTTGTACCCGTTATATCGACTGTCGGGCAGACCGGCTTTGCCGTGACCATTGAAGCTCCTGCACTGGATACTCTTGTAAAAGAAAGCGTGCAATGGTTTGAGGTGCAGATTGCCGGGCATACCTCTGCTATGTTTGACGAGGATACGCTGGAGTGGCTGGATATTGTCACAGGTGGCAAAGACATTATTCTGCGATCGAACGAAATAATCGATACCGGAAGCTTGTCTGCACAGGCAAGAGACGCCATCGGCGTCCGCCCGGTTTATGACTTTGATTTGGTCTATGTGTCTGGCGGTATCGAAATGCCCATAACCAGCTTAAACGGTCATGCCATCACCATCCGCATTGACTATGCGCTCACCGGGGATGAAAGCGCCGGCAGCCTGTATGCGGTTTATGTGGATGACAACGGCGCGGTGGAATGGCTGACAAAATCCAGCTATGATGCTGACCGGCAGACCATGATTTTTGAAGCCAGCCATTTCAATATTTATGGCGTAGGCTATAAAACTCCTGTGCCAGCGTTCGACGACATTGAAGGCCACTGGGCGAAGGAGCATATTGAGTTTGTCGTCAGCCGGGGACTGCTCTCCGGCACTGGCAGCAATCAGTTCAGCCCCGACACCGGCATGACGTGGGGAATGTTCGCCACTGCGCTGGGACGGCTGGCAGGCATTGACACAGACAGCTATCGGTACGGCATGTACATGGATGCAGCGGCGGATGCTTCTTACGCCCCTTACGTCAACTGGGCGGCACAGGCAGGCATTGTAAGCGGCACGAACGTAAGTGTATTTTCTCCAGACAGCGATATCACCCGGGAACAGATGGCAGTGATTCTGAAGAACTACGCGGATAAGCTGGGATACGAAACCCCTGCAGTGCTGGAAACCGTGACTTTTGCAGACAATAGTTACATTAGCAGCTGGGCAGGGGAGGCGGTAACTGCCCTGCAGCAGGCAGGCGTTATATCATTTAAATCCCAAAACTTGTTCGACCCCCAGGGGACAGCAACTCGTGCAGAAAGCGCTGCAGTCCTGCATCGCTTTGTGGAGGCGGTTATCGACCGGCAGACGGCAAACGGCTGGCAGGTCAATGACAGCGGCGAAAGGTATTATTACAAGGATGGGAAGCCGGTGACTGGCTGGCTGTTCAACGGGCAGAAATGGTACTGGATGGACACCGGCGGGAGGATGCTTTCCGGAGGATGGGATATATCTTAGTGAGGCTTCTGCGGACGCGGTGTCCGCAAAATATGCCTCTCTGCATTCTCATAACAAAGATTATGCGACATAACAATACATAAATACAAAATGGCAGATGCTTCCGCCCATCACGAAAAGATGAAAAATTTCGTGGGAGCCAAAATATTTGTGAAGGGAATTGAATACAGGCAGCTTCAGTGCGTAGATAATGCCGCCGATTGTGTAGATAATGCCTCCGGCTAAGAGCCACCCGAATGCTGCATGCGGAAGTGTGTTCCATAGAGGTCCAAATACCAGCAGGCACAGCCACCCCATAGTGATATAGATAATGGAAGAAAACCATTTCGGGCAGGTAATCCACAATGCCTTTACTAACATGCCGATAAGGGCGACACCCCATACAAGAGCCAGAAGCGTGTAACCCGTATTTCCGCCCAGAACAATCAGGCACACAGGCGTGTAGGAGCCTGCAATCAGTACAAATATCATCATATGGTCGATTTTCCGAAACACCTTTAAAACCCTTCCGGTTACATTGACACTGTGATAAAGTGCGCTTGCGCCGTATAGAAGAATCATGCTTGCGGCGAATATGGCGAGAGATACGGTAGCAAGACGCCCCTGAGCCTTTAAAATTAACGGTGATGCTGCTATGGCAGCCATAAGACATGCCACGAAATGAGTGATTGCGCTTCCGGGTTCTCTGATTGTTAACTGCATAAGATACTCCTCCTTTAATTGATAAAAAATAAACTATTATGTTAGAGACTATAAACTCTAATATAGTATTAAAAACTACATAACATTTTATAAAATACTACTCCGTATTGTATTCGATGTCAATAATAATCATGCATAAAATAAAAAATAATATTGTATTTAGCTCTGTCAAAAAGTCACGAACCGTGAAATCCCTTGCAACTACTGGCTTTTTTGCATATCAAGTCACTTAAAACGACAATGATTTTTCATACTTTGGTGCCTAAATGGTGCTCGAATTTCATATGACAGTATGAAACGATGCGGACAGATATAAAAAATGCCATACTATGAGAGGGCGAAAGTACTTGTTGCTTTCGCCCTCTCTTGTTTGCTGCGCAAGCAGAGGGCAGACGCACTTGCGGTTGGCGTGCAAAGCCCGTTCATCTTGAACGTTAACAAAAGCAGCTGACTTTGCTGTTTGGTACAGGATAACATTATGATTGAAAAATCTGTATATGGGTGCTATGATATATGGCATATAAATCGACAAAACGGAATTCGAAGAGGTGAGAAAATGGGTTTTAGACAGGCTGTTGCCGGGGATTTAGATGGTATAGAAGAAGGGTATCTGGAACATTTTGCACATGAGAAAAAATACGGTGCTTACACCGTTTTTCAAGAAGGGGTTTATCCTACAAGAAAAGTTGCAGAGACAGCTTTACAGAACAGTGCTTTGTATGTTTATGAAGAACATGGCGATGTATTAGGCAGTGTTATTTTAGATAAACAACAGCCAGAGGAATACAAAAAAATAGAGTGGCCCAGTAACGCCCCGAATGAGAAAGTGATGGTTATTCATTTGTTAATGGTTCGACCAGGTGCGGCAGGAAAAGGTATTGGATCATGCATTGTGAGTCATGCCATAGATACAGCACAGCAACAAGCCTGTGTTGCTGTTAGGCTTGATACGGGAGAGCAAAATATTCCTGCTGCTTCTTTATACAAGAAATTGGGATTTAATTTAGTGTCCACTTCACAAATGAAAGTTGGAGGCATGATTTCACACAACAGACATCTCTTCTTTGAAAAAATAGTATGACAACCTGCACTTAGGTGAAATAGGTAAACGGGAATTTGAGGTTAAAACAGGATTAAAGTAATGACAATAAATGACTATGAGGAGCTTTTTGAACTGTGGATAAACACTGGGAAAGAAAAGACTTCTTAGGCTTTTACAGCAAAGCAATAACTGATACATCATCAAATCAATAAAAAATAGTGTAACAGTTCAGCCGTATGGATTATTTTAATCAGGACTGCCGACCTTCTGTGTATGAATAACTGCTTGTTATCTATCTTAAAGCTTGCCATTATTTATTGTTTTAGATTTCTAAATACAGTAAAGTTTATTTGCTATTAACACAGTTTTTGGCTTTCGATGAACAGAAAACGGCAGATAGCAATGCATAAAAGGCTGAACTGTTACAAAAAGAGGACCTTTCAGTCCTCCTCAATAACCTGTATCTCAAGATAATCAAAATCAATCTGCTCAATAAAACAGTCCTGTGTAAAACGCGTCTTATCGTGTTTTTTAAAATCCGAAATATTCGTATCTAGCCAGATTGGTTTTCCCAGGTCAAACCGGTAACAGACCTCCTCTACTGCATGAAAGACCTTATGCGTGCGCGTGTCGGCGCTGTCATCGCATATGACAGTGTCTTTGAGCATATGATTATCCTGAAAAATTTTTGCCCATAATCTGAACATTTCATTTTCTCCTTGTGATTTTATAAAATATTACCTGCTGTCTGGCAAAAACGTCTGCAGGCAGCCGTTCTGCCATGCAACAGCCGGCACTGCTCATTGTTTTCGCGTACATTATATCATAATTGCGGTGGTCTTACTATATCAATTTGAATGATTCAGTACAGCACTGCGCACTTGCTGCGGAGAGTGTGAGAATGTGAAAATTGCGTTAGGCATCAAGCCGCCATGAAGTGGTTTTGCATGACTTGATGACGTAACTATGAGGGTACTGAATTGTTACCAATAATTGTAAAATAAGTGTCATATTTTTATGCAGTCGGGCATATAATTTATTTTGGCAAAACAAGGCATATGGGTTACAATGCTTTTGTAACGGAAACTCCATAAGGCTGGGGCGGTACATTACATTCAGAGCATGCGTGGGATATGCCTGTCAGGAAAAGTGTACGCCCGGCAGGGTAGAAAATAATTGAGAGAGGTAAGATATGGAATACGGTGGAAATGGAAATTCCGATGTAGACAGCTGGAAAGAAGTGATTCTGGTATACAACTCTGCATTAAAGGAAATCGGGACAAAGCTTGAAATTCTCAATGATGAGTTTCAGCATGTACACAGATACAACCCGATAGAGCACATCAAATCAAGGATAAAGACATCGGAAAGTATCGTGAAGAAGCTCAAGAAGCATGGGCATGAATCGACAATCGACAATATGATTCGATATGTAAATGATATTGCAGGCATCCGCATTATCTGCTCCTTTACAACGGACATATACAGGATTGCAGAGATGCTTGAGAGACAGAGCGACATTAATATTATATCAGTGAAGGATTACATTAAAAATCCAAAAGCAAGCGGATATAAGAGTTATCATATGCTCGTCTCACTTCCGATTTATCTGTCTGAGAAAAAGGTAGATGCAAAGGTTGAAATTCAAATCAGAACAGTAGCGATGGATTTTTGGGCGAGCCTGGAGCATAAGATTAATTATAAATTTGATGTCAATGTGCCGGAGCATATCAAGGCGGAACTGTATGAGTGCGCCCAAATGGTTTCGGAGCTGGATGCAAAAATGCTGTCGCTCAATGAGGAAGTAAAATCATTGATGTAAAAAATCAGGGCATTAGAAAAATGCCCTGAAATGAGGAGTGCCCCGGTACATTCCGAAAAATAGTACCGAGGCTATTATGAAAAAATTTATCTATGTGTAATGAAAACACTATCGTTAAAATCATTTGCTATACTTAAATAATACCATCATATTATGAACAAACTATGAACAAAATGTAAGATTATTGTTAATATGCATATTATCTTGGAAAAATAATTGATTCTTATGTACAGATTACACAAACAACAAGAAGCTATCACACAGTCCGGAAACAGTTCAGCCGTATGGATATTTTAATCAGGACTGCCGACCTTCTGTGTACTGACAACTGTCTGGCTTTATGGTTTCGATGAACAGAAAACTGCATATAGTATCCCGTAGAATGCCTCGGTGGAGAATGGTGATATTTCCTTATACGATGATATGCAAAGCAGGTTGGAGACGGAGGCATGGATGCCGACTCGAGCCGGCTCCGTGCTCATTAGAAAGCCTTGATTCATCGTATTAGGAAATTCCCATTCGAAACCAATGGCAACCGGAGGGATACTATATGCAGCTTTTGTCCGGATAGGAATACATAAAAGGCTGAACTGTTACACTTTTTGAAGGTTTACAGGTTGTAAGAGCAGGGATTTAATGATACAATTTTGGTAGCTGTCGTGATGAACAGCGGTTCAGGACGATGAAGGAAGCAATGATAGTTCAGAAGCCCATAAGGCGGAACTGTTATGGTAAATAGGAAAGGTACGGTTACGATAATGGACAATTTTATGGATAAGCTTGCGCAGAAATTCAGCGCGCAGGAAATGATAAAGGCAAATTCACAGGCAGAGGCGGAGGAAATGAAACGCCTGCAGCTTCAGGTATCGGAGTATGAGAAGATTCTGCAGGAAATGAGAAAGCTGAACTATAAAAATACAGAGCTTTCTGAGAAGCTGGATGCCATGATTGGCGACAATGCGGGCAAAATCCAAAGCATGAAAGAGGACGAACAAAAGCTGATTGCAGCCTTGAGAGATTTGACAGATGAACAGACAAGAAACCGTGAAGCGGAACTGGAACGGAAAGAGGCAGAACGTCTTGAGAGGGAACGTGGGGAGGCGGAGCAGCAGCAGGCAGATATATCGGCAATAACGGATATTCTCGAGGATAAATTTCAGCGTTCCGATGATTTTGTCCACAAGGAAAATGTCAAGGTATACAGAAATGTACAGGCAGTAGTTGTGGACGAGCTCAAGCGCTATACCGAGAATACGCAGACGGTTAACAATGAGCTGAAGGCAAAGCTGAATAAGGTATTTTTATTTAGTATCATATCCATGCTTGCATCAGCAGTCAGCGTGGTGTTATGGGCGCTGATGGCAGCAGGAATGATTCGATAGGCAGGAAACCATTTTCAAGGGAAATGATGCATGGTTTCAACTGAGAGGAAACCGGATCATTACATGAATTTTTATATCAAATAATAAGGAGTCTGATATGGCAAAGATATCATTTAAACCCGGCAATATGCTTTATCCATTACCGGCGGTGATGGTGAGCGTGGCAGATAAAGAGGGAAATGCCAATATTATTACAATTGCATGGGCAGGAACGGTATGCACGAATCCGCCGATGGTAAGCATCAGTGTCAGGCCGTCAAGATATTCTCATCACATGATTATGGAGACAGGGGAGTTTGTGATTAACCTTACCACAAAGGAGCTTTCATATGCCGCTGATTATTGCGGAGTCAAAAGCGGACGCGAGGTCGACAAGTGGAAGGAAATGGGTCTGACGCCAATGCAGTCGGAAAAGGTAAAAGCGCCCGGCATCGCGGAATGTCCGGTCAATATTGAGTGCAAGGTTATAAAAGTAGAGCAGCTTGGCTCTCACGACATGTTTCTGGCAGAGGTGGCAGCAGTGCATGTGGACGATCGGTTCATGGACGAAAAAGGCGGCTTTCATCTGGCGGATGCGGAGCCGATTGTATACAGTCACGGCGAATACTACGACCTTGGCAGTAAGCTTGGCAAATTCGGCTACAGCGTACAAAAAAAGTCTTGACGATTAGATTAAAAATTATTATTATAAAGGTAAGAACAAGAATACAGAATTATTGTTACAAAGACGTAGCATCAGACTTTTCTTTCATGAAAGGTCTGGTGTTTTTTTATGCACAGACCCGTGCAGAGCAAACAAGCAAGAGGGATACTTCCCTGTTTGATTCAATATGGAGGTCAGGATATGAATCAGTTGGATAAGAATATTGCAGCGAATCTGAAAAGAATAAGAAAGTCAAAAAATATGAGCCTTGACATGCTGGCAGAGAAAACAGGCGTAAGCAAGAGTATGTTAGGGCAGATTGAACGAGGAGAATCGAACCCCACAGTGGCGACAATTGCAAAAATTGTAGACGGCATCAGGGTGCCGTTTGAGGAGCTGATTTACCCGAAAACGGAGTCCGTACTTGTGATAGACAATGACAAGCTTCCAATTTATAAATCAGAAGAAGGTGCATATCAGGTGCGCTCTATTTTTCCTTATGACAGGCACCGGAATTTTGAAGTATACGAGACAAAGATTGAACCGGGAGAAGGCTGCGAAAGCTTTTTTGGAGATGACGGGGGATGCGAGTATATTATGGTAGTGCAGGGCGTGCTGACTCTTGAGACAGAGGAAGGAACCTACGAGGTGGCGGCAAACCACGCGATTAAGCTTGATGCGTCGAACCGTCACAGTTATCATAACCGTGCAACCCAGAAGCTTGTGCTGAATATTTTTGTGACGTATGATGTGCCGGTATAGATGTTAAAGTGTGGGAATAACCAAAGGCGAAACGATAACGGAACATACTTTTATACCTTTCAAGGCAACAGTTCAGCCTTTCTTGCATTTCTATCAGGACGAAAACGTCAGATAATATCCCTCCGGCTACCATTGGTTTCGAATGGGAATTTCCTAATACGATGAATCAAGGCTTTCTAATGAGGACGGAGTCGGCTCGAGTCGGCATCCATGCCTCCGTCTCTCCTAAATTTGCTTCTGTGCAAATTTACTCCTGGATATCTATCATCGTATAAGGAAATATCACCATTCTCCACCGGGCAGCCTGCAGGATACTATCTGACGTTTTCGGTTCATTGAAGCTGTAAAACGGAACAGTTTTCAGTACACAGAAGGTCGTCAGCCCTATGCCGGGACAGGCTGGCGGAGAATGCTGACATTTTCTTATGGGTGATTGATACATCAGAGAAAATCCGCATGGACGCGGATTTAGGACGAAACGCGTCCATGGACGGCGCGTAGAGTCCGGTCGCGGACGCATTCAATGACTTTGGCATCACCCATTAGAAAATTCGCATTCGGAGTCCAATCGCCTCTACCGGCATAGGACTGCCGACCTTCGTCCGGCTGTCAACATACAGAGGGCTGAACTGTTACCTTTCAAGGCAAAGCTGCTGCAAAATGATTTGACAACAGTACAGAGAGTATGGTATGCTGGATAAACAGCTAATATTGTCACGATAGGAAGCATCATTATGCCAAACACAGGCAGGCTGTAAATTGTGACGTTTTAGCAGCAATAAAAAATATAAAATAATCAGGAGGATAACTGTATGTTGCGTGTGGTAAGAATGGAGATTTCAGCTAACTAAATAGCAGAAAGGCGATTTTATCTTTTGCAGGTGAAGTCTGCCCTTTTTCATCCATCTTACGAATGCACTGCATACAGATTTTATTGATATAGGTATAGGAGAAGCATGACTGTGAGGTCATGTTTTTTTATGCACACGAGCACCCCGGCGAAGATTGTCAGCAGAGCTGACGGGTGCTCGGCGCGGCTGATTTTTTAAAACCATGCACAGTATGAATCTTGCATTTGTCTGTTCCAAAACGGAGATGACAGACGGGTAAGATGGATGCGCATGGTTTTTTGCGTTGATGCGCTGAATTGCTGCTATGCGTTCCTATAGAAATAGGGGACGGCGTAAAAAATCATGCATACAGCTTAGAAATGGAGGATTTGTATGAACAACCAAATAATGAATGAAATGATTATTGAAACAAAAAATTTGACAAAGGTTTACAGACGCTTTGTCAAAAAAGAGGGACTGCGCGGAAGCATTGAGGGGCTTTTTAAGAGAGAATATGAGCAGAAGGAAGCAGTGAGCGGCATAGACTTCAATGTTCGGGAGGGAGAGTTTATCGGACTAATCGGACCCAATGGAGCAGGAAAGACAACACTTATCAAGATGCTTACCGGAATTATTGCGCCGACGAGCGGTGAAATCTCAGTTATGGGATACTATCCCAATAATATGAAGCGTGGCTTTAAGATGCAGTATGCAGTCGTGATGGGACAAAAAAGCCAGCTTTTTATGGAGCTTACCGTGAATGATACGCTCCGGCTGTTTAAGGAGATTTATGAGATACCGCAGGAAGAATATATCCGGACACGTGCGTTTTTCACAGAGCTTTTTGATGTGAAAGAGCTGATGGAGGTTCAGGTGCGCACCCTGTCTTTGGGAGAACGTATGAAGATGGAGATTATTGTGGCGCTGCTTCACAATCCAAGAGTTCTGTTTCTCGATGAACCGACAATCGGTCTGGATGCGATTGCGGCAAATCAGATACGCAGATTTCTAAAGGAAGTAAATCAGAAGAAGAAAACGACAATTGTGCTCACATCACATTATATGGAGGATATCAGGACGCTTTGCGGCAGGACGGTTGTCATCAATCATGGGAAAAAGATTTATGACGGGGGCACAGAGGAAATGTTTGCGCGTTATCATGACGTGGAGCGGATTTATAAGGAGGCGGAGCAGGATGCGTAAGTATGCGGAAATAGCTAAGGCTTATCTGAAAACACAGCTTGTATGGCGTGCAGACATTATATTCAATATGATTTTTACAGTGGGCAGGATATTGTTTGCTTACCTGCTGTGGGGAACGATTTTTGAGGGAAGAGAGCAGGTTGCAGGCTTTACCTTTCATGGGATGCTTTCCTATTATATCATTAATTCCTTCCTGACACAGCTTGAAATGTCATCAGGAATCAGCGGGGAGCTGAGTGCGCGCATTAGAAACGGTACATTTTCCAAATACCTTGTGATTCCGGTCAACGTGGAGGGATATTTTACAGCAATGGAAGTCGGTACGGTAGTCTTTTATCTGTTTTTTGATTTCCTTGCGGCAGTCGTCTGGATATTTCTGTTTGGAATAGAATTTGTTTTTGTCAAGACATTCAGTATCATTTTGTGCGCCGGAATCATGATTCTGCTCGGACTGTTTTTTATGGTACAGTTAAACTTTTTCCTCGGAATCCTGACCTTTCAGTATGAGGAAATCAGCACCTTTCTGATGATAAAGGACAATCTCCTCGCGCTTGTGACAGGAAGCATTATTCCGTTGACGCTGCTGCCGGAACGCGTGGTGGAGCTTATGCGCCTGCTGCCGTTTTACTACGTGACCTATCTGCCGTCTATGCTTTTGACAGGCAATAACAGACAGGAGGCGGTACCAGGCATTGTAATCATGGCAGTCTGGTGCATCGTGATGCAGCTTGTGATTCATTTCTACTGGAACAAATATATAAGAAAGTACGACGGGGTGGGAATATGAGAAAAAATTTTCGTGTGATAAAGGAACTGGTACGGCTGCGCTTTCAAAATCTGATGATGTTCCGACTGGGATTTTTCGGACCGTTTTTTGTAGACGGGAGCCTGTTTCTGGTGCAGCTTCTTGTGTTTGACGCTGTGTATGCCAATGTGGATGAAATCGGCGGCTGGCAGAGAGGCGAGATGATTTTGTATATCGGGACGTTTTCCCTGCTCAATGCTGTCAACATGGTCGTTTACTTTTTCGGCGTGGGCGGTATTCCGGATAAAATAAAAAGCGGTGAGATGGATTTGTATCTGACAAAGCCGGTCAGTCCGCTGCTGCGCCTTTCGCTGGAGAGCATCAATCCTGGCTCGCTTCCGCTTGTGGTGATGAGCCTGATTATCATTGCATATGGGGCAGGAAGCGCAGGAGTAAGGTGGAACCCGAAGCTGTTTGCAGGATATCTGTTCTGGGTTCTGCTGATGCTGGTGCTTTATTATGATTTAGAGGTGCTGATACGCAGCCTGTCCTTTTTCGTCGTATCGACGGCAAAGATGCAGAAGCTTGAGGAGGCATGCATCAGCCTGAGTATGCAGCTTCCGGGAACCGTGTATTACGGTATCTATAAGCTGATATTCTGCTTTTTGCTGCCTTATGGGATTATGGCAACGCTTCCGGTGAAATATCTTGCAGGGGAATGTACCCTGCCTGCAGCGCTGTATGGAATAGGGATTACGGTTTTGTTTTCCGCATTAACAGCACTGGTATGGAAAACAGGCATCAGACATTACAATAGTGTCAGTTCGTAGAAAAAAGGTCGGTTCCGCTGTTCGTGTACTGACTGCTTGTAATTGCCGGATGGTCGGTACACTGGCGGCGAAGGCAGGATTTAAAAGGAGAGGAAAAATGAATCATACAGAAACAATATTGGAATTTGATAAGATAAAACAGCTATGGGAAAGCCTTGCATTGACAAAATGGGCAAAACAGGAGATTGCGGACGTTCAGCCATGTATGAATGAAGCGCGGCTGCAGGCAATGCTCAAGGATACTGCTGAGGCAAAAGCAATGCTGGAAAAATGCGGCAATCCGCCGCTTAGTGCGATGGAAGGGATTTTGGAGCTGATTGCCACTGCGCAGAAAGGAGGGTGCCTTAGCGGAGCAGAGCTGGAACAAATAAAAATGACACTCGTGTCAGTAAGAAGGATGAAGGACTATTTGGAACGCGGCAAGGCATATCAGTTGTCACTGGCATATTATGAAGAAAATTTGAATTCTTTGGAGGAGCTTGAGCAGGAAATCAGTATGCAAATCCGAAATGGAAATGTGGAGGATTATGCCACGCCGCTTTTAAGGGATTTGCGCAGTGCAATCGTGCGCACGGAGGACAAAATGCGGGAGAAGGCAGACGCACTGATACGAAGCAGCAAAGAATGCATGTCAGACAGCTTCAGCACCATCAGGAATGGTCATATCTGCATTCCGGTGAAAAAAGAATACAAGTTCAGAATCAGCGGAACAGTCATGGATAAATCCTCAACCGGAAATACACTCTTTATAGAACCTGTGGCTGTTGCAAAATATTATGAGGAGCTTCAGGGATTGCGGCTGGACGAGGAGAACGAGGTGCACAGAATTTTATATACGCTTTCTGCAATGACTGCTGATGCGGCAGCAGTGCTGACAGAAGATATCCGGCTGCTGGAAAAACTGGATTATGTATTTTCCAAGGGAAAGCTCAGCCTTGAATATGACGGAACCGCTCCGCGCATAAATACAGAGCGCAGAATCCGTTTTGAGAACGGCAGGCATCCGCTGATGGAAAAAAGCACCTGTGTTCCGCTTCAATTTCAGATAGGAGACGGGATAAACGGTATTGTAATCACTGGACCGAATACCGGAGGAAAGACGGTGGCAATTAAGACAGTTGCGCTTAACTGCTATATGGCACAATGCGGTCTGCATGTAGCAGCGCAGGAGGCAGATATCTGCATGAACAGCAATTTCCTGTGTGACATCGGAGACGGACAGAACTTATCCGAAAACCTGTCTACTTTTTCAGCGCACATTACCAATGTCCTTGATATTCTGCGCAAGATAAATTGTGACAGTCTTGTCATAATGGATGAGCTTGGCTCCGGCACAGACCCGGCAGAAGGAATGGGAATCGCAATTGCGATTTTAGAGGAGCTTTCCAAGAGCGGCGCGCTGTATCTGGTGACAACACATTATCCCGAAGTTAAGCAGTATGCGCAGAAAAAAGAAAACGTTGTCAATGCGCGCATGACCTTTGACAGGGAAAGCCTAAAGCCTTTGTACCAGCTTGTTATCGGCGAGGCAGGAGAAAGCTGTGCCTTTCATATTGCAAAGCGTCTTGGAATGCCCATATCCATGTTAAAGACAGCAGCCGAAGCAGCATATGGCAAAAGCAGCGGATTGGAACAGCTTTTTGGACATGAGCCGGACGAAGGACTCCAAAAGGAACATGCGCCGCGTATTCAAAAGAAAAGAGCAATCCACGCAAACCAGAACAGAGCGCGGCAATTTCAGCGTGGAGACAGTGTTATGGTATATCCCGGGAAAAAAATCGGCATCGTATGTGAAACCGCAAATGATAAAGGGGTTCTCCGCGTACAGCTCCCGAACAAAAAGATATGGATTAACCATAAACGGATAAAGCTGCATGTGGCAGCACAGGAGCTTTATCCCGAGGATTATGACTTCTCCATTATCTTTGATACAGCCGAGAACAGAAAGCTGCGTCATCAAATGGAGAAGCGCCATGTGGAGGGGGAGGAGATTGTAACCATGTAAAAAACGGCTGGCAGATATTGATTGTCTGCCGGCCGTTTGCTGATATGCAGAAAAGGCATGGAACGCTTTAGGGAAGAAATCAGCGGAATTTTACTGCAGTGCCATAGGCAATGACCTCTGCTGCACCCTGCATAATTCCAGAGGAGGCATAACGGATATTTACGACGGCATCTGCCCCCAGCGCTTCTGCTTCTTCTGTCATTCTTTTTGTTGCAAGCGCACGCGCTTCGTTCATCATTTCAGTATAAGCCTTTAATTCGCCGCCAACTAGCGTTTTAAAGCCCTGCGTGATATCGCGTCCGATATTTTTTGACTGAATCGTACTGCCTTTTACCAAACCAAGCATTTCAAGTTCTTTTCCGGAAATGTAATCAGTGTTTACACCAATTTACAACTTTGATAAATAAGTGCCCCTCTGCTGAATAAGCTGTTTCAGGGCTTTCACAACAGCATTTGATTTTATGCTATTTTCGATGTTCTGTACGAAAGCAGCCAAAAATACTTCTGCCCAAATCTGATCA
>JAGAQJ010000041.1 GCA_017622845.1 Lachnospiraceae bacterium | reverse complement strand
CGTCGTGCTTGTACCTGTTATCGCTGTCCCTGTGCTCCAGCGGCTTCCTCGCGTTCCCGTCGCTCCCTTGGCTCCCGTATCTCCTTTAGCTCCTTTTATACTGCCTGTATACACCCATTTAGCTGTGCTTGCGTTACCGGCTGTCGTACACCTATATACATATCCTGTGCTTGTATTTAGGTACATATCGTTTACAAGTGCATCTGTTATGCCTGTAGCAAATACTGCTGCCGTCGTGCTTGTACCTGTTATCGCTGTCCCTGTGCTCCAGCGGCTTCCTCGCGTTCCTGTCGTTCCTGTTGCCCCCTTGGCTCCCGTATCTCCTTTAGCTCCTGCTGGTATTGTAAAATTTATCACGGCTTCCGTTCCGGATTTTATTATATCCACTGCTGCATTCGTTCCGGAGTTCCCTGTTGTCACAGTGCCTGCCCTTATCGTGCTTATCTTACCGGACAGAGCGTTCTTAATAATATCCCACAGCACGTTCAGATCATTAATTTTAAAGACTTTCATTACCTTGTCACATCCTTTTCCGCACTCCCAACTACAGTACGCAAATCGCCCTTATTTCATCCTCTGTGATATCTTCTAATTCCGACTTTAGCATAAAGTCGGAAAAGTCATATGTACCTGCCATTACATCCCAACCACTATCGGTGTAAACAACATTTGTACCTGCTGGATACTGCTTTCCGGATTCGCCTGCTACAAATGCGTCGGTGGCTGTAAATGCGTCGGTGATATTGTAGACATCTCCTGCTGCCATGTTTTGAGTCGGCAGGTTTGCAAACGCCGTGGAACCTTTTACCTTGTACACTCCTGTTACTGCCTGCTTTATAGCATTATCTGTCTGTGTTTTTGTATAAGCATCTGTAATGCCGTAACCGCCAAGAGTAGTGGCTTTATCGGCTTTGCCGTTAATCAATGCTGCAAGTGCCGTTGACAGATTCTCTGTACCAACTTCATCAAGTGCTGCAAGTGCGCCATCCGGAATTACAATATTTATTCCCTTATTTGTAATCGCGCATGTTACTCCGTTCACGGATACGGATTCAATTACATTTTCTTCTCCGTTCTCACTCATGTTCTGGAGCTTGTCAATAAGTTCATCTGTAAGCACACCCTTATTCACAAAATTTTCCTTAATCCGTGCCCATACCTGTGTTAATCCTGTTGCGTCAAGTTTTTTTCCCATAATAAAATGTCCTTTCTTTATTAAAATATATTTTTATGCAGTAAAGCATAATTAACTGTGCTTATGCGTGTAATGCACGCATGTCTGTTATGTACTCAAAGCAGTTTCTATTTCAGATGCGGTCAGTGCCGTTTCGTCAGCAGAAGTTTCTCCGTTCCATTTTGTACTTAAAGCTGTTTCTATCTCAGATGCGGTCAGTGCCGTTTCGTCGACAGAGCTTTCTCCGTTCCACTCTGTACTCAAAGCTGTTTCTATTTCGGATGTGGTCAGTGCCGTTTCATCTGCTCCGCTGCTGCCGCCTCCGGTTTTTGTGAATACAGCATAAAAAGCTTTTTTTATATTCATCTCGTTAAAAATGTCAGCAAGCGCATTATCAACATAGTTCTTAGTCCACTCATGTTCCTCGGAATAAATTATGGATACATTTGCAGTTGTGGACACAACCGTCTCAATGTCAATTGCCATAAAATATGTTATGGCGCCATCATTTGCTGGTACTTCTTCCGTGTATCCACTCATGGCATATGCAACACAATACAATTTCTCTGTTCCATCTCCGTTTTGGGCATATATGCCAATCTCACTTAGCTCGTATCCCTCCTCTAGTCCTGTGTTATTAATTTTAAACTTTATACTTACAGTACAATCTTCCCCCTCAGAAAAACTATCCAGACCGAATTCCTGCTTTGGGTTTTTGAGTGCTGTCATATTTAATATTTCATCTTTTGATTCATATGCGCCGGACCCTGTAACAGCTTTTGTAAAAGTAATATTAGTAAGTCCATTTTCATATACCATGGCGCGCCCTTCGTTTGTTAAATAACACCCTTCAAACTTCGTCATTCCTGTCCTCCCTTAATCACAATCTGCTTTTTTATGACTGCGGCGCATCCTGTATACAGTGTTTCATAAATTTTGTACTCAATTTTTTCTTTGTTATGGATACACACAATTCTCTTCTGGCGGATTCCAATACCCACATACACCATACTCCTTATAGGAGCATGATCTATCTCTACCCCATCTATAATAGACCTGGCAGCCTTTACCCGTTGCAGCATATCTGCAAACAAAACTCTTGATTCCATTCCCGGCTCATCGCTGGTTGCAATCTTAAAATGATATGGTTTTCCTCCATATTCATGCCATGGTATAAACTTTGCATATAAAATGCTGTGATCCAAAAGTTCCTCTACTGCTTTTACCGTTCCTGCATACCTTTGAGTCGCAAGTGTTGATTTTATTAAATTCAGTTTTTGCTTATCATTATATTCTGACTTGTAATATGGTGCCCGTATTGCCATTGCCATATAGTCATAATATTTTGGTTCTACATTTTCCAAATCACTCCACACTGTCAGCTTTTTTGCCAGTCTGTGTAATTTCTGTATCTGTCTGTCAAATGCATAAGAGAAACTCGCATTTTCAGCGGTCTGCAAATTTGGCGGCAGTGACAGATACGTGCTTCCTACATCATCAAATTGATACATGTATTCCTCCTATTCTTTTTCCAAACCGCCAAAAGTCATTTTTATGCTGCTGCATACCGCAACTTCATTTTCCCGGATAGCTTTGTATTTCGGCTCTTCAATCTCCAATCTTGATGCGCCTGCTGCATTTGCGTATGTAACCAATACATTAGGGTTAATTGCACGTCCGATTTTACTTCTGGTATAAAACGTAAATTCATTGCCTGCATCCTCAATTGCTTCTTTCAGGGCATCTGCTATATCCTTTTGCTGATCGGATATATAATAAGTTGCCTCTACTTCATAATTCACTGTACCAGGAGCCAATACATCTATTTTATCTGTATCCGGTGTTGTTTTTAATTTTTTTATAAAGTCCATCACATTCCTGCAGTATTCCATTGTCGGCACTATGCCATTCTGCAATAAAATATATATCTGGACCAGAGCTTCTTGACTTGTGATTACTTTTGTATCAACAATGTTGCTGCTGTATGTCTTCGCGATCTGCTCATAACATTCTGCCGGACCTGCTGTAGAATAAGCAGACGGAAAATTGTATATCAGCTCTTTTAGCTCCTGATTAGTATATTTATCGTGACCACCGATGCTCTGCGTCGTATTTTCCACGCTTTCCACAAGATTTACGGGGTCTGCCATCACATTTATCTGCCCGATTACATATCCGTTTCCGGTCGTCCCTGGCTGTGTGCATGTGGCACTTGTATCTGCATAAGTTTCCCCTGCCGGAATTATCAGTTCTTCGTCCGTTGCGAAAAATACATAGTCTCCTGATGTCGCTCTTGTCCCTGCCGGAATAACAATATCTGTCGGCTGTGCTGCTGCCAGATGAAATCTTAAAGTAACTTCCGCCGATTCTACTCCGTCTTCTTTAAATCCAAAATTAGCCGCCCAGTTCCGGGTAAAATCACCATACATATATTGCAGGAAATTAAGCTTGTGTCTCTCATTAATGATAGCTGCAAGCTGATACAGTTTTCCGGCTGCAACATTCAGCATGATTCTTCTGCTGTCCGCAGGGTACAATGTCAGCTCTTCGCCTGTCAGTTCTTTCCAGTATGTCTCATAATCTGCAATCATTTCATTTACTATTGTTTCAAAAGTTATACCCTCATCTGCCAGCATATCAATTGGAGGCAGATTGTCCAGCACATCAATCTTAGCCATTTTCTATTACCACCCTTACATTGTTATCCTCTCCGAAGCAGACCTCTGTTACCTTCACACGGTTTTCCCATATTCCGCATTGCGTAATTACTTCTGCTGCATATTTATTTCTTGCAATCTCCGAATTAGACTCCGGAGGATAATTCCTGATACCCATAGACCGCATAAAAGGAGCCGTTTCATACGGCGTGCTTGATATTGTACCGATGCTGTTTGCTATACTACCCTGCTCTGTAGCTGTTATGGATAAATTCGAGTTGTCTTCTGCATATTTTATAACCATGCTGCCTCCTTATTTCGGAATGGTAAACACCTGTCCCGGATATATAAGATTGGGGTTCTTGATTTTATCCTTATTGGCATTGAATATCCTTGTGTACTGTGCTCCGCTTCCATAAAATTTCTTTGCTATATTCCACAGGCAGTCTCCCTTTACCACCGTGTAAGTGTCGTTACAGGTCTCGGCTGCTGTCTTGAGACTTACCTGTCTTTCTGCCGGTATCGTAGCTATTGGAGACACTTGATTTGCATATTCCTTCATAGTCAGTTGAAAGCTTACTGCAATTGGTCTTCCGTCTACATACAATGCCTTAAATGTCTCTGATATATTTGTTATTACAAACGGATTCCTGCCTACCTTCTTTCCACCTAATATAAAAAATTCAGCCTGTCCTGTTTCTTTTTTCTTAAATAATTTGTTTTGCACTTCCAACGGTTTGACTCCATATTTCGCATCAGCTTCTATGGTCAAAGTTATTTCATCAAGTCCATCTCCGCCAAACTCTAAAAATGATTTCTCTCCGTTTCTCTCATGTTCTGCAAAATTTGCTGCCGAACTCCTTATTAAATCATGAAAAGACAATATTCTGTTTTTTCCATTTGCAAAAGTGCAGTAAAACGTTACATCCCCAAAACTGCCTACATTCGCCATAACTTATCATCCTTTTTGCGCGGCCTTATATTCTATTTCATTTACAACAACTTTCTTTACCTTTATCTCCAATTCCCCTGAATCGGGTGTGTACTTCATGCCTGCCCCATCAGCAAACTGTTTGTAAAAAATATCCGGACCATACTCTCCCGGTTTGTTTCCGTCCAAGAATAGTGTTCCTAAAATTACACCTTTTCCTATCTGTCCGTTAAGTTCCTCAAAAAGCACTGCCACCGTCTCACCCGGTCTTGGCATTTCATAGTATGCAGACAGGAAAGGAACTCCTTGTATTACTTGATTTTCCCTGTCCTGAAGCGTAATATTAGCTGTACCTGAGCTATAATTAATGGATGATATTATGCCATAGAATAACGTTGCCATACTGCCTCCTAGAAATTTGTCACTACCATATGCGCTGCAAGTAATACTGTATATTTTCCTCCTGATTTCTGATGCGTCACACTGTCAATAAAATATATCCCGTCCAGCTTTCCAAATCCGGACAGATTAAAACAATCTGCAGCCATATACTTTGCACTTCCCATCATCTTAATTGTAATAGTCCTGCTCTTTCTTATGTTCTCCCTTAGAGCAGCCTTTGCTTTCTTTTCAGCATCACTATAGGATTCCGCTTTTGTGCTTATAAACATCTGTCGTTTTCCATCTTTACCCGGAATGGTATACTCATATGTAATTGCTTTTCCTTTTTTGCCGCTGGTATACTGTATTTTTACACTGTCGTATACCGTGGTCACCTGATTAGTGATGGAGTACGAGCCACTTCCTCCCAGTTGGTCATGTGCAATCGTGTACGCCGGCTCTTTCTTTTCGTACATTGTTTGATCATACACTACCATCTTGATGTTATACAGCTTAACAGATAATCCATAATCACTGCACAGGGAATAGGCAAAGGACAAATCTGTCTTTCCATTTTGGTTTATGGAGTCAACACCAATATCCTCTGCATCATACACAAGTGTAATACCTGCTGCCGCTGCTATATCATTCAAAATTGTCCTGACTGTGGTTTTGTTCCACGTCCTATTTTTTTGCTTTACATTAAAATTGCTGTCTATCGGCGTTGATATTGCTGACAACTGCAGGGTTTCCGGAAACCCCGAATATTTCAGGGAATCCACCATGAAAGTGCCACAATATACCTTTCCCTCTTTATAGCCTGCCGCCCACTCCTGTAACTGAATCCACGCCTTGAACACATCCTCATCGGACGGATAAAAGCCATTCATCCATTTTTGATTTAGGTTGGCAAGGTTCAGCGTTATGGTGTCTGCTGCTCCTGATGCATTATCCTTCCATGTAAAAGTATCACAATCATCTGCTATAATATCTGTGGCATCAACACCATTATATTCAACAATAAGCTTTGACCTCATTGTATTCATTATTGGTTATCCCTCCATGGCGGTAGTTCGTTTGGTGCCGCCTGTTCTGCTGTCTCAGGGCACCAAACCTTTACTCCTGCCGGAAAAATATAAAACGTCATGATTTCTCTGTTTTCTTCTGCATTCAGCAGCTTCTCTATCATCTTTTCGTTTTTATACACCTTCCATGCAATATAATCCCACATGTCACCCTGCTTCGTGATGTAATAATATCCACCCATACGCTCTCCTATCCAAAGGATACTCTCCTATCTTCCCGTTGAATCTCTTTCAACATTTCCCTAAGCTCATCCAAATTGAGTGACAGTGCACTCTGTACCTCATCCCGGGAAGCATTTCCCTGAATTGTGATGTTCGGGCTGTATATTACCTGTATGTCCTTTCCGGTGCTGCTTCCTTCACTCAGACTGCTCACTCCATTAAGGATAGCCTGATCTCTTGTAACCTCTGGCAGCATTCCCAAAATCTGACCTGCCTGCATCCACAGGCTCTTAGCCCTGTCTGAACCGTCAAGTGGTACTGCCGCCTCCGGTCCGTTCTCAGCAAAGGTTGTCAAAATCGGACTATTGTATATGCCGCCTTCCGCATTCTGCATAATTGGTCCGTAACTTGATAAATCATAGGCTGATGTTACTCCATAATTCTGGTGAAGCGTGAGTTTGACTGGTACCGTAGCTGACAAGCCCTGTGAAAATGTCTGATCAAGAAATTCCTGAGAGTACTGGTACAATCCTTCAATTGCCGGATGTATTATTTCTGTCTTTGATGCCTCAAGACTGCTCTCAATGCCTGTTGCTGTTGCCGTCTTGGCGTATCCGGTAATATCTTCATAATATTGGTCTACATAACCTTTGATATTTGCGTAATCATCAGAGTTATACACATCATTTGCCACATCACGGTATAAGCCTTCTGTATTTCCTTCTATTCCATATAGCTTGCGATTTGCCAGATATACTTTATCGTAATTAGTCATGCCTTGAAGCGTCTCCAGTTTTTCGCGTACTGACTGCATATTTTCCTGCATTTCCGGACTGAGCGAATCCCATTCATTCAGCAGTGCATAAAATTCTGTAATTGATGAATCTATGGGTTCCAGCATCTCTGCAATTGCCTTTTTGGTAGTATCGTCTGGTCCTGCTTGGCTTATATCCATCATCATGTCATTCCAGGTCATAGACGGTGTATCTTGCCAGTCATTTGCCCACTGCTCACTACTGTATTTTTTCAGTATCTCTTCTTTTGACTTCTGGTATTCTCCGATTTCATCTCCATAACTGTCATAAATAGTATTTAGCAGAAACTCCATGGTTCTTATCTGGACACTTGCCTTATCGCTTGCGAGTTTCTGGTTCATGTTTTCCATGGACTCATTATACTCTGCTTCTGTAAGTCCTCCGCCCTTGTATGCTTTTGATTCAATATAATGATTTTTTGCATAATTTTCCTCATAGACTGCTATCATTTCTGTGTTTTGTTCGTCCAATTCCTGCATTAATGCTGTCAGGCTCTCCGAAGTCAGGTCTTTTCCGGAATACCTCTGCTCCAGCACTGCCAATTTTCCTTCATATTCCCCAACTGCCAGTCCTTCCTTCACTTCTGCTATCTGCCTCTGAAGATTTGAAATTGTTTCTATCTCATTAATGTCAAGCAGCCCGTCTTTAAACCCTTCATTCACTGCAGCATTGATCTGTTTTCCCAGTCCTACAAGTTCAGTATAGTTGTCATTACAGAATTTGTTGACCTTCATCTGTATGCTGTCAGCATTGGAATAATCATCCGTAAAAGCATATTCCATACTGAGGTTCACTGCATACCGTTCCTGCAGTGCATATTCCTGTGCCGCTGAGACATAATCATCAATCGCTTTTTTGTAGCTGTCCTGATCTTCCTCTGTCAGCTCCATACCAATAGAAACTTTCCAGTTCATCTTTTTGAGTGCTTCGGCTGCATCTTCCATAGTTTCCGTAAAGCCGTCCAGTTCGTCAAATGCTTCCAGCGCACTCAGTACGCCTGTAAGATTTTCTGAACCTACGATGTAGCTTGCTGCCTGCTCAATATCTTCCATCGACAGGGCAATGCTTCCAAGGTGCGCTCCAAGGTTTGCATTGACTGCCCTGTCTTCCGCATCGCGGATAGCTCCTGCCACTCCGCCAATCGCTGCTGCCGCCAGACCTGCTACGGCTGGCACGGCGGACAACGGATTTGTAAGCAGTTTTGCAATGTTCAGCCCTATCGTTGCAGTTTTTGTTGCTGCAATTCCGGCTGCTACCGCAGTCAATGCTCCTTTTACTGCCCCTTTATTCTTTATAATCCACTGCCCTGCAGCAATACCATTCTCCCACAGATTCTCAATACTGTCTCCGATTCCTTCCAGTGCTTTTGCAAATTCTCCCTCATGGGCTTCTGCAAACTCCACCAGCGACTCTGTGACAACCGGAATTTTATCCGCAAGCCACGATACAAATTCCTTTGAATCATCCGAAAATACGTCCACCAAACGAATCTGCATATCCTGCTTTGCAGATTCAAGCCTTTTCTGTGCATTCTCCAGCGTGTCTGTAGTGATATCGTACATTCTGTCAAGAGCGCCGCTGCTTTGTACGATATCCGTTTCAAGGTTTTCCCATGCCGTACTGCTGCCTTCTCCCAGTGCCTCTGTTGCCTCAAGGAGATAGGAAAGCTGAGAATAATAGTGCGTTCCTGCAATATTTTTAAGGCTAAGTGACTTTTGTTCGTCATTGAGTCCATCCAACGCTGTACTGATCTCTCCAATTGCCTCACGAAAACCTATAAATTTTCCTTTGTCCCAGATGTCCACTCCAAGCCTTCCGAGTTCTTTCATAGCTGTTGTGTTTCCTGCAAGCCTGACAAGTATTGCATTAAGCGCGGTTCCTGCTTCTTCTCCCTTAAGTCCGTTATTTGCAAGTATGCCTAATGCCGTAATCGTATCATCAAGGTCTGCGCCCAGCGTCTTTGCTGCTCCGCCTGTTTTTACGAGTGCTCCCATAAGCTGTTCAGCCGTGGTATTCGATTTATTGTTTCCCATAACAAGCTTGTCCATATACATATCAAGCTCATTGACGCCTAATCCGAGTGCACTCATTGAGTCTGTAACAAGATCGCTTGTTGTCTGCAGGTCTTTTCCTGTTGCTGCAGCCAGTTCCAGCATCGATTCCAGACCGGTAAGCGACTGGTTAACATCCCATCCGGCAAGAGACATATATTCCAAAGCGGATGCAGCCTCTGTCGCCGTAAATACCGTGCTGGCTCCTGCCTCCATTGCCGCCTCTTTCATTGATAAAAACTGTGTCGCTGTAGCTCCGGATATGGACTGCACGGTTGCCATTTCCTGCTCAAACTCTGTATATGTATCTACAGCATTTGAAATTGCATAAGTAGCAGCTGTGGCTGCGGCAGTTACTCCTGCTGCCATTCCTGCCATAATTTTATTGGATAAGGAATTTAACCCCTGCAGCCCTGCCTCTGCCTTACTCAGATTCGCTTTCCAGCTGGCAGAAGTAGCAGCTCCAAGGCGTACTTCCAACTCATATGTTGTCTTCGAAGCCATATCTCACACTCTTTTCCTTCTCTTTCTGCACTCCTCGTCTGCTTCCAAAATCTCCTCAACTAATTCCATCAGCTGTATTATAGGTATATTGAGCAGATATTCTATGGAGCTGTTTAGCCTCATTGATATCCTGACTGCTGTTTTTCTCAGGTTCTGCGCCAGCTCATCGCCTGCCCCTAGTATAAAAAATAGACTGCAATGCGTGATGTAATCGCCTGCTGGTCCTTCCATTTCAAGGCATTAAAAAACTCAATGGGAAGATTTGTAACCTTCATTGCAATGTGCTTTGTGTATGTGATATCGCGGAATTTATCCCTTGGGTGATAGTTCATTTTTGCCATAACACGGTCCACATATTCACCATCTGCTGTGGTGAGGTCTTCCAATCCACTCAGGTCAACCTTATTTATCTCTTCTCCTTCAAATTTATAAGTCTTTGACAGAGTGATTACATACGGAATATTCTCATTGATATCCGCTTCCAAATCTGCTGCCTGTGCGGAAATGTCTGCTGCCGCTTCAATTGCTGCCTGTTCTTCTGTTTCCTCAATATTTAAAGTTTTATTCTTTTCATCCATGCCTTTCCAGCCTCCGTTTTCATTTCATAAAAAGAGCTGCCGCATCATATTTTTCCTGCCGATGCAGCAGCCTCCATATCTTTTAAATATAGTCCATAATATCCTTTGTCTGGTCAATTCCGCCAATGATAGAACGTCCGTTAAACTTATCAATCTCAACTACCGTCTCGCCGTCTATAACCTCTTTATAGTAGGTTACCTCTTTTTTAATGCTTGGCTTTCCGTAGCCTCCCTTTTTAAGCGTTCCGAAGTTAATTCCTTTTGTCATGCCTCTCACCGTAATGGTGCGATTTTTTAAAGATTTCGTATTATCCTCCGGATTTATAAACTCCTGCGCGCTTCTGAAAATAATCGGCACATTGTCCATTGCTGCGACCTTCAGCGAGCTTTCTGCAATATTAGAAAAATTAATCTCAATCTCCATACTCTGATACTGTCCCACTGTCGGCGAATTAATCTCCCCGGCTGTGCCGGCAAGACTGAGCGTCTCTGACGTATTCTGCAGATTGATAAGGGTTACTTCGTCCGTTACGCCAATCAGCTTGTTAGCAGCTGTTGCAGTACCAGCATACACATTAAAATTATTTACTTTATCCGGTATATAACGTTCCATAATCATTCACCTCCCTCGAAAGCTGCCTGCAGGATTTGCGAATCCCATGTAAATGCATTCTCAATGTATTCTGTCGGTGTATAATCTGCATATCTGGTATGGAAGCGGAAATGCCCTTCCAGAATATCTGACAGGGGATTCTCCTCCTTATTGAATACAACGCTTGCTCCTGCAAGATAGTCCGGCACCAATGCGTTTAAATCTGCATTGTAATTGCTTACTATGGAATCTACCATCTTATACCTGCCGTCTGTTCCAATAAGAGGCAGATACTCCGTCTTGAAGCGGTTTTCCAAATAATTGGATATCATCACGCACTTGATGAATCGGTTATTCGGCTCATTACACTCCGGATATGCCGCCGTATTATTTCCCCAACATTTCCAGCCTCCTAAATATGCAAAAGACACTACTCCAATTGCATTTAGAAAATTATTAACCTGCATTTGTGTCAGATGCAGCTCTTTGCCTCCCTCCAGCACAACTCCGTCAATTGGAACTGCTTTGTTATCCAGTGATGTGGGAATGCCGCCATTGTCTGCACTGACATACTGCAGCATTGCTGCAACTGCCGCCGATGCATATATCTCATGTCCTCCCATGAGCACCTTGGGCCAGCACAATACAGTCCATCTGGTAAATGCCCCCAGTTTGTCTTTTGCAGCCTTAACATCATTAATCTTCGTTGTTTCGGCTGATTCAATATCAATGACTGCAATTGCATTGGTCAAGTCTCCTATAAGTTCTGCCTTTGCTTCTAAAGCTGCTGCCACGGCTGGGTCTGCAGAATATTTTGGTGCAGAGATAATGTCAGGAATTACCCCAAACCGGCTGTACACTTCATCTGCCAGCTCAATTCCGGTTCTTACCCCGTCTTCTGTCACTCCTCCGATAATATCCTCTGCCGTCACACCTTCCGGATTCAGCTTCGTATATGCAATGGTCAGCGTGGAAGCATTCTTGAAAGCTCCGTCAGATGTCACTGCAATTGTCACATTTCCATTTCCATCAAATGCCGCAATATAATCCTGATTCATTTTACCTTGTGTTCCTGCATCAGATATCACAAGGCTGTTAAGCAGAATGCCTTCTGCTTCTACCGTAACACTGCCTTTTGTAAGCGTAAATTCTTCTCCGCTGACTGCCGTTACATGTTCCGGCCTGTTCGGGTCAAGCACATTAATCATTACTGCCGGAGCAATCCCCAGCTTCTGAAATGATGCAAGTGCAGTCTGCATCAGGGTGTATTTTTCATAATCATTGTTTATGCCAAAACACTTTTTCACTTCCTCCCTGTTTTTTACAAGGATTGGAACATTTACCGCACTGCCCGGGTCCTCTAAGAGATTGATTGGCGCTGTCCCAACCGCAACCTGCACGCGTGCAGCCTGTACTGCTTCTAACGAAATATCAGAATCTCTCGTAGTATTTATTCCATGTTTATAATCTGTCATTTTCTTTTTCTGCCTCCTGTTTTTCTATTTTCTGATAAACCAGATTTAAAAAAGAGCCTTGCTTTCTTAGCTCTTTTTTGCATTGTACAATATTGTCCATAGGCACAAACAGATACTTAGCAAGCGGACTGAATGCGCACGCCTGTCCGATCACTGTTTCCGGCCAGTATGTAAAAATCTGATTTCTCCGGACAATTCCTTTAATGCCCGGTCCTAAATACATAATCTGTTTCATACCAAATCGTCAATTCCTTCCTGATTTGTTTCCGGCAGCTTCCATTTTGTAATATAGTCGCATTCAAAGTAATTCGGATAACATTCATGATTAAACCTCTTATGACGTTCTCTCTCCATCTCATACCTCCTGCCTATCACTCCTTTTTTACAAAAGTGCAGGTCAATCTGGTTCATTAAGTTTGCCAGAATAATGTTGCCCTGATGTTCTTCCTCAAAAAGCATTACACTCATTAATATATGCACTGTAACTATCCATCTGCCATCAGAATCGGTATCTTCATCATCCAGCATCACTATAACGTAATCCTCCTGGGCTGCATCATCTTCATCGTCTTTATACGGCTTATCCTGCTTGTAAATATTATAATCCTTCCAGACCTCTCCATTCAGCTTTTTTAAGCTTTGGCTGTCTGCCAGTTCTTTAAGCTCCATGATGAGCGTATCCTGTAAATCTAAATCCGTCATTGCGTAGTTCCTTTCAATATGTTTTCAATTTCATGTTTTAGTCTCTTTTGAAACATTGTGCCTGCATCCCTGTTAAATCTTGCAAGCACCTCATCATTTTTAATGACCTGAGGCAGCGCAGGTGCAGCCACGCCCCTTATAGGCGATCTTGGATCGTCTGACGTTCTTTGGAATAATGCTATATTTCCTGTTTTTTTTGCCTGCTGCACAAACGGCTTGGGTCTTCCCTTTAAAGGCGTGTATCCATGCCCTTTCATTACTTTTGCTTTTACATATTCAGGATCGGGATTAACCGGATCGGAGGACTGTATAATAAAGCGCGGTGTCAGCGTGCTCGCACTGCCGAATACATACAGGTTAGGATGCTTATCTTTGTATGTAAGTACCAGTACAGGCTTTGCCGCGGTTGCCTTTGTTACTTTCAGTATTCCGTCTACATCTTTTTGACGCACATTGTAGATTTTGGCAGTTTCCTGTTTTATGGCTTTCTTTCCTGTATTCACTGAGCGGTTTGCTGCCCTTGCTATGACTGCGCCCGACCTGCCGGCCAGTGCCCCCAGCCTCCTTTTGACTTCATCTTCTGATACGTGAATTGTTACATTAATCATTCTGACCACCTATACTGCATATATTCCAATGCCCAGTCTGTACATTCCTTCCTGACGGACAACATTATGGATAAAATAGTTCTTTCCGTCCAAATTGATTACAGCATTTACTGTAAGCTTTCTCTTTATATCTTTCTCCCTGACATAAATAATATGGCTTATCCTACTGACTGCACTTTCTTTTGGATTCAAGGCCGTTTTAGCTCTTCCATACACTTTTTGGGCGTCCTCGCTCTTTGCATCAGTCACTATAACCATGCATTCTTCTCCGTCAATGGAATGCCTGTCTGCAAATTCGTCTTCATCAAAAAAAGCATTTTCCAAATCATCCTGATACGCTTCCTTAAAAGTCATTCTTTCTCCTTTTCTGTCTGTTGGAGTTTTGTACTGTCATCGTCCTTCCGTCCGGCAGTTTCGGTAATGTATCCTGCTTTTTTCATCCACTTTTTATCAATTTCGGACAAACCTGTTACAGTCTGCCCGGCATGATACGTCTTTTTCCCCACAATAATCGTGGTTTCTGCTTTCACCATACATTCCCTCCATTAATCTGCATAAATTTCACCTTGATATTTCAAAACCGCTTCCTGCAGCTCATCAAGTATAAAATCAGTTGTCAGGCCGCTTAATCCAATGGATTCTGCATAAGCAATTACATCAGCCTTCCTGGTCATTCTCCTGATTTCAGTTTCTGTCTTTAACGTCACTCCGGGAGTCTCATCCTCGTCAGTGTCTATGCTGTTGTCAGCTTCATCCTGCGATGATGCTATGGGATCATAAATATTGGCAACAATCCAGCCGTCCCAGTCCAAGGGATATGGCACCGGCCTTGAAAACATCTGGACTTCGACAATATTGTTATCCTCGCTTGCCACAACTCTGGGGACTATTCTTTCTGCATGCGACACGAAGCTCCTTCCCTTTACAAAGGTAACCTGTGCATATGCCGTTGTTCCCATTCCGGGATGCAGGAAAGCAATTGTTCCTTTCGGGAGAAAGCTCTTAACTTCTCCGTCAAGGTCCTCATATTCCTCATCATATGTAAACATTGTAAATATCACACCATTCACATTGATATCACCGTTACATGCCACTCCGCTGGGAAGTTCCTTCTGGCTGATTGTTCCTGTGTTCACATGCAGTTTAGTGTAAAATTCAAGGAATTCCTTATCCGTCATGAGCTGCATCGATACATCTCCGGTCATGACAATATCAGATGCATGCACTCCTCTCTTTTTAAGGACAAGTGCAATCTTGTAAAACTCCTGAATCTTTTCTGATGTTGACATGGACTCCCATGTCTTAGTAAACATGTATTTGTTTTTAAATTCATTCTCGTAAAACTTAAGCATCTGTGTTTTATATCTGACATCATGCGCCGCATCATCAGCAGTTGCATAATGTTTCATAATAATTTTTCCCTCTGTGATAATATCAGCACACATCAGCTCCTGGCGGCGGTAAATTGCCTTTCTCATATCGTCCATATGTTCCGCTTCAATCTCGTTTTCCCTCTGCGCAGGTGTACGTCCGGACTCCGGAGATTCCCCGAATGCCTTTTTTTCCAGCTCTTCTGCAGTAATAGGCATCTTAAGTGCAATATAAGGCGCTTTTACTTCATCTGCGCGATATCCGTCCGCATCCATAACAATTCCGCCAACAACCGGAATGACAAAAGGCGCTACTTTTTTTCCGCCCCTTTTTGTCTCAATAAGCGCTTTCTCGGAGTAGTATGTTTTGCCATCCGGAAAGTAGCGGTCTTTAAAGAACTGTACAACAGGATACATCTTTTTAATCGTATTGATCAGTTTATAAGTTTCAACTACCATGTTTTTCCTCCTATTTCAAATAAATTCCTCTGGCTCTCAGCGTCTCAATGTCTGCTGCCGTTATTTCCGTATCCGTGATTACCTCACTCGCCCGAAAACAGCCGCTGATATAAACCGGCACTATGATTTCTGTGTCGTCAGATGCATAGCCTGTATCTTCTGCCACGATAACACCTGCCTCCCCATCTTCTGCATGAATACTGTACACACCGCCAGCACAGTCAAGAATCTGACCGCGTTTAAGAATACCATTTGTATCAGATGCAACTGACACCTGTACTGCAGTTGCATCTATGGGATGCTTTGCATCATAAATCAGCTTGTCTTTTGTTACGGTATATGCCTGTTTATTAAGTAAAGACATCTTAATTTCCTCCTTTTGTTTTGTTAATATATGCTGCCATTTCGTCGGCTTCATCCGCCTGCTCCTGTCCTGCATCCGGTGTTCCAACCCCTACATTTTTGACACCTGACTCCGCAGAATCCGCCCTGGCTGCTGCCATATAAGCCGCTGCCAGTTTGTCTCCAGCCACCATCGCCTGATATGCAAGCGCAGGACCGTCAATTGGATTTTCACCATATTTGGCATTATGCAGCGCTTCCGCAGTAACGGTATTGGATATTGCATCAAGGGACTGCATGCGGTCTCTTTCTGCCTTCTGTCCCTCTGCTCTTGCTCCTGCAATTACAGCATCAATTTCTGTCTGTGCGTCAGGGTTCTCCTGTAAAAATTCGTTTAATGTCATTTTCCTTTTTCCTCCTTTACTTTTATCAGAAACGGCTGTTGCACCCATTTCCTCCTCAATCTGCTGCTCTGGTTCAGTTTTCCGGACTTCATTTTGCGATGTCGCAACTGCACAGGTACTCTGCATTATCCTGTCCGCAGCAGACATATCTGATTTACCCGGCTCTGCTTTTGCAATAAGCTGCATCAATTCTTTTGCTTTATCTTCGGGAATAACAGGGATATCTGCTGCCACAACATTTACTGCCAATGCTTCCGGATTTTTCTCTTTTTTGTTTGGGTCTCCAAACATATAGCCGTCAATAAACCCCTGCTCAATAGCTGTCTGTGGACTCATATAGCTGTTCTGATCCATGAGAGCCTGTATTTCTTCCCTGCTCTTTTTGGTCTTTCTGACATAGGCATTGATAATTCCTGCATTAAATTCTCTTAATGCATCAGCCTCCATCTGCATGTCCCTGTAATCTCCATCTGCCTGGGATTGTGCATTGTGGATCATAAAAATACCCGTGTCGGATATTAAAGCCTCATCTGCTGCACAGACTAAAAGTGTAGCAGCAGACATGGCGCTGATTACATGTACTGTGACTCTGCCCTCATAATTCATGATTGCCGTGTACATTTCATAGCCATACACACAAACGCCGCCCGGGGAGTTAATTTCGATGATTACATCATCACCCTCAGCCTCCTGCAGTCCTTTTGCAAGCGTATTGGGGCTTGCTGCATCCCAGCCAAAATAATTGTAAATCCATGCACAGTCATTCGATACGATAGGTCCTTTTATATTAATTTTCTTAGGCATTTCCTGTCCTTTCCTCCTCTCTGCTGCGGACTCTGTCTGCCTCTGCCAGCTTTTCATTCTCATTTGCCAAAGTCCGTACATTGTCTTCAAAGTCACTGCCATTCATGGCTGCACATTCGTCTTCATGTGTGGATAAACCGTTTTCAATTCTTGTTACTGCTGCCGTTACCTCCTGTGCCGGATTCAGGCAGCCCTGTGCCGGTCCTGTCCATGTTGCGTTTGTATATGCTCTTTTTATCAGTGGGTCTGTAAAAAATCCCGGCGCCGATATCCTGCCCCTGCTTACAGCTTCCGCAAGCCATAACTCGTACACCTGCTGGCAGAAATCATTCACAAACCACTTCCGGCGCATCATGAAAGAACGCCACGTTTCGTTCAATGCTCCTTTCGATGCGCTGAAATTATTTGTAAATTTCTTTGTTAAAACTTCCGGGGATATCTCCAGCGCTGCTCCGATCATACTTGCCATTGACTGCACAAATGAGTCATAGTTTCCGGCTGGATGCTTTGATTCCACTGCCTCAACTTTTTCGCCTTTTTTCAGGAAATTAATTATGCCGCTCCCAAGCCTGAGTTCATCTTCGTTATTATTCTGTCCCGGAACAGCTGCACTCCACTCGCTATCTTCCTCATATTCGCCGCCAAATCCTTTAATATCATCTCCATCCTCTGTACTGACAAAGAGCGCAAACAGTGAATTTATCACTGCTGCCATAATTTCCGCCTCGGTATATCTGGTTACCTGCTTTATTGCTGTGATTACCGGTGCTAAGAATGGAACTCCTCTATATTGCTCTGCAATTTCAGCGTTAAATACATGCAGAATATTAGGGTTTCCGGTACGGCTGCCTCGTTTTTCGATTCGCTGCCACTTCGGAATTCTGGCAGAATATTCTCCCGGAAAATTTGAGCAGATATAATATGCTGTAACTTTGCCCTTGGAATCAATCTCTACCCCGTTCATTATAGTATTGCCGTTATCCAGTTCTTTGTCGTATCCATCATAGTCCCCATCTATGCTGTCCGGTGTGCTTACCCTGTCAGCAGATACCAGTTTGAGACGCAGCTGATATGGCATATACTCCAATTTTTCCCCATACTCAAGCAGTACGAATTCTTCTCCGTTCTTCAGCCAGTCATTAAATGCAATCTGCTGCAGTTCATAAAAATTATTCAAATCACAGGTATCACAAAGTGTTGTTTCTGCCCATAATGCAAATTCTTTCTTAATCCTGCGCTGGAGCTGTACCGCGTCTTCCTTCGATATCCCCAAAAATTCATAATCAATTTTGGGTTTTGGCACCAATCCTGAGCCGATGCAGCTTGTCCGCGTTGAATTAATTGCCGCGGTCGCAATGGGCGCATTCATTGCCAAATCTCTTGTGCGCTCCCGAAGTATTTTTCTGTTTAATTCAATGTCGCTCTTAGGAGACAGGCTTTCTGACTGGTATTCTTTTGCCCATGTTTCCGTTGTAGATGCTCCTCCATGAGAATATCCTGTATTGACAAATCGCTGTGCAGTTTCCTGCTGCAGCTCCAGCATTATCGTATTGGCTTTCGTTCTTGCCAGCTGGTTTTCTGTCTGTGCCATTTTGAGCGCCCGTTTTTTCTCACGAATTTTTCTTACATCTGAAAGGTATCCCATTCTTTCCTCCTACCCTAACGGTACTGCTCTTTTTGCTCTGCGTTTTGTTGTTCCGTTTGTCTCATAAGCATCTATAGCATGCTCATAGGCAGAAATCTCTTCGCAAATCTCTTTTAAACTTGCCCTGGTCATCTGATTAGGTCCAATGGTATATGACTGTCCACCTCCTAATATCTTTTCTCTTGCTTTTTTTAAAAGTTGAAGCTGTTTTTTCGCATCTTCATATTGTGTTTTATTTTTTATAATTACTGTCATTCCCTATACCTCGATTCCGTTAATAGACCTCCGGACTGTCCTTTTTCTCCTTCCCCTCTTCATGTAATTTATGCCATGATTCAGTTTGTCTTCCAGTTTATCCCAGTCCGGCCGTAATATTTCCTCAACCGCATAATTGTAATTAAACAAATCAAGCGGCTCATTTCTCACGCCGCTCTTCTTTACCCATACCTGTTTCATTACGCCTTTAACCTTTTTTGTAATTTTCTTTTCACTGAGCAGCCCTTCAAAATATTCATCATCGTATCCTCTTCCGTCTCCTTTCGGGAAGTGGCAATACCCTTCTCCCAGTTCCTTTATCTGCAGGCGGTTCATAATGTCTTCCTTTCCCGTATCAACACCCAGAATATAAATAAGCGTGCGGTCAACTGTCATCTCCTTTCCTCCATGTTCCTCTTTAATGTCAACAATAGTTCTTTTATATATCAACGGAATATTGGGTTTCACGGCATATCCCTTGATTCCATAACATTTTTTGCCTTTGGCTTTCATTTTCTTTATCCACTTATATGTCGTATTGGTATAATTGCCCCCGGTATCAATTGCAAATCCGGCGATATTTAATTCCCTGCCATCCTCAAAGTACAGCGGCTGTTCCAGATAAGCTTCTAACCTGTCCCATGGTTCATTTGTTATAAGATTCCCTTTAATTTCGGTCTTATATATGCCCCATGTTTCATAATTCCTTGCCCATCCCCTGATTTCAACCTCAAACCGGTCATTCTGGACATCAACTGCTGCTGTCAGGAGAAGTACTCCTTCCGGAATGTCTGCTGCATATATCTCTGACCTTTTTCCAAGTGTATCTTCACTGACTGCATTGTCTACATAAGCCGTTTCATCCCACGTTTCACCCAATCTCGTATTAATAAATACTTTCATGTCTTCCGGATCGTGAAATTGTTTAAGCTTTTTGTCCGCATCTTCAAAAGCTTCTATAATTTCTTCCCAATCTACAAAGGGACTCGCCAGCTCATTCAACCGGAATGATCTTCTTTTTTTACGTTCCGGATGGGCGGCTATCCATTTATGCCTGCTCTCCTTCCATTTTCGCTCCGGTACAAGTACTCCACATTCTATGCATGCCATAGAAATAGTAGTAAAATCCACTCTTCTAAAACTGTACGGCTGCCAAGCTCCACATTCCGGACACTGCACATTCCATTCTTCCATGCTGCCTTTATTGTATGCTTCCTCTATCTTGCTATGTCCAGCAATAGTCGGAGTAGAAGTCTTAATATGTTTCTTATTCCAATAGCTTGTAGTTCTCCTCTCCGCCAATTTGATTGGATTTCCTTCGGTTCCGGCAGACTCAGGAAAGCGGTCTACCTCATCCATCCATATTATCCTTCGCGGATCGCCTGCAAGTGAACTTGGAGAATTTGCACCACTAATAGCAATATTACCTCCCGGGTAAATCTTTAATCGAATTGTATTACTACTATTTCTTGCTTTTACATCTGCCACTCTGCTTGAAAGCTGTGGAACATCAGATATCATCTGCGCAAACCTTGTCTTAGAAAATCTCTCTGCGTCATCAATAGTCGGCATTACCATCATTTGCGTTGCCGGTTCATAGTCTATATAGTATGCAATGCCGCACATGATTATCGTTGTCTTTCCAACCTGCGCTGAACTCATGACTGCCACTTCCACAACTTCCGGATCTGTAATGGCATCCATAATTTCCTTCTGATATGGAATCTTCTCAGAAGAGTATCTGCCTGCTTCATTCGAGCCGGCAGGCAGCACCATGTAATTGTCAGCCCATTCACTGATTGTCAAGTTCTCTTTCGGTTTGAGGGTTCCTGCCAGCCTGCACATTAACTGCAGTGTATGCCAGCTCACTTCCCTATTCGCCATTCTCATCAACTCCTAACGAACTGACCGCCTCTCCAGATATTTCAATGTGTTCATCTGAGTAAAAATCTGCCGGATTATAGCTTGCTAATTCGATAAGGGCATTGTCTATTTCTTTTTTCAATATTTGTTGTATTTCCGTCCGGTTCTTACCTTCCAATTTCTTTGCCAGTTTGGTAGGGAGAGCAGTCATTTTTGATTTAAATTTTTCAAACATATCCGTCATTACAGCTTCGACATCTTCGGCTTTATGGACCTGTCCTTTGATCAGCTGTAATTTTATTTCTGTAATCTGTCTCTTTAATCGCTCATGCTGCGCTTTTTCTGTATCTAAATCAATATCCTGGTCCTCTGTCCTTGTACTGCTTTTTCCGGCATTCGTTACCTTCAAGGCAATTATGTAGCTTTTTGCCGAATTCCAAAACAAATATTTACCATGCGAATCTCGTTTTATTATCCCCTCATCAGCAAGGTTCCTAATCGTGCGATCCTTCACGCCAAATAAGGCTTCCAGCACTTTTGAGCTTACCAGTATTGTCTCAAAATCTTCAATGGTTTTTTGCATCTCATACCCCCTCCAATTCGGCAATGTCCAAAAAAATTGATTAATAGCTAGCCGGACCCCGGGGTAACCGACCCTCAACGCTTTTCAAAATAGTTCAAAGAACCTATGGGAAGATAGATAGTTTTCTGTAACAAATCTTCCTCTCAATATCTCCCGACATAAAAAGGACACTATGACTGCTGCCATAATGTCCTTCTTCTGGGGGGGATAAGTGTTATCTGAAAATCGTTTTATGCATTCCATTGCTTAATACCATATTACCACATTAAAACGAGAAAAACGAGAAAGTTGAATTTTTTTCAAATCTTTTTTCAGTGCTCATTGAGATAATTGTTTATCAGCTTTTGG
>JAGAQJ010000040.1 GCA_017622845.1 Lachnospiraceae bacterium | reverse complement strand
TGGAGCTATCTGTTCCCATTCCTGATCAGTCAATTCATAACGCCTCAACATAATCAACACCCCTTTTTCTTTATTTTACCATAAAAAAGAGAGATGAACATATTTTTTGTGCATTTTTTATTTTTCAAACACGCTCTAGTATTATGGTTGACTAATCTGGCGGTAAGCCAGTTGGTCTCTTCAGCAAAAAATACATTTCCGTTTTTTTCCTTAAGAATATCTTCATCATACGGCATGTATTCAATCAGATGACGAAGCTGCCTGTCATCTTGAATGTATTTCTTTAACTCATTCGAAACATCATTACTGTTTAATTCCAGCATCACTTTATAATTCAAGTACAGGCTGCCTTTAATATTGCCCTCCGCATACAGCATAAGTTCAAATTCATCAAAGCTCATCGAACCTACAAATCCATGATACCAAATCACACTCTCACAATGATTATCAATCACGTCTCTGTTAAAATGAACATCGACATTCTTTCTAAGACCCTTTACAATCGTCTGCGCCACTCTGGGATTTAACCGGAATTCTTTCCCGTTTTCATCCGGTTCATACAGAAACAGTTCGATAATATCCATCTCCATAGCATCACATAGTTTTACCACATAATCTATGGTAGGGCAGCTTTCTCCCCGTTCAATTCTTCCATAGTATTTTTCGTTTATTTCCGCCTTAGACGCCAATTGTTCCTGTGTTAACCCCAAATACTGCCGATACTTTTTGATTCTTGCAGCAATATCCATCTATTCTCCTTTCACCGCATATATGCGGTTTTTATAATCATATCATTGATGTATGATATTTGTAAAGTGCAAAAGAAAAAGGAGGATACCATATGAATCATTTATGGATTTTGACAGAGGAACGTCCAAAATCTTCTGTGATAAGCGCAATTGTAAAACTATATCAAAAAGATTTTAACGGAGAGGTTGCATCTTATCATGAAGATTCTGTTCAAATCAGGCCCGTCTTTCATGATGGAATATTTCAATTTCAATATCTTGTTGAAGGGATAAAAATAAGAAATATAGGCCAAATCATTATTAAGACAGTAAGCGGCAGTTCGAGTTTCTTTGATTTTCTTGTTTTTTTACAGGAAAATGCTCCTTCCGAAAATGAAAAAGGAAATCTTCTGATGGCAGTTGAAGAAACGAAGACGAGCGATGACGAATCACGCAATACAGGCGTCTATCAAAGAGCGTCAAAATTTGCATTTATTGATGCTTTTTACAAGGATGTAAAGCTCTACATGTTATACAATGAGGAATTAGAAGCCAGAGAAAGCAAAAAACCAAGTGACACCAATATTTTTGGTACCAATATGCTGCTGACTCTCAATGTGGATATCATTGGAAAGGATACTTCCTGTTGGTTTCGGAAATTTAAGGATATCGATGATATCATACGTTTCAAAAAAGGAATGCGTCAGCCCCCTTGCGGAAATGTTCCCATCAATATTACCTGTTATGACGATCGGATTGAGATATCCGGAAGGCTCTCAAAGCCTGCCGGGGCCGGAAATATCGGACATGACCCTAATATCGGCGCCCTTTCGCTTATCTCAAAAAGCCTGCGAATGCTGGGCTGGGACAAAAGGATTGTAATTACAATGCATGGTGTTTCCCAGTCTTACGTCGACAGAACCCACGGAAAAAATAAATTTTTGTATATCTGCAAAATACTGGGTATGGAGCTTGACGGTATTCAAATGCCCGATCATGTTACCTTTCCTGAAAAATATTGGCACTATGAAATGAGCTCGGAAAAAATGGCTTCCATTCTTTTACATATGGTCGGCGAATATCATGGTTTACGCGGCATATATCAGAATCATGCAGGGTGCGAACGCGGTTATTTCAAAACCAAAAAAAACAGGCTGATCACGCTTCCCAAGAAAGACCGAAACGGGATCAACCTGTATATTCCTGACTTAGTTCTCCATGACCCGGAAAGCAGCTGCATTATTCTCGTAGAAGGGAAGAAGCTTTCGACTTTAAAAGCCGGGCTGGCTGAAATTGAAGATTATGACAGTATTGAAAATGAATTTATCAAGCCAAATTACCCTGAATGCAGAATATATCGGTACGTAAGCATTTTCGGAGGACGTCTCAACAGACTGCCTGATCCCAAAGTCATCTTATATCTGAGTGAAACCGGACGGGTCATCATAAATCCCAACGCTCCGCAATGCATCCTCGATGCGTTCCGCGCTGAAGGCATCACAATCTAAACTGCCGGAAAAGAGAAGCGGTCACTGCTTCTCTTTTCTGAATATCAAAATGTATTGATGGATTTGATTCGCAACAAAAGAAAAGGGATATCCGTATGGAAACAGCTTGGCTGTCTGGTCAGCCCATATTTTCATTCCTTTATAATTCAGATTGGGAATCTCATTCAGCTTGTCTACAATCTTTGCATGTAAAAGATTCGTCTCTTTGCCGCTGGGCTGCAAATCTTTGATAAAAATCACCACATGCCCCCGTTTTTTTACATAAGGCAGCACATCTTCCACAGACTCTTTCAGCTTTTCAAAAAAAAGAGCTAACTCAAAGTTCCCAAAGTCTTCCTCACTGTTGGTGAACGGAGTCGCCACATTTCCATATACCTTGATATCGGCGCCTGTTTTTTCTCTGCTCATCATATTTCCATATGGCGGGTCAAGCAGTACCAGACTAATTTCTTCATCACCTAACAGCGATTTCATTTTGCTGCTGTCCGTCAGGATTTTCAGGCAATCGCCCTCGATGCATTCAAACTCTCTGCATCCGATTTCCCGAGCTGCCATTTTATATGCCTGAATATATTCCGGATTCAGTTCTATTCCAAAGGCTCTCCTGCTGCAGAGTCCGGCTCCGAGCAGTGTACCTCCGACACCCATAAAATAATCAAAAACAATTTCATTCTCTTTTGTAAAAAAAGTTATGATATCCCTCATGAGCTGCGGCGGTTTGGGTGTTGGGTGAATTTTTCTAATCTTATGTGCGAAGGAATCTTCTCCGCTCGTCTTATATGACGTATTCAGAACAGAATTGGTAAAATAAGTCCATTCCCCGCCGTTCATATGATTCAGCGTATTATTTAACTGGTATTTTAATCCGTTGGGGAGAATCACTGTCTGCTTTGTATTTCCAATCACTCTGGCGTCCTGAAGGCTGTCTTTTATCCAGCCGGGCAGCCTGTCGATCTCATAATCCGGATATTCTTCCAAAAACGGGCTTCCGCTTTCGTAGGCTTCGTTTGGCTGAGGCTGTGCAAGCTTTTCCTGCTGCCTTATAAACTTCTTTACCATGCTGTCAAGCTCCTTCACAGCTCCATCTATGTCCTCTACGCCGGCGTTTTCCAGCTTTTCCCTAATTGACTCCTTATTTAGAAAAGACTTTGCTGCTGCCATTGCACATATCCCCCGCTTTCAAAATTTGTAATGACAACTTCAACGGTCTTTGTGTTTCTGTCTTTGAATTGATAACTGCAGTTGGAATACCTCTTGTCAATATAATAGACATGATAGTTTCTGCTCCATTCTATGAGCAAGTCATTTGACATCCCCTTATGATATAGAACGTTTGAAAGAGCAAATTTGATATTTCCTGCATGAAGCTCGTCCAACAGCCCCAATAATTGACGTTCCTCCGTTAATGTCCAATCCTTGAACCCTCTCTTTCCATCGTTATACGAACCCGTTGAAATGAGATAGGGCGGATCGCAATATACGAAATCGTCAGACGTTAACTTTGATAAGTCCAAATCTAAAAAATCCTGATTATGAAATTCTACATTTTTTGTTCTCAAGGCTTCGCAAAACCTGATTAAATTGTTCTCAATGCTGGCATTATAGGAACTTCGTTCTTTTCCGAACGGCGTATTAAACTTTTGGCTGTTGTTAAATCGAATCTGATGGTTAAAGGAATAACATGTTAAAACAAAAAAGTCTATACTGTTTTTGCTGTCATTATATCTTTCCCGTAAAGCATGATACCCTTCTGCATTCGTCAGGCTTAAATCAAAATAATCGATACGTTCGTTAATTTCATTGATTAATTCATTTGTAGGCATACCCTGAAATGTGCGGTACAAATCCAGCAGATAATGAATTTGATCATTGCATATAATTTTATCCGCATTTGCATTGATGCCGACGTTAAACCCCCCTGCAAATAAATCAACAAATATTCTGACATGCTCCGGAAAGATTTCAAAAAGAGGAGCCAGTATCTTGTATTTCCCTCCTGTATAATTCAAAGGACTTTTGATAAATTCCATCTATTCCACCTGCTTTTCTACGTAAACAAGCATTTCTTTTAATTCTTCCTTTTTTCCCTGTTCCCTGCTCTTATATCTGCGGTAAGGAATCCAATAAATCTGAAAGGTCTCAGGTTTTCCGTATTTTTTCATGATCATCTCGATTTGTTCCACAGTCATCAGACCATCTGTACTATAGCTTAAAATAATATGTTTGAACCGGGCATTCGCAATCAGTTCGTCAAATGCAGCCGCCACTTTGGATTTCATGCAAAAATCAGATTTATTATTCTCATAAGGCCTTTGAGCCGTTATCCCCCTGACCTCCGGATAATCGTACTTTGCAGCAGTCTCCAGCACATGATAGTTCGGCAGATATTGTCTTCCATTATAGGGCGGATCAATGTACAGCACATCTCCCGAAATTTGCTTTAACAATGCAGCGCCGTCCATATGAAAGCATTGATTGTGTTTACCGTTTGACAAAACCGGTAATCTATATACTTCATATTTCTTAAAGGAACGTCTCTCCCAATTCTTATGAAATGCTCCATACGTTCCCGATGTATTGCTTACGAAAGGGATTCCCTCAACAATACATGCCACGAGATAAAAATATTCTTTCTCCGTTACAATTCCTGCCTGCTTCCAATCCTCAACAGTATTGCGCGCATAATCAATTCTTAAAGCGTTCTCGTCATTCAGATACATTCTGTTTCCTGTAGGCGCATACGTATTTTGAAAAAATCTGCGCTCCTGCGGCAGCAGCTCCATTTCTTCGGAAGGCATATCGTTAAAATAGGCAATCGGGTCGGTAATGCCTCTTTCTCTCAATCCGAAAAAGTCCGGCATCGCATCCACCTCGATGGTTGCCTTTTGAAGAACATATGAAAAGTAAAGAATGTCATTAGAATAAACCTCGTACCATTGCTTGAAAAATCTGGCTACAACGGATGTTCCCGAAAAAATGTCACAAAATGTCTCTGCATCAGGAGCTTTTTCATCTACCACTTGTTTAATATTATCTAATAATAATGTTTTACAGCCAATAAACCTCATTCTTTTATCTCTCCCTGATTTTCCCTGTATCTTCTTTCATGCCGCTTTTTCTTTCTCAGATTTTGACATATCAGAAATGTTTACCCTGTAATCTAACATCTTTTTGGGTCTGGTAAAATCATGCAAGGGTGTTTGCCTGAATATCCGTCAGACAGTACACGGGCTTACTTCTTTAGCGATGCCTTAGCTGCCTCTACGCGCATGATGTCATACGGTTCCGGTCTGTCGGCAAGTTCCGCATACAAAACCTGTTTGGAATGAGGACAGCTCTCCACCGCCTCGCCCTCGTCATTGTACATCGCAAGCACCCTTGTGCTGACATTGCTTCCGTCGGGCTTCATGATTTCTATGGTATCGCCCACGCAGAATTTGTTTCTCTGCTCGAACTTTGCATACCCTCTCTCATCAACAGAGTCCACGATGCCAAGGTATACATATTCATTGACATAGGTGTTGCTGTCGTATATCTGTGTATTTTCATCAGGCTTTCCGAAATAAAAGCCTGTCGTAAACTGGCGGTAGGTACACTTTGCAATCTCCGCCCTGTACCATTCCATGTTTTCGCGGTATTTTTCCTCTGACTCAAAAAAGTCATCAATTGCTTTCCGGTAGGTGCGCGCCACACATGCCACATAGAGCGCTGTCTTCATGCGCCCCTCAATCTTTAGGCTGTTGATTCCGGCAGCGATAATTTCCGGAATATACTCTATCATGCACAAGTCTTTTGAATTAAAAATATAAGTTCCGCGCTCATTTTCGTAGACGGGAAGATACTCACCCGGACGCTTTTCCTCGACCACCGCATATTTCCAACGGCATGGATGCGTGCAGGCTCCCTGATTAGCATCTCTGCCTGTAAAGTAATTTGACAGCAGACATCTTCCCGAGTAAGAAATGCACATCGCCCCATGGATAAAGCTCTCTATCTCCATCTCATCAGGAATATTGTCCCTGATTTGCCTGATTTCCGCGAGTGAAAGCTCTCTTGCCGACACCACGCGCCTTGCCCCCTGCTGCCACCAGAACCGGTAGGTCTGATAGTTAGTGTTGTTCGCCTGTGTTGAGATGTGAATTTCAATCTCAGGACAAACTTCCTTCGCAATCATAAACATCCCGGGGTCAGATATAATCAAAGCATCCGGCTTTATTTGCTTTAATTCCTGAAAATATGCGCGCGCGCCCTCAAGGTCGCCATTGTGCGCAAGAATATTTGCAGTGACATACACTTTCACCTCATGCGCATGTGCAAAACGGATTCCCTCCGCCATCTCCTCCACCGAGAAATTCTTTGCCTTAGCGCGGAGTCCGAATGCCTCTCCGCCAATATATACCGCATCTGCTCCAAACATGACAGCGGTTTTTAAGACCTCCAAGCTGCTTGCTGGTACTAAAAGCTCCGGTTTTCCCTGCCTTTTATTGTTCATCTTCTCCTCCATTTCGTTTTGCGGAAAGCGTCACGCCGTCTGCTATCGGCAGTATCATTGTCTCCAGTTCCTCACAATGCGTCAGCGCATACAGATACTCTCTCATTCTGTTGTGTATCGTGCGGTTTCTGCGCGTCACTGCATACTTTGACTCAATCAGTTCCCCTTCCTGCAGAATATTATCCGATACCAGAAGTCCTGTGGGTGATAAGAGTCTCAGGATATCCGGCAGGAAATTGATATACTGTCCCTTTGCCGCATCCATAAAGATCAAATCGTACGCACCGTCCTCATCAAGGGACGCAAGAATCTGCGCAGCATCTCCCTCAAGCAATGTAATGCAGTCTGATTTTCCTGCCTTTTCAAAGTTCTCCTTTGCAAGCGGTATGCGCTTCCCGTACTTTTCGATTGTGGTGATTCTGCATCCCTTTGGCGCATATTCACTCATCAACAGCGCAGAAAAACCAATGGCCGTTCCGACCTCCAAGATGCGCATGGGTCTTCCCCATGCGATAAGAAGTCTCAAAAGACTCTGCATCTGCGGTCTGATAATCGGTACATTGGTTTCCTTGGAATATTTCTCCAGCTCATTTAAGTACGCCGGTTTCTCACTGTCAAAGGAATGTATAAACGTCAACATTCTCTCGTCCATCGTTATTATTCTTCCTCCTGCTCTGCCTCGGCATCGCATAATATTTGAAGCATCTCTTCAGAGTTCATGGCAGTGCTCAGCTCGTATGTTCCGGGCTTGAGCATGTCTTTATAGTCAGAAAGCTGCTCCTGAACATAGAACACATTTGCATCCTTAACCAGTCCCTTCTGTTCAAGAAGCCTGGCAACCTCTCTGATGCTTTGTCCCTCAGATACCACAACACTCACTGTTCTGCCTTCCCCCTCGCTTATGGGAGTATCTGCAAAAACCTGATATCCGAAATCATATGCATACACCGCAAGCTTAAACACTACAGCGATAATCACTGCTGCCAGTGCAATCTTTATAATCATTGCAGAGATCGCTCCCAATAGCTGTTTTATATTCATAGCGCTTCCTCCGTCACTATATTTCCATAATAATCGGCAAAATCATGGGGCGCCGCTTTGTCTTTTTCCATACAAATTCACTCAGCGTATCCTTTATCGTTCCCTTAATCTTACCCCAGTCTGTGATATTTTTCTTAAGGCAGCTAAGCACTGCTTTCTCGATGACCTTTCTTGCCTCCTCAAGAAGCTCGTCTGACTCCTTGACATACACAAAACCTCTCGATACGATATCCGGTCCTGCAAGCAGCTCTCCTGAACCGCCGTCAAGCGACATAACGACAATCAATATACCGTCCTCTGCCAAATGCTGCCTGTCTCTTAACACGACATTTCCGACATCCCCGACTCCAAGTCCGTCTACGAGCACTGCGCCGACAGGCACCTTTCCCGTAACGCTCGCGCTCTCCGAATCCAGTGAGAGCACATCTCCCGACTGCAGGATAAACACATCATCTTTATCAATGCCCAAATCCATTGCAAGCTTTGCCTGTGCCTTTAAGTGCTTATATTCACCATGCACCGGAACCGCATATTTTGGCTTGGTCAATGTATAAATGAGCTTGATTTCTTCCTGACACGCATGTCCTGATACATGCGTATCCTGAAAAATAACATCGGCGCCTTTCTTAAACAGCTCATTGATAACCTTTGTAACTGCCTTCTCATTTCCCGGAATCGGGCTTGAAGAAAAGATAACCGTATCGCCCTTTCCAATCGAAATCTTTTTATGCATGCCGCTTGCCATACGGCTGAGCGCCGCCATGCTCTCTCCCTGACTTCCTGTTGTAATAATAACAGTTTTATCTTTGGGATAATTTTTTAACCGTTCAATGTCAATCAACGTATTGTCCGGTATGCTGATGCGGTTGAGATTGGAAGCCGTCTCGATGATATTGACCATGCTTCGTCCCTCTACCACTACCTTCCTTCCAAACTTGTCCGCAGTGTTGATAATCTGCTGCACCCTGTCCACATTGGAAGCAAACGTAGCAATAATGATACGCGTCTTCTTATGCTCCTCAAACAGGGAATCAAATACAGGTCCCAGCTTTTTCTCCGACGGCGTAAAGCCCGGCCTCTCCGCATTGGTGCTGTCGCACATCAGCGCAAGCACGCCTTTTTTGCCCAGTTCGGCAAAACGCTGCAGATCAATCGCGTCACCATATACCGGCGTGTAATCCACCTTAAAATCGCCCGTGTGAACCACGATGCCTGCCGGTGAATAGATTGCAAGCGCTGCCGCGTCCACAATACTGTGGTTTGTCTTGATAAATTCGATGCGGAAGCAGCCCAGATTAATATTCTGTCCGAATTTCACTACTTTTCTGCGCACATTGTGAATCAGGTTATGCTCCGTCAGCTTATTCTCGATAATTCCCATCGTAAGCTTTGTGGCATATACCGGAACATTCAGCTCCTTAAGCACATATGGCAGCGCACCGATATGGTCCTCATGTCCATGCGTAATCACGAATCCCTTTACCTTGTCCTGATTATTTTTCAGGTATGTGACATCGGGAATGACAAGGTCTACGCCCAGCATATCATCAGCCGGAAAGCTAAGGCCGCAGTCCACCACAACAATACTGTCTTCATACTCAAAGGCAGTAATGTTCATTCCAATCTGCTCAAGACCTCCCAAAGGAATAATCTTAAGCTTTGACGTATTTTGTTGTTTATTCTGTTTCAAAATGAACCTCCTATTACATTATTCCGTTTCCTGTCAGACAAGGTCGATGTCGTCCAGCATATTTTCAAAAACGCCCGCTACTGCCGCAAGTTCCTCATCGTCCTCTACCATACTGTAAACCTGCTCACTGTCATCAGCACCGGAAGCCGCCTTTAAAATATATGCTTCGCCATCCTCATCTTCCTCTGCATCTGTTACCAGAATATAATTCACCCCGCCAATCGTTGTCTGTTCCAGTACATAAAAATCAATTGTGTCCTCTCCGTCCGGCGTAAAGGTAATTTTTTCCATCTCCGTAAACCAAACCTTTCTTAAAACAAGCATAACAGTTCAGCCCTGCGGCTTTCTGTTACAGACTTTCGCTGTAACTATTCAGTACCTTCATAGTTACCTTTCATTTTCGTTATTTTTCAGATAATCTAAATATCCCTGCAAAATAAAAACTGCCGCTATCCTGTCAACGTGCTCTTTCCGCTGCTCACGTCTTATACCGGCTTCCATCATAGCTTTATCTGCTGCTACTGTGGTCAGTCTCTCATCCCACAGATGTACACTAAGCCCTGTCCTTCTCTCAAGCATATCCTTGAAGACCAGAGTCTTTTCCGCCCGTTCTCCCAGTGTGTCATTCATATTCTTGGGGTAACCAAGGATTATCTCATCTACTTCGTACTCTACGATCAGTTCTTCGATTCTTGCCAAGGTCTGACGGAGCTTGCTCTCAGACTTCCTGCGTACAATCTCAATTCCCTGAGCTGTGATCAGAAGGGGATCGCTGACAGCGACTCCCACTGTTTTCGCTCCAAAATCAAGTCCCATCTTTCTCATGTTTTTCTCCTGTCGGCTAAATCTGCAGCCGCTTCAATATCCCGTAAGAGTTGAATATTTCCAAGCTGTAATGATATCTTCACGTTTATCGGTCCCATCTAAAATCTTCTGACAGCATTCCAGTCTGCATGCTCAATATAAGATTTCAGCATTTCCTCCACAAGCTCGTCCCGCTCCACTCTCATAATCATGGCCCTTGCGCCCTTGTGGCTTGTGATATAGGTGGGGTCTCCCGACATAATATAGCCAACAATCTGATTGACCGGATTGTACCCTTTCTCTGTAAGAGCAGCATACACAGAAGCTATCACATCTTTCACTGAGGCGGTCTCTCCGATATCCTCAGGTGTTAACTGTATAAATTGTGTACGTGTTAAATCTTCCATTTTCTATGCTCCTTCTAATCGATGGGGTTCCATATTTTTGCATTGTTATTCTTATCATATCGTAAACTGAGATAAAATTCAATAAAACTTTTGCAATATTTCAAAAGTGAGGTAATAGCTCAGCCTTGGATTATTTTAATCAGGACGAAGGTCGGCAGTTCTATGCCGACCTTCTGTGTATGAACAACTGCTTGTTATCCATCTTAAAGCTTGCCATTTTAAGTCCTCATTAGAAAGCCTTGATTTATCGTATTAGGAAATTCGCATTGGAAGTCCGACTGCCTGTCCGGCATAGGACTGCCGACCTTTGTCCGGTCACTAACACAGCTCCATCAGCAGAATCTCGTCCTCTAAAAAACCTGTGATTCTTCCTGTGACAAGACTGTTTTGGAGCACGCCTTTCGCTGCATCTTCGCCGGGCAGAGCCTCGAGTGCAGTTTTCACATATTCCTTAGTATGTCCGACCCAGTACGTCCTGCCCCCTATTTCTTTCTTTTCTTCGAGCAGCGTCTCGACATCCTTTCCGATATAGAATGCCCGGAAGTCTTTAGAATCCTTCGTCTCTATCTCTTGCAGCGCTGCGCTTCTTTCCGCCTTGGTCTCCTCTGGTATCTGGTCAGGCATCACAGCCGCCTTGGTGCCTTTTCTCTTGGAATATTTAAAAATATGCATCTCGTAAAATTGAACAGTCTTTACAAATTGTCTTGTAAGCTCAAATTCCTGTTGCGTCTCTCCCGGAAAGCCTGCAATCACGTCAGTCGTAATCGCCGGATGCTCAAATGCTTCTCTTAACAGTGCCACACCCTTGAGATATTCTTCTGATGTATAGTGGCGGTTCATACGTTTCAGCACTGTATCGCAGCCGCTTTGCAGGGAAAGATGAAAATGCGGACAGATATGCTGCAGCTCTGACAGGCTTTTGGCAAATGCTTCCGTGACAATGCGCGGTTCGAGGGAACCGAGCCGGATTCGCTTCACACCCTCTATCGTGTCGATTGCCTGAACCAGCGTGAGCAGATTTTCCCTCTGATTTTCTCCTTCCTTGAAATCAATGCCGTAAGAGCTGATATGAATGCCTGTAAGTACAAATTCTTTATAGCCTGCTGCCGCCAGCCCTCTGATTTCCTCAAGAACCGCTGCTTTGCTGCGGCTTCTGACACGACCTCTTGCATACGGTATCATGCAGTAGGTGCAGAACTGATTGCAGCCGTCTTGTATCTTGATATAAGCTCTGGTGTGCTCCTCCGTTGACGTAAGGCGCATCTCCTCGTATTCCAGTGTATGGTTGATGTCAATCACGCTTTCCTGCTTCACACCGTCCAGATAATTTTCCAGAATCGCAGCCAAATCCTTTTTTCTGTTGTTTCCTATGAGAATATCCACCGCACTGTCCGCCTCGACAGCCTGTGTATCGGACTGCACATAACAGCCGACTGCCACGACAATTCCTTCGGGATTTGTCTTTTTTGCCTTGTGAAGCATCTGTCTGCTCTTTCTGTCAGCGATATTGGTCACCGTGCAGGTATTTACAATATAGATATCTGCTTTTTCCTCAAACGGCACAATCTGATACCCTTTCTGCCTGAGTGTCCCAAGCATGGCGTCCATCTCATAAGAGTTCACCTTGCAGCCGAGATTATGGTATGCTACTGTCTTCATAATGTTGTTTCCTTTCGTTCTCTGTTCCTGTCCGTCTATGGTAAAATAGCTGATTTGCAAAGGTACCAATGGCAATTTGTACATATTTTTAGTATTTTTTCGTCATTTTTCATGACAACTGTTTTTTATCTTTGGTTGACTTTTCCAAGGATTACCTTTATTATAATGATTGAAGGTATAATAAAAGGAGGTAGTCAAAATGAAAACAGTTCAGATTTCTTTAAACTCTATTGATAAGGTAAAGTCTTTCGTTAACGATATCACAAAGTTCGATTATGATTTTGACCTTGTTTCAGGCAGATACGTAATTGATGCAAAGTCAATCATGGGTATCTTCAGCTTAGACTTATCAAAACCGATTGATCTGAATATTCATGCAGAGGGCGATACAGACGAGGTTATGGATGTATTAAAGCCTTATTTAATCTAAGGCCGGATATATCTGTATCTTATCCGGAAGCCTGCAAGGCTTAATATTAAGATTAATGGAAACTTGCCAGGTACAATGCTATGTACCTGGTTTTGTTTTTGCATTTACTTTATAATATCAGCGTTATCATCGTGTCTTAATCAGGACTGCACAGTAAATGCGCAGCCCTGTCTCAAACGATTCCTTTTAACGATAGGAAATTTCAATCACTTCGTCTGTCTCAAGCGCGGTCTTTACAAGCTCCTCTATCCTCTCATCCAGGTTTTTTTCATGAATGCGGATTACATTGAGGTTTGGCTTTGTCACAGGATGCTTTGCCACAAAGATTGTGCAGCAGTCTTCATAAGGAAGAATGGAAGTCTCGTACGTATCGATCTTCTCAGAAATCTCCACGATTTCCTGTTTGTCAAATCCAATCAGCGGTCTGTACACCGGTATCGTGCAGACATCATTTGTTGCCATCAGCGACTGCATGGTCTGCGACGCCACCTGTCCGATACTTTCTCCTGTGATGAGTCCCAGACAGCCGCTTTCCTTCGCAAGCTCCTCTGCAATGCGCATCATATAGCGTCTCATAATGATGGTCAGTTCATCATGCGGGCACTTCTCGTAAATATAGAGCTGTATATCGGTAAAATTAATCACATGCAGTCTGATGGGACCGCTGTACCTGGACACCGTTTTTGCCAGGTCGATTACCTTCTGCTTAGCGCGGTCGCTTGTGTAAGGCGGTGCATTAAAATATACTGCGTCAAGCTTTACGCCGCGCTTGGATATCATATAGCCTGCAACCGGAGAATCAATTCCGCCTGACAGCAGAAGCATGCCCTTTCCGTTTGTTCCGACGGGAAGTCCGCCCGGACCGGGAATCACAATTGAATAAATATATATTTTCTCACGAATTTCAATGCGCAGCAGCACATCGGGCTTATGCACGTCGACCTGAATCTCAGGAAATGCATTTAACAATGCCTCGCCGATATCGCAGTTGATTTCCATGGAATTTTTCGGATAATTTTTTCTTGCCCTGCGCGCCTCTACCTTAAAGGTGATATGCTTGTCAGGATAAACCCTGTCCATATAATCAATCACGTCCTGACAAAGCTTCTCAAAGCCTTCGTCCTCCACATGCACCACCGGACAGATGCCGGTCACGCCGAATACCGTCTTTAAGTTCTCAACCGTCTCCTCAAAATCAAACTCCGAAAGCGCATTGACGTAAATTCTTCCCTGTGACTTAACGACCTCAAACGTACCCTCGCAGCGCGTCAGTGCATAGCGAATCTGGTCGCAGAGTTTGTCTTCAAACAGGTATCTGTTTTTTCCTTTCACGCCAATCTCTGCGTACTTTATTAAAAATGATTTGTACATCGTTTCCTCCCTTTTGTCATGTGAACCCGCAACAGTTCCCGGCTCTGACTGTTACGGGTCTTATATTACAGTTCACCTCCCGGTTTCCTGTAACGGTGTTATCTGTTATCTTCCGGTGTAGCGCCTGAGCATTGGTATGAGTTCTTTCATGCACTGTATTGTATAATCAATCTCTGCCTCCGTCGTGTACAGACTAAAGCTGAACCGTAAGGTTGAATCCAGATACTGCTTCTCAACACCGATTGCTTTTAATGTCGCTGACGCTGCCGGTTTGTTGGATGAGCAGGCGCTTCCTGCCGAAACATAAATGCCCTTATCTTCAAGCGCATGGAGCATTACCTCGCTTCTGACGCCCTGAATGGACACGCTTACTACATGCGGTGCACCCTCTCTTCCCTCGGGACCGTTTATCCTGATGCCGTCAATCGTTCGAACGCCATCGATAAACTTTTGTTTAATGGAATACAAATAATGAATCTTTGGCTCAAAGTCGGTAAAGATTTCCTCGACTGCCTTTGCCATGCCTGCAATGCCGGGGACATTCTCTGTTCCCGAACGCATTCCCTTCTGCTGGCCGCCTCCGAAGATAATCGGTCTGACCTTTGCCTTTTCGCTGATGTATAAAAATCCGACGCCCTTTGGACCATGTATCTTATGGGCACTCACCGACATCAGGTCAATGTTCATGCGCTTGGGATAGATTCTGAACTTTCCGAAGCCCTGAACCGCGTCCACATGAAACAATGTGTTTGGATTCATGCGCTTAATCAGCGCGCCTGCCTGCTCTATCGGCTGTACTGCACCTACTTCATTGTTGGTATGCATGACAGACACCAGAATTGTATTTCTGTTCATTGCCTTTTCAAGGTCTGCAGGATTAATGACACCCTTCGCATTCACCGGAAGATAGGTCACTTCAAAGCCCTGCTCCTCCAGATATGCGCAAGTCTGCAGAACCGCCGGATGCTCAACTCTTGTTGTGATAATGTGTCTGCCCGCCCTGCTGTTGGCGAATGCGCCGCCAATCAGTGCAATATTGTCTGATTCCGTTCCGCCTGATGTAAAAAGTATTTCCTTTTCCTGTACCTTCATACATTTTGCAATCACTTCCCGGGCATAGCGCACATACTTTTCACTCTCTACGCCTTTTCTATGCATGCTTGAGGGATTGCCGTAGTCCTCACACATGATGTGTGTCATGAGTGCTGCTACCTCCGGCAGACATTTTGTGGTCGCCGAATTGTCGAGATAAACTTCCATCATATTAACACCTTCAAACGTATTTTTAACTTTTGGGGAGCCAATAGTATCGCATGATGTGAGTTTGCCATGAAAGCTTTCGCTTTTATCGTACTAAGCCCCAAATCATAATCATATAATATAAATATGCGCTCCGTTATCATTTGGTGCGCACTGCAGATACAGCAGTTCAGACAATGCTGAACTGTTACCTGCCGACACTCATTATATCATGAATCAGAGATTCATGATCGCCATTCGCCGCTCGTGATGAGCAGACGTTGTCTGTTCCCACTCGCTAACGCTCATTTTATCATAACAGAATGGACAAGGGCGCGCAATAAAATTTTGAGGATAACACATCAAAAAACGTCAGGTCAAGATAATTTTTTTGTAATCTGCCGGCAAATACCTAAAATTCATTTCGTTCGAACGTTTATTAGAAATTGTTATTTCTACCGCTATGCGATTCGTTACATTTACATAGTCCACCTCATGTCCCCAGGCGTCTCGAAATTCAAAAGCCCCTTTTTCTCCCAGAATCCCACGAACATGACATTCTACAATACTTCCTGATAATGCAGTTGGTAATCCTTCAGGAAGATCAAGGTTTTCTGCCTGCATCTCGGACAATAAAGAGGAAAATTTTTTAATTCTGTATCCTGTCGTATCTGCAATCTTGTCTTATTTCCGCAGACAGGGCAGCGTATCCATTCTGTTCCATAAGTTCCATTCTTATTTCATCTCACTTCCAAATCCCAAATACTTAATTGCCTATTGGCATTCTTTTCCTCAAAGAAATGCAGATAGTTAAATATCTTCCGGTTATCATGCACAATTCCGTTTTCTTCACATTTCCGATGAAAAAGCCGCATTAAATCCCTATTATAACTACTTTCTATCATATACCGATTTCCGTATGTACGGATGTATTTCTCTTTTAGGTCTGGAAACAATCGGTCTAACTGCTCATAAAAATATTTTCGTTTTCCTTCTCGGAGTGTCAGTACCATTCCAAAGCAAATAATACCATAAACCCTTGCTTCAATACACATATCCAGAATATTTGAAATATTATCTTCCGTGTCATTCATAAACGGTAAAATTGGCGTAAGCCATACAACAGTTGGTATTCCTGCATCCCGCAATTTTTTCAATGCTTCAAAGCGTTCCCTTCTCCAATGAACCGCTTCATTAAATCGTCTGCTGAAAATCTATTTTTCTTTTATGTAAGCTTCGTCCCCGGATGCTGCCGCAGACTGACAAAAATGCAGTGTAACTTCCAAATCCTCTCGCTGCGTCAAAAAAGACAAATCCATTTCTTCCATAATCGTACAGTGCAATTTTTCCAGCTTTGGAAGCAGCTTCACAAAGCTTAGTTTTGTTTCTTCGTCGACATATCCCTGCAGCACTTTTAAATTGGACTTTTTTAAAAGCGCCCTGTCCCTGACTCTGATACAACTGTCATACAAATACAGCTCCTCCAGCGATTCTATCCCGACTGCATCGTCAAGCCAGAAGCACTTCGGTCCTTCTGCACGTGTGCGGTAATCCTCATAGACTGCCAGCTCCTGCAACTGTGAGCCTTGCAATATTTTGAACAATCTGGTATAATTGCCCGGCTGATAGGACAATATTGTTAAAGATTTCACATTTTGTGGAAACAATTGCAATGTTCCTACTACGTCTGTGGTATCGCCAAAACACAATGCTTCTGCTCCTGTCAAATACGTCAGTGCTTTGGCTGCAATCCTTCCTCCGTCGGATATGCTGTCAATATGCACACTTCCTGTCAGGCAGGAAAGCTCCTTTAACTCTTCCGTAGACCATTCCTCTAAATTCTCGGAAAATATAACTGTCGATTCCCAAACCGTATCCCAGTCATACCACGCACGAAAAAGAAGCAGTTCCTCCCCACTGTGAATGGTCAGACTGCCTGCGTATAATTTTCCTTTTACATCAAGTATCTCTTCTTCGCTGATTCCGCTGTCCTCCGCTTTGTTATACCAACGGTAAATATCTCCTTTAATTCTCTCATTCCGGGGCATCTGCCCATTATTTTTATCAGCCGGCTGTTCGTCAGCATTGTCTGATATCTGCTGTCCGGCTCTTGCTTCTGCCAGACTGTCAACAGCTTCCTTATGAGAAGTGTCTGTCATAGCTGCTCCGTTCCCGCAGCCTGCCATCAGCATCACACACAGCACAAGCAGTCCTATCTTTTTTCTCATGTTATCTATGGTCCTTTCTTATGCGCATATTTATGCATGTCCGGAGCAATCGCGTCTTAAAATTGTATCGGCTCCACTGACTCACTGAGCGGCTTCATCTCATATTCCGGCAGTGCGTCCAGCAAGTCATTCAGGCAAATCCCCGTATTATATACCACATCATGTGCCAGCATAATGACCTTCTGCCTGCCCAATGTGCTTCCCACTCCGTTCTGCACCAACTGCTGCGGCTCCGATTTTTGAACCGCGTCCTCCAGACTTGCATTCCAGTCATAGTAGATATAGCCTTTTTCTGTCATCTTCTCTATAATTTCATCGCGCACATTTTGATTGTAATTGTTAACGCTTCCGCCCGGAAAACGGAAAATATTTGCCTCTACTCCGGTTACTTCATAGATAATCTGACGTGCCTGCTCAAAATCCTGTATATAACTGTCTGCGCTTGCATAAACCACTCCATAGTCATGATTGTTGCAATGAATGCCTATCGTATGTCCTTCTGCTGCAATCCGCCTGGCTTCTTCGGGATGCTTTTGAACATTTTCCCCTACCAGAAAAAAGGTTGCCTGGATGTTTCGTTCCTTGAGGATATCAAGCACTCTGTTTGTATTTTCCTCCGAGGGACCATCGTCAAAAGTCAGGTACATCGTTTTAGGGTGAAAGTAATAATCAATTCCCTGCACGATTCCGTCCGCAATCTGCTCCTGATACTCCGGGGCAGTCAGCTTTGTCCGTTCCTGTGCATTGGACAGAAATCCGGTTTCAATCAGACATGCCGGCATCGTTGTCTTTCCTGTTACATGAAAATCGGCATCTCCCCTCAGCTCGCGTTCCAAAGCGTTTGTACTTTTTGCAGTCTGCTGACAAATCAGCTTTGCAAGTCTTTTATTGTCTCTTTCGTCTGTATCCTGATACCACACCTCCATACCGCTTACCCCGGTTTCGTCGGACGCATTCTGGTGAATACTGACATAAATGTCAGCTTGTATGGCGTTTGCCCTTTTTACCCTGTCTTCTTTTGCGATATAGCTGTCGCCCTCCCGTGCCATCACCACCTGATAACCGAGATTTTCGAGTTTTTCCTGCACCAGCAGCGCGATTGCCAGATTGATATCCTTCTCCCGGACTCCCTCTCTGGCACAGCCCTCATCTGCTCCGCCATGTCCGGCATCTACAAAAATGACCGGCTCTGTTTCTACTTCATCAGCGATATCTGCCGAAGGCTCCCCAGGTGTCTCTGCCGGCTCCACAACAGCCGGTTCGGCAACGACATATTCCGAAGCATTATCCTCCATCAAAATATTGGTTGTCTCTGTCGTTTCTTTTTTCTGCATAGCAGCTTTGCAGAAATTCCACACAAAACCCAGCAGCAGCAACGACAGCACACCGACACAGACTGCCGTCATCAGCATCCGGATATTTTTGCGTCTTTTGCTCTTTTTTTGTTTCTTATTCAGCCAATTGCAGTATTTTCTGTATTCCGAATCTCCTTCGTACATCTTGATGCTCCTCCTGCGCTGTGCCGCTTTTGCCAAAGCATTCTTCCGGCTCTGCTGACATTTTACTCTGGTATCCGGAAAAGCTCCTTGCCTGAATATCAGCCGGACAGCACACCAGAGTAACCGCGCGCATAAAAACTCCCATGTAATCTATAAGATTAGATTACATGGGAGCTGCATCAAAACATCATCATAATTGCATCAAATTCCCATCTTTTTTGCATCATTTTTGCATCATCATCTTTTAAAATATGCCTCATTAACAGGAAATAATCTCCTCTGCTGTTATAGCTTACCATACAAAATCATCATTTACTGCGCAATCTTCAGAAACAGTTCATTAATCCCTTCATAAAATCCCACTGTTACCACCGTTTTTCCGTCGCCCATGCCTGCAAAAACATATTTTTTAAAATAAGGAGTTGTCTCTAACAGCGGATTGTCCGAATCATATGGTTCGGGACTGCCAAGTCCCATATAGGTTCTCCATCGCTCTACAATCTGATCCGGGTCAATGTCCTCCCACAAAAGCGGTGTCCTGACATAAAACGCATACAGCTTCCCGTCGTCTGCATCAATGTATGCATCAATGAGACGGTTTTCTTTATCCGCATTCTGCTGGCTGTTGGACAGGCTTACCTTCCAGACTGCCACATTGTTTCCCGGCTCAAGAATATCAATTGCCGAATACAAGGCTGCATCATAGCGGGCTGCACCGACTTCCTTGATTTCTTCAGGCAGGATTCCAAGCTCTTTGAGCGTCCGCAGCCCCTCGTTACAGGTTTCATAAATCTGCTCGTCCGTAATTTCCTTTCCGGAAGGCCCCCTGCGGTTCACAATAAAAGCATATGAGCCCTCAAGCTCCTGATAGCTGACCCCCTCACTGCCTGCATGTGTCAGGGCATTCTGATCGCTTTCGGGCATCGTCTGGCTGTTGAGACAGCACGACAAAATATATAACTTCTCATTGGCATTCATCTGGTAACGGTAGCCTTGTCCGGCCTCCTCCACAATCTCTATGTGCGCTTCCCCCAGAATTCCCTGATCCTTATACCGCGCAAGCGCCTCCGGTCCCCATATGGACAATCCCATCGACAGCGCTGCAAACAGAAGGAATGCGATTCCTTTCAGATTATTTTTCATAGGATTCCACCTCCTGTTTCGGAAGGATAAAGCTGATGCAGGAGCCTTCCCCCACCTTGCTTTCGATTTTCAGCTCGCTGTGATGGATTTTGAGTATTTCCACGCATAACGCCAAACCGAGTCCTGCTCCGTTTCTGCTTCGCGACCGGGATTTATCCACCATATAAAAAGCCTTTGTAACCTTGCGCTGTTCTTCCTCCGGTATGCCGATTCCGTAGTCCCTGACTGCAAAGCAGTAGCCTTGCTCCAGCGAAGAACCATGTACCTCAATCACACTGCCCGGCTCCGAAGCTTTGCAGGCGTTGTCAATCAGATTCACCAGCACGGTTTTAATGAGATTTGTCTCCGCGCGGAATCCATCCTTATCATAGTCAAAATGAAATTCCATTCCTCTGCCATCTGCAAACATATCCCTCAGATACGCAAAAATATCTTCTGCCGAAACCTGCTGCAGCCGCACCTCATCCCTCTTGGCGACAAAAATATCCAGCAGGCGGAAGGACATCGCTTCCAGCCGCTTCCCTTCCGTGTAAATATAATTTGCCGACAAAATGCTTTTTTCCTCATCCAGCTTATGGGAACGCAGCATATCCGCATAACCGATAATCGCTGTCAGCGGCGTCTTCAGTTCATGTGCAAAAGCGCCCATAAACTCCTCTCTGGCTTCAATCTCTTCCTCAAGCTTGTCGATATTCTCCTCCAGGGCATTTGCCATATGATTAAAATCCAGCGTCAGCTGCCCCAGCTCATCATGGCTTACCTGTTTTGCCCGATAAGCATAATCCCCTGCCGCCATGCGTTTGGTCGCTTTTGTCAGCAGACGAATCGGCTTTGTCAGCACTGAGGAAATAAAATGCATAATAATTGTCGCAATCAACAGCATAATCAGCGTGACCCTGCGGTATAAAGAAAAACCGACAGCTCTCTCCGTAAAAACCTCGGAAACGTCCCGCATCGTCTCCAAATACAAAATCCGGTCCAGCGTGTTGACTGCCACGCAGGTGTGAATATAATATCCCTCTCCTGCCTGGATAACGCGGTAGGATTTGGTATTGGTATCCGTCTGCGCAAGAAGCTGTCTGTCCGTCTCAAAACCGTCACTTGTATAAAGTATATTTTTCTCTTCTCCGGAAATGCGAATCAGGCGGCTTCCGCTCCGGCTGCCTGTCACCAAATTAGAAGCGATTTCTTCCACTGTATTGTCGGGCAGTACGTTATATTTGGCAGGCACGTTCAGCGCTGCCGTCTCAAATGCAAAGCTTAAAATACTGCTCTCGTCCAACGCCTGTCCCACTTCCCTGTCAAGCGAAGTCTCAAAAACATAGTTGACAAAGTAAAATCCGCTGAACCCCAGTGCCAGTGCAGTGACAATGATGGTCCACAAAAGTAATTTTAATGAAAATTTCATGATCGCGCCACACTTTCCCTTACTGTTCACACCCTAATTGTATTTAGAGCATTGACGCCGCTTTAATGCTGTGCCGGTATCTCTAAACGGTATCCGACCTTGTAAACTGCTACAAGACAATGCTCCCAGCCTAATTTTCTCCGCAGTCTCTGCACATGCAGGTCCAAGGTACGGCTGTCTCCATAATATTCTTCCTCCCAGACCTTCTCGTATAAGTTTTCCCGAAACAGCGCCACGTTTTTATTTTTCATAAAGAGCACCAGCAGTCCGAATTCCTTGTTGGTCAGCTCCACCGGCCTGCCGCCTTTTGTCACCAGGCGCGCTTCCACATCAACCATAACATCTCCTGCCGTCAAATGCTGCTCCGTCTTATTGTAGCGGCGCAGTACTGCCTCCACTCTCGCCACCAGCTCAACCACATCAAATGGTTTCACCAGATAGTCATCTGCTCCCAGCTTAAGTCCCTTCACACGGTCCTTCACCTCATGCTTTGCGGTAATAAAGATAACCGGAATACCCATCGGACGTATGTACTCCATAATGTCATAGCCGTCTGCTCCCGGCAGCATGATATCCAGAAGAATCAAGTCGAATGTTTCCTGCTCAATCAGGTCAAGCGCCTTCAGTCCGTCCTGTACCGATGTGCACTGGTACCCTGCCGAAGAAAGGTTTAAATCGATTAAATCGCAAATCGGTTTTTCATCATCTACAATCAGTATTTTAATCATGGCTCTATTTTCCACCCCCAGTAAGCCCTTGCCTTTTGTATCAGTATTTCCATGGTATCCTCGTCACTGCACTGATACCTGCTCTTAATGTCTGTATCTGCCGAAAATCCTCCTGTCCTTTGATAATAAATCGCATAATCGGACTCGACAACAAGCTCTCCTTTCTCGCCCTCATAGCTGTACCTTGCCAGCACAACAATATCTTTCAGCCCGTCTCCGTCAATGTCACGGCAGTTGATTCCTTTCAGAGCATAAAGATTATCATATTCCCCCATGGGCTGCAGTCCCGACACAATACAGCCTTCCTCATTCACGAGATAAATCATAAAAATATCATAATCCGCGATATGGTACGTTCCCGGAACTACCTGCAGTTTTCCAAGCTTTCCAAAGGTTCTGGAATAGCACTGCTCTGTAATGACCTGAAACTGCTGCTTCTGCAGTTCCTTTAATGTCGCTGCCGTATACAAAAATTCTGTGGAATATCCGTCCCTTACAAATGCAGTAATCAGCTCCGTGCTTTTGTTCATGCCAAAGCGGTTGATTTTATCCGCAATGCGGTAGTCTCTGTAAAATCCTGTGCCCTGCTGATTCTGAAACAGCACATCGCCAACCTTATAAGTCTTTCCTTTATAATCGCCGCTGCTGTTCCGGCAATATGTAATCAGCACAATATCGAGCCTTTCATCTCCATTTACATCCTGAAAAGACACGGCTGCAATCCCACAGTTGGGCTGCTGCATCTGCCCAAGGACACGGCTGTTGGTTTCAAGCTGGTCCGTCTTATAGAGCACCTTTCCCTGTCCATCTGCCAAAAACAGCGCAAGCCGATGGTATGTTTTATCAAAGGCAGGTATCATGAATACCTCTTCATTCTCTCCAAAAGCAATCGGAAAAATCTGGCTCTCCTCAATCTCAAAGCCGCATCCGGCAATGTCATCCTTGTGCTCCACGGACTCCAGACGGCGGCAATACTCCTGATATTGTTCCAAAACATTTTCTTCGGTGTCTTCTGCTGCATTTGTTGTGATACAATGGCACAAAACCGCCAAAATAAAACACACTGCTGTCATGTATCTGAAGTATTTCATGGTCTGCCCTCCTTTACGTGCACTTTAGCCTTTCTGTATATTATAACAAAACAACGCGGATATCACAAGATATCCGCGTGCATCTACCACGACAAACGCATGAATCACTTTATTGCTCCAATTCTTATTTTTTTGTTTTTTTAATTGCTCAAAATCTCTTCAAGATATTTAATTGGTCTTAAACTGATCACAAATCGTTTCTTTTTCATGGATAACCGCCGATTTCTTGTAGATAATTCTGCCATTTTAGTATACTCAGACACCATTTCCTTATGATATTTTGATTCTGTGCTGCTGTTTTATCTATGGTTGTATTTGCATCTTTCCTAAACGTTACATCTAAATGCCAATGCATACTTTCTATACTCCAGTGGCCTCTTACCGCCCTGCTCATCGTTCTGTGTTCCCATTGCATCAATGGTTACAATCTGACCTTTTATCCAGAGTTTTTCCAGTAGCTCCGGTATCACTATGATCTCATTACTTTTTTCTTCCACCGCCTTCTGTCCAAGACAGAATCCTTCTTCTTTACTCCGTGCTGACACAATATGAGAAGGCTTCTCTTTCTTTTGGCTGTGTCCACACATTGTTTTTCCGTCAATACAGATAATCTTTCTAAGTATATCAGATTCATTAAAATCTGTCCGAAAAAGTGTCTTAATTTATGAGACCATTATAGTGCTACCTGACTGCTTTTTTATGAGTTAAAGTATTGATTTTTCAAAGTGCAATCCCGTTTTTAATGTGGGAAGTTTGAGTAAATAAATAACCGTTTAGTTTTTATCCACATCTTTAAACTAAAGTCCGAAAATAATTAACTGTCTTCAATAAACCTTTTTCCAATGCGATTGTAGGCTCCCAATCTAATTCTTTCTTTGCCAATTCAATTACTGGTTTTCTCTGCAATGGATCATCGGATGGTAATGGTTTGTATACCAAATTAGATTTTGAATCCGTCAATTTAATAATCAATTGGGCCAATTCAAGTATTGTAAGCTCTTCTGGATTTCCTAAGTTTACTGGTCCTAAAAAATCACTTCTACTGTTCATCATTTTTATCATTCCATTAACCAAATCATCTACATAGCAAAAGCTCCTTGTTTGCTTTCCATTACCATAAATAGCTATATCTTCATTTTTTAATGATTGTACTATAAAATTTGATATAACTCTTCCATCATCAGTCCTCATACGAGGACCATACGTATTAAAAATTCTTATAACTTTTATTTCTACATTATGCTGTCTGTGATAGTCAAAAAACAAAGTTTCAGCCATTCTCTTTCCCTCATCATAGCAAGACCTTATTCCATTAGGATTAACACAACCTCTGTAGCTTTCCGGCTGTGGATGAACTTCTGGATCCCCGTATACCTCACTTGTACTTGCTTGCAAAATACGAGCATGACATCTTTTTGCTAACCCTAATGTATGTATAGCTCCTATCACACTTGTTTTTACTGTTTTTATAGGATCATACTGATAATATACAGGACTCGCCGGACATGCTAAATTATATATTTGGTCACATTCTACATAAATATTCTCTAATACATCTTGTTGCACAAACTCAAAGTAAGGGTTACCCATTAAATGTCTAACATTGTCCTTTTGTCCAGTAAATAAATTATCTAAACAAATAACATTATTTCCTTGTTCTAATAGTTTTTCACACAAATGAGAGCCTATAAATCCCGCTCCCCCTGTTACTAATATTCTCTCCTGTTTCATATATCTCTTTCCTGTACAAAAATGGTACTGCAAAGCCTTAAAGCCCGATTTTTCATTGTCCTTATCCTGAAAGAATTGCTTTTATTAAAACCAATCAATTTATAACAATAGGATATTTTCAAATTACTTCATTGTAGACGCAATAAATCATCTGCTATTTTCTGCTCTCAGTATAAGTTCAAAGCATCGCATGATCAGCTTGTGATAATGTCCATACTTGGGTAAAGCTCGGATTCCTTTATCAATCTCAACTACCATCTTATTTTCACTTTGTATTTCATGATTCATGGTTCTATGCTCACCTACCAAATGTTTATGTACATACGCACATTGATACAAATAAATCAATTACTTTTGTTAAAATTTGCCCCAGCCTCACTTCAACGCTTATCTTATAACCCTTGCTTTTTTAAGTACTCTTATTCCAATCAAAAATGGGATATCCTTTTTCAAAATTCCCAACACATTTCTTATACTGTAAAAATAAATACTTCTATACTGCAAAACATTACAAAAATCATTAAACGACATTTTATTATCTATTGTTATCCTCGGATAAAATAAATTTTTACTTTTATAATTACACAATCCTTCTTTCCCACTGTAAATAATCTGTTTTTTATTCTTATATAAAAATAATTTTGCTTTTCTTCCTAAGACACCATATGGTGAGCAAAAAGATTTAATAATTTTTCCTGCTCTTTTTTCTAAAATAACACGTGCACCATCAATTTCTCTTTTCAAATTATCAGAATCAATTCGCTTGAGCCACACATGCGTTAATGTATGATTTCCAACTTCAAACCCCCTTTGTATAACCTCATTTATATCACTCCAATTCATCAAAGAAAAAATAGGACCATTTTTATTCCATTGTATCTTCTTTCCTACAAGTTCTGGCGAGATAAATACCGTTGCACTAAACTTATATTTCTCCATAATCGGCACTGCTATATCCAAAAAATCCTTATACCCATCATCAAATGTTATCATTACAACTTTTCTTTGCCTTAATACTTTTTCCCCTTCCCTCAATTGTAAAAGTTGTTCATTTGTTATTGTTTTAAATCCTTGTTCATATAAATATTTCATCTGTAATGAAAATCTATCAATTGACACAGATATATCTGAATCCTGATCTGTAATCGAATGATACGCAAGGATAGGAATTTTTCCATCAATTTGACCAAATACCACTTTATCAAAATAAATAAGAATACTTTTTATAAATTGTTTTACTCTCATACTACTCCCCATTTCTGAGCGATTTATCGCGAAAAGGCGATGAGAAATCCGCACATGCGTTTTCTCATCTGCCATAAAAGCTATTTGTTTTCGTTCAGAAACAAATAGCTGATTAAAAAATAAGCTATCAAGTTTATTTTTCAATCTACTCATTCCTTAATTTTATCCATATTTTTTTTAATAGTAACTTATCAATTCTCTTCTCCGAAACATGTCCATAATATATTAAAAAACATTTTCTAATATGTTCTACTATTTTTACATAATGATATATTGCATTACCAACAAAATTACTATGATAAAATGTATATGTTCGATATATTTCTTCTTCTTTCGTCCATTTATATTTATATGTACTAAGACCCCTTCCCATTAAAAAATACTTTATTCCTTGATTCTGACATTCTTGTATTAGAATTGATATCAACACGTGACCTGGATTTAAATATCCATACTTTTGGTTAAACGATGTCTGATAGAAATACGCCCTATCTTTAAAAATCCATGCTAGTGCATAGGCAATCGGCTTTTCATTATCATAAATAAATGCAACTACTGCGCCCAAATCCTTGTCACATGATACATCATGCAATAGCGATGCTATCCACTCTTTTCTTTCTGTACTAATAAAAAAATTTTCTTTTCTGTTAACCTTATGCGACTGTAAATCAATCTCTTCCATTTGTTTTTCACAAGAAAATGTATTATTATATACCTTTATTTCCAATCCTTTTTCTTCAATCAATTTAAATCCTTTTTTAATGTCATATCTAAGTCCACTTGTACACGAGCTAAGTTGCTCTTTCCAATCTTGTTTTAATCTCAGCCATAGGATAGCTTCCTCGTTTGTAATCATAAAGCAACTTATATTTGTATTTTTATACTTTTTCCATTCATTCCTTGGGATATTAAATAATCTAATACAACATAACGGATATTTTTGAAATATAAACTCTAAGATATCAATTACATTTAATTTTAAATCTCGGCTGATGCACCCTCCAATATCTAATAAATCTTCACCAATAAATTTCATCTGCTCGACCTTATGTATCCCATACCTTATCTCATTTCCCATCAATGGTAATATCATAACCATTTTATTATTTTCTTCCTCATAAATAAAGAAACAATGCATCTTATAATTTTTTCCAAAATATTTCCACCAGTTAACAACCCAATAAAAATTAAGATAAAAATTTGTATCTAAAGATTCTCGATATAACTGGTTCCAATCCCGTTCATATTTCATTAGTTCCTCAAGCAAATTAACCTCTTCTATTTTCAAGTATATCCCCCACTTTTAAATTTTAACTTGCTTACTTTTAGATATACTTGCTCTAACTCCAATACTAAGTTATGGTTACTTGACATATTATCTAAGTATTTACGTGCATTATCTATAATATTCGCTCGCAGTATATCATCCATAAGTAATCGTTCTAACGAATCAGCCATTTTTTCACAATTACCCACATCAACAAGCAAACCATTCTCGCTATCTGTGATTATTTCAGGTATTCCGCCTACTCTTGTCGCGATTACTGCAATACCTCTTTCCATCGCCTCTAGTAAAACAAATGGAATTCCTTCTGTATCGGAACAAATAACCATAATATCCGCATTATCATATAAAATCTCTTTTTCCCGAACATAACCTGCCAATTTCACTTTTTTACTTAAACCTAAACGATTAATCTGCTGCTGCAAGGGTTCTTTTAATTTGCCTTCACCGTAGATTATAAACTCAACATATTCCAAATGTCGTAATCTTCCTACCATCTCTATAAAGAGATCCCATCTTTTCTCCGGTGACAGTCTTCCAACTCCAATAATTCTTCTATATTGTGATGCTGCTTTTTTTACAGACCTTTTCTTTGGTTTTACAACATTTTTAATTACATAAATCTTATCCTCATCTATTTTATTCGCTAACAATATCCTTCTCATATAATCACAAACAATTACGATTCCATCCACCCCTCTTAGCAGTTTAATATCAATCCATGTTTGAAATTTATTTATTAAGCCTGTATTAATCCATCCATGGCAATGTACTATCCAAATAGGTTCTCTTTTCTTTGCAGTCAGTTTTTTTTTGAGCAAATATCCAATATAATCGGCTTTGTATCCATGGGAATGAATAGTTTTTATTTGATATTTTACAATCTCATTTATCAATGCTCGTAAGTATCTAATAGACTTTTTATATAAAGAGCGTTCCTCTGAAATAGAAAATACCTTAAATCCTATATTTTTTAGTATATTTGTAAATTCATCATTATGAATTACCAGAAACATTACTGCATTTTTATCTTTCTTTTGCCAATACTTTTGTATTATCTCAATATAGGTATCGACACCTCCTGTACTTTTTGACCCACTTGACTCAAATATATGCAGGACAGGGTACACGTTCCATACATTCACCTAATCATACCTCCCCAAGATATTTTCTGATTTCTGATCAATCCAACGAAGCGGATCTGCTTCTGTACATTGATTACATAAATGAATCTTTCCTTGTATATGGCGTTCCCTTATATTTTTCCATTTTTCTCCATTCCATATTTCATAAATTGTATTATCATTTAAGTTCCCAGGTGTATTCTGACCTTTATAGTCTAAGCAACATAATGAAACATTTCCATTCGACAAAATACTCATTCTAGACCATAATCTTAAGCAAGGAACTTGATATTTTTTACTGTAATTTTCATATCTCATTCCTTCAAATTTTATTTGTCCAGCCCAATTATGCAGTTCACTCGGAAACATAATATCTACATCATCTGCCAAACAACTCAATTTTTTATACAATTCTGAACTAAAGGCCATTTCCACATTTCTTTTATTATATAAAGTTGATGCAATAACAATACGCAACTTTTTCCCCAATCTAGCTTTTTCATTCAAAATGTAAAGTGTATTGTTTTTGACTCTATTAAAATCCAATCCTCTCCTCATCTTTAAATAATACTCTTCTACCAATGCATCAAAGCTGATAATCAACATATCCAATGGGGACTCTAGAATTTCTTGAGCCATTTTTTCATTGAGCAAGGCTCCATTCGTATAGCAATATAGTCTCTTTATTCCTCTTTCTTTCGCATAATTTATTCTGTCTAGCAAATAAGGATCTAATAATGGCTCATTTGTTCCATTTAGTTGAACCATATCCACTCCTAATTCAACACACTCATCAATAATCTTTTTATAAAGTTCTCTAGACATAACTTCATGCTTTCTTCCCAAATCCGGCTGTGGACACATTACGCATTTTGCATTGCATTTATTGGTTGTCTCTATCAAAACAGCCTGTGGTCTGTTTATTGGATTATCTACTTTGCTATGTACTATTTTATTTATTTTTCGCATTGTAAGCGAGTATTTTCCTCTCTTATAATTATCTCTAAAAACGGTTAATTTGAATTTGATTATTTTTAAATCTGCAATTAACCTCTGCATCTTCCCTTTCCCTCTCCCCACTAAATTGGCTAAAAATACTACGCTGCTTAAAACCACATAACTCGGAATAATACTGACAGAGCTTTTACTAAGATGTACACTACATTTCTTTCTATATAAATTGATAATAAAATATACAATTGCTAATCCTGTTGAGAATAGAACAGAAATCAGCTCCGTAAAAGTTATATATGCGCCCAGGAAAATTATACTTTTCCAAAATTCAAAACCATCAAACTGTAGATATTCTCTCCACCTGCTATAAGAAACTTGTTTTTTCCAAACCTCCCAAATGTTTCTTGGTGGAAACCAGTATGATTGAGCATCCATTGCATAATTTATTTCGAAATCTGACTGTAATAATTTTTTTAAAAATAGAACATCTTCACCACAGCGATATTCTTCAGCAAATTTCTCCATGCTATTCCACGCATCTTTCTTAACAGCCATTGATGCAACGCTTTCCTCTCTTACTTCGCTACCATTTCTATTCACAATGGGATCCATGTATATAAGACAACAAGCCTTGTGAAAACCTGTTTGTTTATATAAATAAACTTGCCAATTTCCAAAGCACACATCCCCAGTTAACCCTTTAACAAGGCACTCCAACCAGTCTTCTTTAAATACGAAACCTGCATCTGCAAATACAATTACATCACCTGTAGCATTCTTTGCTCCAATGTTTCTTCCCTTTCCGGGATAGCACTGTTTTTCCTTAATCAGCTTTACCTGAAATGGTAATATTTGATCTTCAAGTATTTCTATTGTACCATCTGTAGATCCGGCATCTACAAAGATTAATTCAAAAAGTTGAAGAGTCTGCTTTTTAATAGAATCAAGCAATTGTCCAATCGTATCTGCTTCATTATATACAGTTATGACTAAACTTACCCTATTCTGCTTATTATCGGTTTCTAATTTTCTATTTCCACTCATATACAATGCTTTCTCTTCTTATATTTCTGTTGAAACAATAATTTAAATGCTCTCAATATATTTTTTTGAATACGTAACTCAAAGCAATTTTTCATTAAAGCTTTTCTTATACAATACCATGCCATCTGACTATTTCCGTCTCCAATAAAGTCGTAAGCAAAGGTATCGTAGAAATTACACAATACCTTTTTTTTAAAACTATTTTTCCAATCAGCTTTATTCATTTCTTTACAAATTACCTTTAATGTTGAGTGAAAACTTTTCTCATTAGAACTGCTTAATGATCCTCTGTATTTTCTATATTGAATTAATCTATCGTACACACGCCTAATTTCTCCTTCCTTTGCGAGTCGTATTAATAAATCATAATCCTCTGAACCAATTAATTCTGGTGATTCATCAAATCCACCTACCCGTTCTAAAAAAACTTTTCTTATTAATAAAGATGAGAAGCAAACATAATTTCCACCTAATAACAATTTCTCATAAAATGTTTTATCTTTTATCTTTGAAATTGAATCTACATCTTCAATATGGCAATTGTTTTGATCTATATATTCACAATCACTATAACAACCAATCACTTGTAGATTGTTATCCATAAACTGTATCTGCTTTCTCAATTTATCCGAAACCCATAAATCGTCCGCATCACAAAATGCTATGTATTCACCCATACTATTTTGAATACCTATATTTCTTGCTCCTCCGGGTCCCACCCTATTACTTCGAAAGTATTTTATTTGTTCACCAAAATCCTTAAGTATCATTGCTGTTCCATCATTAGAACCATCATCCACAACTATAACTTCCATATTCTCATAGTTTTGATTTATTATCGAATCAAGTGTACTCTTTATATACTTTTCACCATTATACACAGCAATCACAACTGAACATCGAACCATAAGTAAACATCCTCTAATTTAATTTCTTTATCATATCTATACACCAGTCTTCATATTCACAGTCCTTCCCATTTTCATCTTTTGAGGGATAGATACCGTCTAAATGAAGCTCACCAACTTTTTTGTAGGATAATCTTTTATATAATTCCATAGCACTCAAATTATCTTTTGGATTTACGTCTAAGCCCAAAAAGAAAATTTTATTTTCCTTACATATTCTTTCGGATTGAGCAATTAAATATGTTCCAATACTTTTTCCCCTGAATGGTTTCATAACAAATAAATCTATCATATCTGCACATTTTTCGTTATTTGTGTATGGCATAACATCTTTCTTATTATCCAGAGAAATTAAAACAAAACCAATGACACAATGATTTATTACAGCTCCTAGATAACAAGCTTTTCCATTCTTTTGAAGTTCTAATCTTTCTCTATGAATCTCTATTTCATTTTTTATTTTAAGTAAATCCTCTATATCCGTTTCTTTTAGAACTCGTATTGTACAAAATATATCCTTTAATCTTACCACTACATCATCCATATTCCATTACTCCTTTATTCTCTTTTTTAAACTTACATGATAAAAATATAAATTACATATCCCACTAATTATTGTTGCAAATACAATTCCAAACGTCAAACCGAATATACCATTTATGAAGATTCCAATTCCGCAGAATATTACTGAACTAATGAAAGTAACAAAATACGTTATTGCAGTCAATTTTGTTTTACCCAGACTCATTAATGCAGTCATAAATGTATAAGAGTTCTGTTCCATTATTAATGCAAAACTCATAATGATAAGTATTGAACCTGTTATATCGTCTTCAATTTTTAGCACAAATACTAACACAAATTTATTCGTAAGCACAACACCTAGAAATATTAAAATACTAATTAAATTTTCCCAAAGAAATATATTGGCAACAATTTTTCTAAATTTATTTATATCTTCCATATTTCTTGACATATCAGGCGTTCCAACGTCAATAATTGTTTGTGGAATAAATCTTATTCCTCCAATTATTCCAGTAACGATAGCAAACGAACCAATATGATCATCATTAACACGCATCCAAGTAGATAATAAAACAGGTGCTGCACTTGTTAAGCCTGCCAAAACAGTAGTAATCCAATCGTATAGACTAAATCTTAATGTCTCTTTAAATTTTTTTATATCTATCTTATATACAATTTGATCCTTAACAAAGAATAAAAGGATAATCACATTAAATAATAAAGCAATAATCTTAGCTACTGCCCATCCAGTCGTATCAAAAAGATAACAGAATGATACTATCAGAATCACTTCAAACGTCAGAATCCCTGTATTAAGCAACGCAGTTTGTTCAAATTTTTTCTGTGAGTATAGGTAGGATTCTATTACATCCTTTAATGCTAAAAATGGTAATGTCCATATGACAATACGATTTAAATATCTATTAGATAATTGATATAAATCTGTTGTTTCAACAAGCACAGCATTAACAATTGTCCAAACGACAGAAATAAAAAATATAATAATAACTGCATTTGATACTATTTTACACTTTTCCGTATTTTCACACTTCTCAGAACAAAATTTAAGTACAGCATTATCAAGACCAAATAGTACAATTGGCAATGCGGATCCTATTAGTGATTCTGCTACCTTTATTTGTCCATAACCAACCTTTCCGAGCATACGAGTTAACAGTATGAGGCTTGCTGTCCGAAGCACAGCACCATAAATATTATTGCCATATACACAAAGAATACCCCTAACCTTGTTCATCTGTCACCTTCTTAGTACTATCTGCAATTTCCCATATAAATGGATTCTTTTTTTTAATGTAGTAATCGTAATACCCCATAATTCTACAGTACAATTCTAAACAGATGGTAGCTATAATCCAAATATTATTTTTGATATTTAGGTTAAACTCTTTCAGTACATTTCGTACCGTCCTTAACATATTTGAAGTTGATACTTTGTAAGTATAGTTATCGTTTAACCATTTATGTCCACAAATAATCCGACGTCTTTGAATAACATAATCCCCTATGCTTTCTGGACCTTTATTTTTTACAATCGCATCCTGAGCATATGCAAGCTTATATCCCTTACTAACAATAATTGCCTCAATACTAGCTTCATCAACAGCACTATCTTCTGGTATACTCTCTACTATATTTTTATAAGCTACGAGCTCGCCACATTTCGGTGCAATTAACGCTGTTTTATGATGCAATTTCCAAAGCAAATTTACAACAAAGCCCATAAAATTTTTAGAATTATTCACCGGAACCGGATGTGCACCAACCATTCCAACATCAGCTATTTCAAAACTTTTACATAAGTTTTCATATGCATCACTTAGCGGAATCGTATCGGCACTTTCCAAAATGCATACATCACCACTTATTTCTTTTAAAAACAAATTAATAGCAGAACTTTTTCCTTTTCTTTCTTTCTGTCTAATTAATGTAATTCTACTATCTATCTTCGCATAGTTCTCCACAATTTTATCCGTGTCATCTGTACAAGCCGAAGACACAACAACTATCTCTTTTATATGTATTTTCTCACACTTTTGCTTAAATATGCTTTCTAACAATTTTCCAATATTATTTTCTTCATTATATGCGCAAATACCAACAGAGACTTCTAACATTTGATTTCCCCCCCTCAATCTTTTAGAGTCTCCCTTTTCTTAATGGGATCTCATATTTAAATTTTAGTTTTACTGCCAATTTTAAGAATCTGATTACTTCATTTATTGACATTTTGGAATTCCCGTAAACTCTTTGCCTAAAAATAATAGGAATATGCGTTATTTTAAACCCTTTTATATTAGCTTTAAACAATGTCTCTAACTGAAATTCAAATCCCTTTGATTCTAAAGTTTTAACATCAATTTTTTCCAACACCTCTTTTCTAAAAGCTCTATACCCTGTAGTTACATCTCTCTCTGGAATATGCAGAAAAAGCTTTATTATTTCATTGGCAACATTACTGACTACAGTTCTATGTAATGGATATTCTACTCTTTTTCCTCCATCCTCAAGTCTACTTCCTACCACCATATCATATCCTTCATTAATCTTACTTAACATCTGAGGTATATAATTAGGGTCATGAGAATAGTCTGCATCCATTTCAAATATTACATCATACCCATTCTTTAGAGCATACATAAATCCTTGTTTATATGCTGTTCCCAAGCCTTGTTTACTTTTTCTTCGCAGAAGCTTACAATAATTTTCTTTTTCATATTTTTTTGCTAAATCCCATGTCCCATCTGGAGAGTTATCATCAATAATCAGAATTTGCCCATCTATATTATTAACATTAAATATTTCATTTATTTCTGGTATTAATTTCAATATATTTTTTCTTTCATTATAGGTTGGTATTACTATACATACTTTCAAATTCTTCCCCCTCTCTATTAATTACCCTACTATTTTTTCAATGTTATTATAGTAATTTCAGGTTTACAGTTAAAACGTACTTTGTAATCTGTTTCACCTAGTCCCCTGCTTGTATACAAATAATTTTCATTTACACTATATAGACCCATTGGATATCTCTCTCCTAATGGGGGTAATTTTAATGCTCCATATAAAGGTAATCTTACTTGTCCACCATGACTATGTCCTGATATTTGTAAAAAAACCTGTGCCTCTGATAAATTATCAACAAAATCAGGCTCATGACACAACAAAATTTTCATATCTTGTTCCGGAATATTGTTTATTGCTTTCTGTAAATCAACATCATTCTCGTAATAACTTCCAACACCTATTAACCAAAACCCACTAGCCCCTATTGAAATGTACCTATTTTCATTAACCAGCATATTAACACCTATTTCTTCAAACCTGTTTCTCATCCCCTCCATATTTCCACAATAATCATGATTTCCCCATATAGCATAAATGCCATATTGGGCCTTCAAACTTCTTAATTCTTCTGTTAACTCATTAAAATAAGAATCATCATATGTAATATAATCACCTGTCAATACAATAACATCGGCTTTTTCAGCATTTACTAATTGGATTGCTTTTTGAATTTTATTTATACCTACAATATCACTGTAATGAATGTCACTTATCTGAACAATTCGAACTTCCTCTGGCATTACACCTTCTGTAGATAATTGAATTCTTTCTACTACTATCTGCGAAGGTTCTATGCAAATACTATATACACCCAAGCATGTAATAAGCATTAACAAAAAAAATATGATTCTTCGAAATACTTTTTTAAACATTTTCGCACCCATCTTTTCAATTATTGTATGACATAACATAGTGGAAGGTTTTTCAGTAAGATGATACGCCAAATACTTTCAAGTTGATGTTAGTATATAAGTGTGGACAGAAAAAGTTGAACAACCTATACTATTAAATGAAATAACAAAAGAGATGTTCAATATGGCGAAAAACCAAAAATCTTACACTCCGGAATTTAAGTAGCCGATTACAGCTCTGTGCAATGCCAGAGGTACCTCGTATTCACAACTGGACAATCAAAGTGTCAGAGGAGGAAACAGTCGCTCCCAAAGAGTATAAGGCACTTCAGAAAAAGATTCAGTGCCTCAAAATTGAAAATAAAATATAAAAAAGCTACTGCCATATTCCCAAAAGAATAATAGCTGAGATTGTTTCTTTTATCCGGCAAAACCTACCTCGCTATACTGTAGCCTAGCTTTGCAGCGCCCTGAAATTCCCAAAGAGTACCTATTACAAAGCTCTTGTTCGTGTACCTTCAAACCGTCAAAAGGAATATGGCGATTTCATCGAGAAGGCAAAGGTATGGAGCAGTGAAAATATGCCGTATCCTCAATGATAACGGAACACCCTGCAAAATAAAACGGGGGCAGCGGCATATGGATGAACAGGGGCTGCGCTCTGTTGTAGTAAAGAAATACAACCACCATGCCAATCATGGCAGCATTCCTGATAATATGGATAATATCCTGAAGCGCGATTTTATAGCAAGAAACCATTAACATGGAATGGTGTACGGATATCACCTATATACATGTGCAGAAAGAAAGACGGATGGATCTATCTATCTGGCTTCTGTTATGGACTTGTGACCACAAAATAATCAGATATACGGATGGCACGTCCATGACGGCGAAACTGACTGCAGAAACTTTTAAGAATACCTGCCTGAATGTCAGGGACACTCAGGGACACAAAGGAGAGCATTCACCATAGTGATTTAGGAAGCCAGTATACGAGCCAGTCATTTGAGAGATTTCTGGGCAGTAGGGAAATGTTGCATTATTTCAGGCGGAAAAGGAACCCCTATGACAATGCCTGTATCGAATTATTTCATTCTATGCTGAAAAAAAGAGGAAATCTATCTTCATACCTATCAAAATTTCGAAGAGTCCAGAAGGGGAATCTTTGAAGTTTTATAATCATCATTTTCTTATAGTATTAAGAGAATTATTTGCCGCTATCAGCTTAATATCTAAAAACCAGACGCCACCAATAACAATTCACTGCAAGTTGCTTTCGCATATAATTACATTTCCCAGCACGTAGATACCCAAAATGACACCAAATTTATTATTACAAAAACAACACTTACTAATTAGCAAACTTTCTTTTCCATATCATTTAACTTCTTATTTGTGCACTCAATTGGTGAAAATGCTGAAATAACCAACGTAGCACACAATATAATATAATAAATACAACACAATCTGCTGAACAGAAACAAGAAATATAAAAGCTAAGTAAACATATGTTTTTCAATGAGAGAAAAGCATAATAAATAATTATGAATGTGCTGTAGCAACAGGGACTTGTTAATTAACTTTATAATAGTAGTTGTAAAATTATTATATATCACAAAGTTGCAAAAAATTATTTTTTATAACAATAATTGTAAAATAGTGTAAAAATAACTCAATTTTTAAGGAAAATGAATTTTTTACACCTAATACTTCCTTTTTGTACTTTTATTACATTAAACATTTTTTATCGGTCCGGAAAAATCAAAGGGGCTGCTGCACAATGATTGAAGAATCATTGTGCAGCAGCCCCGATCACATATTCTAATAAAACGGCGCCAGATACACCAGAAGCATTTTATGACAGCTTTTCCCGAATCCATCGGATTTCCTCATCATGCAGACCTATCGTCATAAAATACTGTTCTGTATCACCATATTTCTCCCTGAACCTTCTGAGAAATTCTTCCATAAACATTTTACATGGTGTGACAATATTCATATCAAGCTCCGGAAAATTCCTGTGCACCAGTTCTAACCGTTCCCTTCCATATTCCTTTGTCAATACATAGTTCTCTATAATATCCCTGTCACTCACACCTGCATGATATAACAAAATTGCGGATACCACACCCGTTCTATCCTTTCCAGCAGTGCAGTTGAACATAACGCCCGATGCAGCATTCGCAATGCATCGAAACACCTCCGGCATTGCCCGGGCTGCTGCTATATCCATATAACTTTCAGGAACCGCTTCCACCGACTCCGGCACGCCGCTTCCCTCGTTTATCGGAAAATTAAAATAATGAAAGCCGTCTTTTCCTGCAAAACCACTTGGCTTTCTCTCTACTTCATCCTTGCCGCGCATATCAATAATGGTCGTAATTCCATATGTTTTCAAATATTCAAAATCCTCCTCACTGGGGAAATTTTGAACATCACTGCGAAGAATCGCTTTTTCCTTCGTAAAGGCACCATCCTTCGTCCGATATCCGCCTAAATCTCTGGTATTCTGAGTTGTTTTCAATAAACTGCCTGCCACTTTCTTACTCCTCCAACTGATACATAATCCATGACATCACTGTCATTCCTGCTGTCTCAGTTCTTAAGATTCGTTTTCCCAATGTAATCGGCTGCATGCCGTGTTCCACTGCAGCTTGAATTTCGCTGTCCTCAAAGCCGCCTTCCGGCCCGATAAAAACTGCGATGGACTGTCCTTTTGCAATATCCTCGATAATCCGCTTTGTTCCTGCCATGCCCGAAGCGCCGTCCAGGCTCTCCTCCATCTCATAAGGGACAAGCTTGACATCCATGCCTGCCGCATACTCCAAGGCTTCACGGTAAGCCATTACTTCATGAATCTGCGGCACCACACCGCGCTTGCTCTGCTTCGCTGCAGCCTCGGAAATGCCCTGCCAGCGCGCAATTTTCGATTTTGCCTTTTTATCGTCGAGCTTTACGACACAGCGCTTCATGGCGACAGGAATGATTTCATAAGCACCAAGCTCTACCAGCTTTTGAATGATAAGCTCCATCTTGTCGCCCTTGGGCAGTCCTTGAAAAACATAAACCTTTGCCGGAAGTTCAACACCGTCCTCCTTAATAAAACGAAGGCGGCAGAGAACTTCTGTGTCTGTAATGGATTCTATTCCGCATCGGTAATCCCTGCCGTCCATGCCGTTGCTGATGCTGATTTCATCTCCCGGCTTTAAGCGTATGACATTCCTGATATGGTTTACATCATCTCCTGTAATTATGACACTCTTGTCAGAAATCTGATCCGGCTCTACAAAAAAATGGTACATCTGCATGTCCTCCTCACTCCGGCTTTCTTGCCGTCACGCTCACCCATTCTCCCTGATAAGTGACTTCAAGAACCTCCATTCCTGCTGCCTCAACCGCATCACGCACAGTCTGTTCCTTATTGTCAATAATTCCTGATGTAATATACACACCGCCCGGTTTGAGCTGATTCACAATCACCGGTGTCAGAGGCACAAGCACATCTGCCAGAATATTTGCGACAACAATGTCATATTTCTCATAGCCGGCTTTATCCTGCACTGCCTTATCCGTGATAATATTTCCAATCATCATCTCAAAGCTCTCCGGTGCAATGTGGTTTGCTTCCATATTTTCATGCACTGCCTCCACTGCACATGGGTCAAGGTCTGTACCGACTGCATGCTTGATACCATACATCAAAGAAAGAATCGCCAGGATACCGCTTCCCGTTCCCACATCAAGAAGCTCTGTCTCAGGAGTAATATGCTTTTTGAGCTGTCTGATGCAAAGCTGTGTTGTCTCGTGCATTCCGGTACCGAAAGCTGTACCCGGATCGATATGAAGAATCATTTTGTCCTTATCCTCCGGCTTTACCTCCTCCCATGAAGGAATCACAAGCAGGTCATCAATATAAAACTGATGGAAAAACTGCTTCCAGTTATTAATCCAGTCAATATCCTCTGTTTCCGATACCATAACCGTCCCTTCGCCTACTTCCATAAAGTTACGTAGTTCATCAAGTTCTCTGTTGATATTTTGAACCATCTCCTCTGCATCTACCGGGTTCTCTTCGCTCTCCTCCACAAAAAAGCTCAGGTATGCAATACCGTCATCCTCCGGTCCGTCCGGCAGGATATCCACAAACATCTGCTCCTTTTCAAGCGGAGTCAAAGGCACCTTATCCTCAATCTGCGCTCCTTCCAGCCCGATATCATAGAGTGTGCTTATGATAATGTCCTCCGCCTCTGTAATGGTCTTAATTGTAAATTTTTTCCACTTCATCTGTTTCATCCTTTCATTATAACCTGACGCAAAATCTTAACAATTGAGCAGGGAAATTCCCTTCTCCACTACTCGCTGCGCCTCTTTGAGACACATTTTTCCAACTCTTTCAATAACTTTTCTTTCATTTTTTCAGCGTCAAAGGCTTTCGCCACAGCCTCTGCTACGACCGACATCTCCTCCAAAAACTTCATTTTTGTTGAGTAGTCTAACTGAAACAACTCTGTCTTATGCTCTTTGCAAAGAAATAAAGTATAACCTTTGAAATGCTGATAATCTCCGATCACAACATATCCTGTCTCCAATTCCTTCACAAAGTATGGGTTGTTTCCCTCTTGAATCATACTAATTCTCTCACAGACAAAACACATACGCCGGCCTCCATAATCTCACTTTATCATTTTGCTTATTATACAACACGATTAGCATCAGTGTACAGGGGAATGTGTGCTGCTTTTTAACCATAAAAATACCACAACACACTGCAGGTTTCGTGTTTCTGCCGTTTGCGATGTGTTATGGTATCAGTTTCATTTTATTTAAAAGGATTCTTAAACTTCTTTTCCTTCTTCTTCTCCTCGCCGCCCGAGTCATTGGATTCCATTTTTTTCACAGCCTCTAAGCTGTTTCCCGTCTCTTTGTCAAACTGCCGGAGAAGCTCCTTTGCCTCGCCGGAAAGCTTATCCGGCACCTGAACAACAAGTGTTACATAGTGGTCTCCGCGGATATCCTTATTTCTGAGAGAAGGAACACCCTTTCCGCGCAGTCTGACACGCGTGTCAGTCTGTGTGCCTGCTTTTACATCATAGACAACCTTGCCGTCTACCGTATCAATCAGTACTTCGCCGCCGAGTGCTGCCACTGCAAAAGAAACAGGGACAGTAGAAAAGATATTCATATCCTGTCTCTGGAAAATAGGATGTCTGTCAACGACTACCTCAACAAGCAAGTCGCCTCTTGGTCCTCCGTTAACACCCGGTTCGCCCTTGTCTCTGATGCGGACGCTCTGTCCGTTGTCGATACCGGCTGGAATCGACACTTGTATCTTCTTTCTGCTTGAGATATAACCGCTTCCATGACAGTCAGGGCACTTCTCTTTTACAGTCTTGCCGGAACCGCCGCAGTCAGGGCATACCTGTGCATTTCTGATAACGCCGAACGGTGTCTTGCTCTGTGTGACAACCTGACCGCGTCCGCCGCAGCGGTGGCAGGTCTCCGGTGAAGTACCCGGCTTGGCTCCGTTGCCGTTACAGGTTTTACAGGTATCCTTCAGATTCAGCTCCAGCTCTTTTTCTACGCCGAAAACAGCTTCCTCAAAGGAAACGCGCACACTGGTGCGGATATTTGCGCCCTTCATAGGGCCATTATTTCTCGCGCCGCTGCTTCTGCCGCCGCCAAAGAAATCACCAAAAATATCGCCAAAGATATCAGAGAAATCAGCTCCGCCAAAATCAAATCCGCCGAATCCGCCTGCACCGCCGCCCTCAAATGCGGAATGTCCAAACTGATCATACTGACGTCTCTTGTCCGGATCACTTAATACGGCATAGGCCTCTGATGCTTCCTTAAATTTCTTCTCAGCCTCAGCATCACCCGGATTCATATCCGGATGATATTTCTTGGCAAGCTGTCTGTATGCTTTCTTAATGCTGGCATCATCTGCGCCGCGCTCAACGCCTAACACCTCATAATAATCTCTCTTCTGCTCTGCCATTTTTCATTTTCCTCTCATTGAAATCGAATGACTTGCAGCCATTTCAGCTACAAGTCATTACTCTATTTTCTGAGCTTTAGACCTCTCTGTAATCTCCGTCGACAACATCATCTGCTGCGCCTGCATTGTCTGCCTGTGCCGCACCGCCCATATTGCTCATATCCGGACCTGCGCCGCCTGCTGCACCCTGCATATTTTCATACATCTTTGTGAAAAGGTTCTGAGCCTTTGACATCAATGCTTCCTGCTTGCTCTTTAACTCGGCAACCTGAGACTCTGTCATCTCGACATCCTTTGTGCTCTCAAGCAGTGATTTCAGCTCATTTAAGTCAGCCTCCAGGGAAGACTTCTCTGATGCATCAATCTTATCGCCAACCTCATTTAATGCCTTCTCTGTCTGGAATACGAAGGAATCCGCATCGTTTCTTGCATCGATTGCTTCCTTACGCTTCTTATCCTGTGCCTCATACTCAGCAGCTTCCTTTACTGCCTTCTCGATATCCTCATCGGACATGTTAGAGCCTGCTGTAATTGTGATATGCTGCTCCTTGCCTGTTCCCAAATCCTTTGCAGATACATTAACGATACCGTTTGCATCAATATCAAAGGTAACCTCAATCTGAGGAACGCCGCGTCTTGCAGGAGGGATACCATCCAGTCTGAACTGACCAAGGGACTTGTTATCTCTTGCGAACTGTCTCTCACCCTGTACTACATTGATATCTACGGCTGTCTGGTTGTCGGCTGCTGTAGAGAATATCTGGCTCTTCTTGGTAGGAATTGTTGTATTTCTCTCAATTAATTTCGTTGCAATGCCGCCCATTGTCTCGATGGAAAGAGAAAGCGGTGTAACATCAAGCAGGAGGATTTCGCCTGCGCCTGCATCTCCTGCAAGCTTGCCGCCCTGAATGGAAGCGCCGATTGCAACGCACTCGTCAGGGTTCAAAGACTTGCTTGGCTCCTTGCCTGTAAGCTGTCTAACCTTATCCTGTACTGCCGGAATACGTGTAGAACCGCCTACCAGCAATACCTGACCGATTTCTGATGCGCTGAGGCCTGCATCTCTCAATGCATTCTGAACAGGAATTGCTGTTCTCTCTACAAGGTCATTTGTCAGCTCATCAAATTTCGCTCTTGTCAGGTTCATGTCAAAATGCTTAGGACCTTCTGCTGTTGCAGTAATGAAAGGAAGATTGATATTGGTTGTTGTAGCTGATGAAAGCTCCTTCTTAGCCTTCTCTGCTGCTTCCTTTAATCTCTGCATTGCCATCTTATCGCCGGAAAGGTCGATGCCCTCCTGCTTCTTGAACTCGTCAATCATCCACTGGATTAACTTGTTGTCGAAATCATCACCGCCAAGGTGTGTATCACCGTTTGTAGCAAGAACCTCGATAACGCCGTCGCCAATCTCGATAATGGATACATCGAAGGTACCGCCGCCTAAGTCATACACTAAAATCTTCTGCTCCTTCTCGTTGTCAAGACCATAAGCTAATGCTGCTGCTGTAGGCTCGTTGATGATACGCTTTACATCAAGACCTGCAATCTTACCTGCGTCCTTTGTAGCCTGACGCTGTGCATCATTGAAGTAAGCCGGAACTGTGATAACTGCCTCTGAAACGGACTCTCCCAGGTAGCTCTCTGCATCTGCTTTTAATTTCTGAAGAATCATAGCGGAAATCTGCTGCGGAGAATATTTCTTGCCGTCAATGGTTCTGCCGTTGTCCGTACCCATATCTCTCTTGATGGATGCAATCGTCTTCTCTGCGTTTGTAACTGCCTGACGCTTTGCAGGCTCACCGACAAGTCTCTCGCCTGTCTTTGTAAATGCCACAACGGAAGGTGTTGTTCTTGCTCCCTCTGTATTTGCGATAACGGTGGGCTTACCACCCTCCATAACTGCTACACAGCTATTTGTTGTACCTAAGTCAATACCAATAATTTTTCCCATGATTTTTTCCTCCTGAATATTATTGAAAATATTATTTGCTTTGTCAATACTTTACTGCACTACCGCTACCATGCTGTGTCTTACCACGCTGTCACGGTAGGTATAACCCTTTTGAAGCTCCTGGGCAATGATTCCTGACTCATACTCATCGCTTTCCACCTGCATGACTGCATTGTGAAGCTCCGGATTGAACTCACAGCCGACTGCCTCAATGGGCTTTACCTCGAGCTTTTCAAGCTCTGTAATCAGCTGCTTATATACCATGTTCATTCCTTCTGCAAAGGGCTGCTTCATCTCTTCCTCGGAAAGTCCTGCAAGACCTCTCTCGAAATTATCCACTACCGGAAGAATCTTCTCCACAACACTCTTTGCTCCGGTTTCAAACATTGCTGATTTTTCCTTTTCGGAACGCTTCCTGAAATTGTCAAACTCCGCCATCTGGCGTTTTACCTTATCCTCCAGCTCATCGACCTTCTCCTGAAGCTTATTTGCCTTTTCCTTTTTGTCTTTTCCTAAGAAAGGCTTCTTTTTTTTATTGCTCTCAGCCCCCTCTGTCTCAGCGTCAGCGTTCTGTTCCCCGCTGTCGGCAGCTTCATTTGTCCCGGGTTCTGAGCTTTCTTCTGAATCTGTATCTTCCACGATTTGTTCATCTAATTCTTTTTCTTCCACTCTCACTCGTTTCCTTTCTGAATTAATCATGCTTTGTAACTATTCAGTACCTTCATAGTTACCGGCTTCTATATCAAGTCTGCTCATCCTCTTTTTTATAAATTGTATCGAGCTGACTTTTTAACGTTTTCAGGGTACTGATTACCTTGTCATAATCCATACGTCTGGGACCGATAATTCCAATGGTTCCCTTCATTCCCTCCTCTAACTCATAGGTAGCTGTCACAACACTGCAGTCCTTCATAGTCTGAACCGGCGTCTCACTTCCGATGTAAACCTGAATGCCTGTTCCTGTCTCGTCTGTAAGGGTATCCTGCACAAGCTCTGTCAATAACTGCTTCTCCTCAAAGGTTGTAATCAGTTCGCTGGCTCTTTGGTTATCCGCAAGCTCCGGATACTTGAAAATGTTGTTGGCTCCGCTTGTGTAGATTTCGATGTCCTCGTCCTCCTTAATCACTGCTGCCACTGCATCCATCACATCCGCTATCACTCCTGCATGTACGCCTGCCTGCTGCTTAAGCTTTGCTATCATTGCCAGATTGATTTCTTCTATCGGAAGTCCGTTTAAATTGGTGTTGAGTAAAATATTCAGCTTCAAAAGCGTCTCATCGTCAATCGCCCCGGCAACGGCTATCATGTTATTCTTAATCACATTTCCCTCAACGACAATCGTTGTGAGAAGCTGTCTTGTATCCACTCTCGAAAGCTGTATGAACTTGAGCTTATTTCCTCTCACCTGCGGAGCAGATATCATGGTGGCATAGTTCGTATTTGCCGCTAACATCTTTGCCATCTGTTTGAGGACCGACTCCATCTTATCCTCGCGGTCAAGAAGTATCTTCTGCATTTCCTTTACTTCCTGTGTCGCCTGACTGAGCTGTTCCTCCTTCTCAAGCATCATCTGATCCACATATAAGCGGTAGCCCTTGTCGGATGGAATCCGGCCTGCCGAGGTATGCGGCTGTATGATATAGCCAAGCTCCTCAAGGTCTGACATTTCATTCCGGATCGTAGCAGAGCTTAGGTTTAAGTCCGTATACTTCGAAATCGTTCTGCTTCCGACCGGCTCTCCTGTCTCAAGGTAATTGCGGATAATCGCCTGCAATATCTTCAGCTTTCGCTCATCTAAATCCAACCTGCCACGCTCCTTTCCGCTATAAAGTCATTCCTTTTGTTTTATTAGCACTCGTTTTGATGGAGTGCTAATATTTACATATATTAAATTACTACTTTCAGATTTTATTGTCAACAATCTTTTTCTAATTATTTATAAATAAATTCTAAAACACAAAAAAGTATCCCCTGAACTGCTACTCATAATCTTTCAACCTGTTTCATAGAATGTACAAATGATTCAGAAGGAGAACCCTTTTTCAGATTATGAAGGATTATATTGAGGAAAGAGCCATCAATATTGCTGTCTATATTATTGACAATAACGCCACTGTAAGACAGACTGCCAAGGCATTTGGTGTCAGCAAGTCTACTGTACATAAAGATGTCACATCACGACTTATGCAGGTCAATCCTACGCTCGCCAAACAAGCACGGACAGTGCTGGATATCAACAAATCCGAGCGCCATATCAGAGGGGGACTTGCTACCCGTGAAAAATATGCCCATCAGCACGAGGCATAGAGCAGAAAGAAAAACAGGTCTGCGCATAAAAATGCGGTTTAGATTTTACTCTAAACCGCTTGCAGCCTCTGCCGCATGTATTTCCAGCTTTTGAATATTCTCTCCGGCAGCCCTGTCTGATCCGGTTTGAAATACTGTCTTCTTATGAAACAACTCTCCGCACGCACAAAATATCGCGGTACAAAGCATTGCTGATTTTAATTCCGGTCTTGGCAGAGCTTGCATGGACAATCTTACCATTTCCTATGTATATCGCCACATGTCCCGGATAGCAGATAATGTCTCCCGGCTCCGCCTCCGCATAGCTGACCTCCCTGCCTACGCTTCTCTGGGAAGTGGAATTTCTGGGAAGGCTGTATCCATATGCCTTAAATACCGACTGCGTAAAACCGGAACAGTCTGCTCCGTTTGTAAGGCTTGTACCTCCTGCCACATAAGGATTTCCCACAAAGCCGCAGGCATAGATCGCGATTTCCTTTCCCTTTGCGCTTCCATTTGCTGCCATAATCGATGCTTTGTCAACTGCTGCTGTCCCGGCCGGCTTCGCCGCTGCGGAAGCAGTGCTGTTATTATTACTGCTGTTGCTGTTATTATTTTTGTTCGCCTCGGCTTCTTTTCTTTTGCGCTCCTCCTCAGCTTTTCTGGCAGCCTCCTCAGCCGCCCTGCGTTCTTCCTCCTCAATCTGCTTAATCTGGGCATTCCGCTGCTTAATCTGTGATTTGTAAACTTCAGCCTGCTGTTTTGCCTTGCTAATCTGTACTGCGTAGTCGGCGCTGATTTCCTCAAGTTCAGCCCTTGCTTCCTCTACGCTGTCTCTCTCCTCTTCAAGCCCTTCCTGTGCAGACTCAAGCTCTGATTCCTCAATCTCGAGGTTTTCCTTTAATTCCTCAACCTTTTGTCTTGCAATCTGGTAATTTGTGAGCATCCTGCGGTCATATTCGTGAATCTTTTCCACATAATCCGCTTTGTTCATCATGTCCTGCATGGAAGCAGCGCTGAAAAGGACATCGAGATAGGAAGTTTCGCCGTTCTCATACATTGCCTTAATGCGCGCCTTCATATTCTCATACTGCTCGCGCTCTACTTTCTGTGCCTCGGCAAGGTCAAGCTTTGCCTGTTCAATCTCTGCCTTTTTTTGCTCAATTTCCTCCTCAAGAAGGCTGATGCTTGCCATGATTTCCGCAATTTGGTCACTTAACGTCTGTATCTCCTCGTCAATGCCTTCCTGCTCGCCTGTCAGTTCATCGACCTGCTCATCAATCTCATCAAGCCTCTCCTGATCGTCTTCATTTTGTTGTTTCAAATCGTCCTTTTTTGCTGCCTGAACCCGGGAAGGCTCCTGAAAGCCTCTCCCGTCATAGGCAGTAAAAAGTACTGCTGCGCAAAGGACCGCTGCTGTCAAACGTCCGTATCCTTTCTTCATGTATCTCTTCCCCTTTGCAAAGCCTGTCCGGTGAAAACTATTCTGCGCCAGTCTCAGAAGCTTCCTCCTCAACCGTTACGATCTCCATCAGCCTCTCAAGCACCTTGTCCTGCATCATGTACATTCTGTAGGTGGTATAGCCTACATCATCAATCAGCTCTTCAGCGGAGGCATAGCCATACTCCGCTGCTTCCCCAGCTGCCGTTTCCTTCATCATATCCTCTGTGATTTCGATTCCCTCTGAGCGTGCAACCGCCTCCAGCACAAGATACTGCTTGACTGTGTCGCTGCACATTTCGTTAAGCTGTGTATTGTACTCGTCCATTGTAATGCCATATGCACCGGTTACAAAGGTCTCAAGGTCCACGCCGTACATCTGCTGTGCCAGAGAACCCATATAAGTATTATAATTCTGGACCTCTTCCTCGACTAAATATTCCGGTATCGAGGAAGCCGTGCTCTCTTCTACAAGCTTCTGAAGAATTGCGCTTCTTGAGTTTGCTGCAAACGTTTCGGCTGCATTCTCCTCAACGGCTTTCTTTCCTGCTTCCCAGACTTCCTCCTTTGTCTCGTATGCAAGTCCCAGGCTCTTCATGTCCTGCGGGGTCACTGCCGCGTACTCGGCCGAACCCTTTATACTGTTTACTGTAACGGTAAACACGACCTCCTGTCCTGCCATCTCTTCATTATCATAATCCTCCGGAAAGGTCAGCTCAAGGTCAACGGTCTCTCCGGGCGTGACTCCGATGAGTCCATCCTCAAAGCCCGGTATAAATGCTCCCGAGCCGATAGTAAGCTTATAGCCCTGTGCCGAGCCGTTTTGAAATTCCTCTCCGTCCTTCTTTCCCACAAAGTCAATATCAACAACATCGCCTTCCTCCACTGCTCTGTCCATGATATCCCCCACCAGAAGGCGGCTGTTAATATAATTTTCAATCGTCTCATCATCTGTGTCAGGCTTTATGGCGCTGACTGTCATGTTTTTATAATCCGCCAGTGTAATGTATTCCTCAATATCAAGGTCCTGTATTCCCACGTAATCTTCTCTGTCACTGACTTTTTCCGTCTCTGCGGATGAACTGTCCGAATCCTCACCTGTCTGTGTGCTTTCTGTATGAGCAGCATCTTCCCCGTCTGAGGCGGTCTGTGTCTCTACTGATTCCGATGTCTGATTCGCTGCCTTCTTGTCTGAACAGGCGCTTATGCCCAATACCATAATTCCCGCCATGCACAGCAATGCCATTTTCTTTTTCATAATATGCAATCCTTTCCTTCTGCGTTACTGTCCGCTCCGTTCCAGTGTGCTGACATGTTCATCTTTGAATTGATAAGGAACGTGTCAGCATACCCACAACCTTTGTGCTACACACTTTTACCTTATGACACGTTGCTTATTATATCATTAATACCCCAAAAAAACAATGAAATCGGTATACTTTCTTGCACTTTCCATTATTTAATGATACAATCCATATTATGACAATATAAAAAAGTACTATCAGAAAGGTAATGATGAAAGATGTTAGCAAAGGTTTTAATTACGATTCTTGTCATTCTTGTTGTGCTTCTCGTCGTGCTTTACTTCGTCGGAAAAAAGATGCAGAAAAAGCAGGCAGAGCAGGAAGCGCAGATAGAAGCTGCCAAGCAGACTGTTACAATGCTTATCATTGACAAAAAGAAGCTAAAACTAAAAGACGCAGGACTTCCGGCTGCCGTACTGGAACAGACTCCTAAGTACATGCGCCGTGCAAAATTTCCTATTGTAAAGGCTAAGATAGGTCCTCAGATTATGTCGCTGATTTGTGACGCTTCCATATATGACATTATTCCTGTCAAAAAAGAAGTCAAAGCAACTGTCAGCGGTATCTATATCACAGATGTGAAGGGCATCCGCGGAAAGCTTGACACCGCACCTGCAAAGAAAAAAGGCAAATTCAAGGCATGGGTTGATAAAATGCAGGAAAAGACAGGTTCTAAGCCGCTCAAGTAATATCCCCTTTAAAAAAAATAAGCTGCCGGAAGACTTAATCCTCCGGCAGCTTTTTCATGTCATTTATTCGCCTGCCGCAATCTGATAACTATTATTCCCATGGCTCATCATTTTCATTTGGCTCCTGCCGCAATCCGATAACATTATTCCCATGGCTCATCATTTTTCATTTGGCTCCTGTCCATCGCAAGCCGCAAACCGGTATTCCCGTATCTCACAATTTTTGATGCCGAATGCAGAATACTCCTCATTTGTCATATCATAAAAATAGGAATGTACCACTCTGGCAATGCCGTTATGCGCTACTAAAAGATACGTTTTTTGTTCCGACTCCGCCTTAATCTCATCAAGAAGATTATAAATGCGCTGCGCCAGATGCAGCATCGTCTCTCCGCCGCCAAAGTGATTGACAAAGCACTTTTTTGCCTCCTGAAACTCTGCGCCGTCTCTTGCTGTCGACTCATACCTGCCGAAATTCTGCTCCTTAAGGCGAAGCTCCTCTCGTGCAGGAATTTGCGCAATCTTAGCAATCTCAAGCGCTGTATCTCTTGCCCTGATAAGCGGAGAATACAATATTTCATCAATTTTGAGCTTCTCCTCTGCGATTTTCTGCCCGAGCGCCCGTGCCTGCTCATAGCCAAGCTGTGTCAGTGCTATATCTGTAGCACCGCAGATTTTATTCTCAACATTCCATATTGTCTGTCCGTGCCTTGTAAAATATACCTGTGCCATCTTCTTTCAATCCATCCCTTTCCCCAGCCAAATGTTACAGGAGACAGGCTGTGGAGAATCACTTTCTCACAGCCCGTATTATCCCGTCCGCTGCGCTTTCTGATGCCGAACTGCTGCAATTCAGCCTTCGGCTTTTCTGCGCTGCTGTCTTGCAATTGCAGGTAGTATAACACAGAAACCTGTAGATTACAACAAAAACGAGCGGTCGCCATACCTTCTTCTTTGAATGATACAACGACCGCTCTAATGAAATTCGTTATCCAATTTTTTCTCTTTCCCGGATTCTTATCCGATATTTTTTAATCTTTTTCGTACAGCTTACTTCTTCCTATCCTCTAATGACTTTTCCGAAATGCACTGCTTAATTCAATCTGCCCTGCTATCCCGATAACTGCTTCTTTCGATTTGCTCTGCTGTCCGGCATCTGCTTCTTTCGATTTGTTTTGCTGTTTGAATAGCTGCTTTTTATCTTCTTATTTATATTAAGGGATTTCTTTTCATTAGATTCAGGTTTCTAAGTGTGCCAAGGGACCCATCTCCTTTCTTATGCATACCTCTGATTGTAATTGACCACCTGCTGCCAAAGACTGCATTTGCATCTATCTCAAATGCTTTATAAAAGCTCTTTTGTACTTTGATGCATTTATCCTTTTGTGTCTTTCTGCATTTCCTTGGTGTAATTGTATGATAACACTCTTTTCGACTGATTGCAACAGTTTATGCTAATTTTTCCAAATACTGTCGTTTTAGACAGTTTTTATCAGTTATTATGTATAGTATTTTCTGAATTTTCAGATAATTCATGGTCGCATAAGCCTTTATGCTATTATGATGATGCGGCAGTCCCCAACATGTACATCTGAAAAAATCAGGAGCGGTCATCATACCTTCTTATTTGAATGATACGATGACCGCTCTAATGAAATTCGTTATCCAATTTTTCCTCTTTCCCAGATTTCTAATCCGACATCTGATAATTTGTTTTGGTAAATCCTTCTCTTCCTATCCTCTAATGATTTATCTGAAATACTCTGCTTAATTTAATCTGCTCTGCTATTCTGACAGCCTTTTCATTCGATTCGCTTTGCTGTTTTCACAGACCTTTTATTCGATTTGTTCTGCTGTTTTCACAGCTTTTTATTCGATTTACTATACTGTTTTCACAGCTTCTTTATTCGATTTGCTATGCCGTTTTCACAGCTTCTTTCTTCGACTTTCTATGCTGTTTTCACAGACCTTTTATTCGATTCGCTTCTGCTGTTTCAATAGCTGCTTTCTTTGATTATTTCATCTATTAAGGGTTTTCTTCTCATCAGATTCAGGTTTCTAAATGTGCCAAGGGACTCATCTCCTTTCTTAAGCATACCCTCTATCGCGATTGGTTACCGGTTTCCGAACTCTGCATTTGTATCTATTTCAAATGCTTTATAAAAGCTTCTATACTGTGCTGCTTTTATTTTCTCTCTTCCCTTGATGTGATTTTATAGTAACACTTCGTTTCCCAAATTGCAATAGCTTAATCTAATTTTTCTAAATACTGTCACTTTAAACATCTTCTATCAGTTATTATGTATAGTATTTTCTGAATTTTCTGACGCTTTATGATACAGAAGGAATCGTCTTTGCCGCTGCTCACCGCGCAGCGTGCATAACGTTTCAGCAGTATCATTTCTCTGCGCGGTTTGCGCAAAACAGGCTTCATGAACGAAAATCAGTCCATGAAGCCTGTCATCCAACGTCCTCATTACAAAACCTTAATTCATCGTATTAGGAAATTCCCATAACTGTTACCATCCAGCCGTTCTGAAAAAGCATGTCAGATTGTAACGATTCAGTACCCTCATAGTTACGAGCATCAAGTCATGCAAAACCACTTCGTGGTGACTTGATGCCGAATGCATTTTACGCATTCTCACGCACTCCGCAGCCAGTATACTGTACTGAACAATTACATCAAATTTACTGCAGCACTGATGTCCACACCTGCATCTCATTTTCTCCGCGGTTCGCCCATGCATAATAGGGAATATAGGTGAGTGTAACATCTTCTCTTGTCTCTGTGCCAAGCGGGCTGTAAAGTCCGTTGCATGGCGTGTCCTCTGCTGCCATTCTGCTTCCGTTAAGCTGAATTTTCCGTATTGTTGTTCCTGCAATCTGTTCTTCCATCACGGTAAATGTTGTATCCGGCTTGACAGACAGCAGATGCAGGTTCTTTCCGTTATCTTTTTCCTCGAGGCAGTATACGACAGGTCCTCTCATGAGTGCAGCCTTTCCGATATTTTCCCTTACTGCTGCCGAGCAGACCATCAGTCTTGCCCTCATGGGGAAGGATATATCCACCACATCTTCCTCTGTCCATGCCTTAGACAGGTAAAGATAACCGTTCTTTTGTGTGATTTCATAGCTTTCTTCATCTGCAAGCTGATAGTTGTCGCACCACCCGGGAATACGAAGCGCCAGCTTGAAACCGGTATCCTTTGCGCGCACTTTAATCTGCACGTCGCCATTCCATGGGAATTGCGACGTGATGTTTATGTCCGCTTCCCTGTCACCGATTTTCTTGGTAAGCGTGCTTCCTATATACAAATGGACAAAAAGCGTATCATCATTTTCCGTGTATGCATAGGAACCGATGGAGCTTAAGAGTCTTGCGATATTGGGAGGACAGCACGCACAGCCGAACCACTTTTGCCTAACAGGCTTTACATGAAACTTTCGCTCGTCCTTATGGCATGCTTCGGGATTGACCTCCAAAGGATTGACATAGAAAAAGCTTTTTCCATCGAGCGCCATACCGCTCAATATTCCATTGTAAAGCGCCCTCTCCATAACATCTGCATACTTTGCGTCGGGCTTCATTTCCAGCATTCTGCGCGCAAAGAAGACCAGTCCTATAGATGCACAAGTCTCCGCATAGGCAGTGTCATTCGGCAAATCATAGGGGAATGAAAACGCCTCTCCGATATGCGTACCGCCGATGCCGCCTGTAATATACATCTTCTGATTTACAATATTGTCCCAGAGTCTTTCGCATGCCTCATACAGACTGTCATCATTCTTAAGCCTTGCGACATCTGCCATTCCTGAATACAGATAGACAGCCCTTACTGCGTGTCCCACTGCTTCCTTCTGCTCTCTGACCGGAAGGTGGGCCTGATTGTAGGCATACCGGATTCCCTCAGGAGATTTATCCACGACATCCGGATGTTCCTCTTTGTCAAAGTAATAGGGCTTCTTTCCACGCTCCTCCACAAAAAAGGCGCTGAGGTCAAGGTACTTCTGCTTTCCTGTCACCTCATAAAGCCGTACAAGCGCCATCTCTGCAATCTCGTGTCCGGGATATCCCTTGCATTTTCCATCTTCCGGTCCGAAATAGCTGTCGATATAATCCGCAAACCGTTCTGCTGCCTTTAACAGCTTATCCTTTCCTGTCGCCTGATAATACGCTGCTGCTCCTTCCGCAAGATGACCAAAACAGTACAGCTCATGATGGTCGCGCAGGTTTGAAAAAATCATATCTTTGCCGTTGATAATATAATAGGTATCAAGGTATCCGTCTTCCTGCTGTGCTTCGCAGACAATATCAATTGCACTGTCCGCAAGCTTCTCAAGCTCTGCATCAGGGTGCTGTGTCAGTGAGTAGCCTACTGCCTCAATCCACTTGGAAAAATCGGTATCCTGAAATACAAACCCATAGAACTTGTCCTCCAAATGGTCCGGGTCCTCCGGGAGCGACTCAAATCCCCGGAAGGTATATTTCGGTTCGACATAAGCCGCACCCAGCCGTCCTTTTTCCTTATTCATCTTTCCTGCAATTTTAAAGTTGCGCATGCAATAGCTCGGTGCTACCCCCTCCACACGGTCATTGAGCGCCTCCCACTGATACGGGATTACCTCCTTGCGTACAAGCTCCATCTCGTTTTTCCAAAAGGTATCTGAAATCTGAATATTCCTAAGTGAAAGCGGCGTACTAAACTGATTCTTATCCATAATTTACCTCTTTTCCATTCTGTTTCTGTGCAGTTCCCCATTCTTTTCTGCCGGCAAAAAATGCTGCTATTGCGAAACTGCCGACTGTTTCTACCAAGAGTATATATAATTTGCTGCGTTTAATCAATCCTTTTTTACGATTAAGGCATATCTATTGGTTAGCGTCAGTGTTCACTTCCCATCAGAGCAGAGGGGATCGTGCGCCAAAATGCCTGCCTTTTTTACGCATGAACGTAACAGTTCAGCCTTATGCATTATTTTAGCCGGACGAAGGGCGTCAGTTCTATGCCAGTACAGGCGATTGGACTCCAAATGCGAATTTTCTAATGGGTGATGCCACAAGCTTTCAAAACCGTCCGCGACCAGACTCTACGCGCCGTCCATGGACGCGTTTCGTCCTAAATCCGCATCCGTGCGGATTTTCGCTGATGTATCGAATCACCCATAAGAAAATATCAGCATTCTCCGCCAGCCTGTTCCGGCATAGAACTGCTGCCCTTCTGTG
>JAGAQJ010000039.1 GCA_017622845.1 Lachnospiraceae bacterium | reverse complement strand
TGCATTGGTTTCTCGACAACTCCAATATATCATATCAAAGTGAATCCTTGCTTTTTTATTTTTGTGTTACCTATCTATTGTACCTCAACAAATTTTCAACAATTTTTTGCAGCAAATAAAAAGCAGCTTTGTCTGCCTCTCTCCCCCGCATCTGCATACCAGACAAGTCACGCGAGTATCAGAGGCTCCAAAGAAACGGACGCAAAAAAAGAGGAAAACTCTTTTTGCTTTCCTCTCATCTGCTTTATTCAGTTGTATTTTTTTCCTGAACTGAACGCAATTAAGCTCATTCAGTATGTATTTGGGTATGTTACTCTGCCGATGGGAAGTTTGTTTGATTTTCGTAATGGATTGAGCAAAGGAAAGGATTTCTTTGGAACAGGAATTCCATTCATTAGATATACAGATGTTTATAATAACAGATTTCTTAGGGAAAACGATATTACTGCATTGGTAGAATGTACGCCTGCTGAGATTGAAAAACTGAAAGTTCATCGTGGAGATGTATTTTTTACCAGAACATCGGAAACTGCGGAAGATGTGGGCTGGTCATCGGTAATGCTGGATGATATAGGAGACTGTGTTTTTAATGGATTTACTATTAAGGCAACACCAAAAACGAATTATTTATTGCCAGAATATTGTGCGTTTTGCTTCGCTACAGATGATTTCAGACAGTATGTCACAAGTCATTGTGCTTTTACAACCAGAGCGTCATTAACAGGAAAAACCATTGCAGAATATCAGCTTGCATTTCCGAGTATAGAAAAGCAACAAGAAATTGTGAATGTGCTGAGTAAGTTCCATATCCTCTGTAATGATTTGGCCGCAGGACTTCCGGCAGAAATCGAAGCACGACAGAAGCAATACGAATACTATAGAGACAAGCTGTTATCTTTTAGAGAGATACAGTAGCTATTCAAGACAGGTCGAAGCACTTGGTGCTGAGACCGTAAGAATATGATTCAAGGGTGCAAAATCCCATTTCCGCAGGCAATTTAAATGGATTTTGCATCATAGCTGTGAGGTACTGAACAGCTATGAAATACAAAAGTAAGGGGGCGAGATTGTGCCGTACTTTAATATTGTAGCGGAGACATCGGAAAATACGGTAGTTACAGAATATGAGCCAGTGCAGCTTCGCTCTGACAGCTATCAGAGCGAAGCTGCACTGGAACAGGAATTTATCCGCCTGCTGTGCGAACAAGGATACGAGTATCTGCCTATACACACAGAGAGGAATCTGATTACAAATCTCCGTAAAAAATTAGAAGAACTGAATCAGTATCAGTTCTCCGATACGGAGTGGGAGGATTTTTTCAAAAATACCATTGCTAATCCCAATGAGCATATTGTGGAAAAGACACGCACCATACAAGAGGATAATGTGAAGGTATTAAAGCGTGATAGTGGGGAAACTAAAAATATTACGCTGATTGATAAAACAAACATTCATAACAACAGATTGCAGGTTATCAACCAGTATGTGGTCAACAAACAAGATGGCGCAAAACATGATAATCGTTATGATGTTACGGTTCTGGTCAACGGCTTGCCTCTCGTGCATATTGAATTGAAACGAAGAGGTGTTGCTATTCGTGAGGCATTTAACCAGATTGACCGCTATCAGAGAGAGTCGTTTTGGGCAGGGTGTGGACTGTATGAGTATATTCAGATTTTTGTCATTTCTAATGGAACAAATACGAAGTATTATTCCAATAGTACCAGACGAAATGCGGAAAAGGAACATGAGAAAAGAGGAGCAAGCAAGACGAGGACAAGCAACAGCTTTGAATTTACCTGCTTCTGGGCGGACGCCAACAATCGTGTGATCCCTGATCTGATTGATTTTACTAAGACGTTTTTTGCAAAGCATACGATTCTGAATATCCTCACAAAATACTGTATTTTTACTTCTGAAGATATGCTGATGGTTATGCGTCCATACCAGATCACGGCAACGGAGCGTATTCTGAACCGTATTGAGATCGCAAATAATTATAAGAAATATGGAAGTGTGGAAGGCGGTGGATATATTTGGCACACGACTGGCTCCGGCAAGACGCTCACTTCGTTTAAAACTGCAAGGCTTGCTTCGAAACTGTCCTATATCGATAAGGTGCTGTTTGTGGTTGACCGTAAGGATTTGGACTATCAGACCATGAAAGAATATGACCGCTTTGAAAAGGGAGCAGCCAACAGTAATACCTCTACTGCTATACTGAAACGCCAGTTGGAAGATCCGGACGCGCATATCATTATTACTACTATTCAGAAGCTGGCAACTTTTATTAAGAAGAATCCGGGACATGAAGTGTACGCAAAACACATCGTCATTATTTTTGACGAATGTCATCGCAGCCAGTTTGGAGATATGCACACAGCCATTGTAAAGAATTTCAAGAAATATCACCTGTTCGGATTTACAGGAACTCCGATTTTTTCCGTAAATTCCGGCAGAGCGAAGAATCCGGAGTTTTTTACGACAGGGCAGACCTTTGGCGATCAGTTGCATAGTTACACGATTGTGGATGCAATCAATGATAAGAATGTCCTTCCGTTCCGGGTAGATTATATTAAGACAATGGACACGGATGAAGAAATCACAGACGAGATGGTATGGGACATTAACCGGGAGAAGGTTATGATGGCTCCTGAGCGCATTCGCATTGTGACGCAGTACATACTGGAACATTTTGACCAGAAAACTTATCGTGGAGATAAAACATACATCTACAATACGCTGACCAATATCGAAGAGGTGGCAACAGCTAAGCGTGATGAAGAGGTGGAGGAAATCAAGCGGAAACAGCGTATCAGTGGATTCAATTCTATCTTTGCGGTATCCAGCGTACCGATGGCAAAGCTGTATTATCAGGAATTTAAGAAGCAAATGGCGGCAGATCCAACGAAGAAGCTGCGTGTCGCCACGATTTTCAGTTATGGAGCAAATGAGGAAGAAGCGGATGGCATTCTGGATGAAGAAAATTCAGAGGACACCTCTGCGCTTGACCAGTCGTCCAGAGAATTTCTTGAAGAAGCCATCAAGGATTATAATGAAATGTTTCATACGAACTACGATACTTCCAGCGATAAATTCCAGAATTACTATAAAGATGTATCTCTTCGAATGAAAAATAAAGAACTGGATATTCTGATTGTCGTCAATATGTTCCTTACAGGTTTTGACGCTACTACCATGAATACCTTGTGGGTGGACAAGAATTTGAAGATGCACGGACTGATACAGGCATTTTCCCGTACCAACCGTATCCTCAATTCCATCAAGACATTTGGCAATATCGTATGTTTCCGCAACCTGCAAAAGCGTGTAGACAGTGCAATTTCCCTGTTCGGGGATAAGAATGCCGGGGGAATTGTTCTTCTGCAGAGTTTCAAGGACTACTATTACGGGTATGTGTCTGTGGATGGAAAACAAATGCCGGGTTATGTGGATTTGATGGAGGAGTTGAATCATAAGTTTCCATTATCAGAACCGCAGATTGTTGGTGAGCAAAAACAGAAAGACTTCATTGCCCTGTTTGGTGCGATTCTTCGTATGCGAAACTTGCTGCTGTCCTTTGATGATTTCAAAGGAAATGAATTGATCTCAGAGCGTGATCTGCAGGATTACCTCGGACGTTATCAGGATTTACGGGATGAATGGAAACGGAAACGACAGGAAAGTACGGATATCACAGATGATGTCGTATTTGAGATTGAATTAATCCGGCAGATAGAAATCAACATTGACTATATTCTCATGCTTGTAAAAAAATATCATGATACCCACTGCGAGGATAAGGAAGTGCTGATTACCATTCATAAAGCGATTGATGCCAGCCCGGAACTGCGCAGTAAGAAACAGCTCATTGAAAACTTTATTGCAGGAATCAACGACGTGGATGATGTTATGAATGAATGGCACAACTATGTGGTGGAGCAGAGGGAGCAAGACCTTGATACGATCATAGCAGAGGAAAAACTAAAACCGGAAGATACCCGCAAATTTATGGAAAATGCGTTTCGGGATGGGGAGATAAAAACATCCGGAACAGACATTGACAAGCTCATGCCGCCGATTTCGAGATTTGGCGGTGGCGGGAGAGCCAAAAAGAAACAGGGCGTCATTGATAAGTTAAAGACATTTTTTGAGAAATATTTTGGTATTGGCGGTCAGGCATCCTTTACCGGACAGGAACAGAAGGTGATTACTTATGATTTTGACAGACAGCAACCGTCGTCGATGGTAGCAGAATCGACAATGCCATATGGGGAAAAATCATAGGAAAATGTTGTATGGTGCCAGAATGTTCAGAAATAAGTAACGGATGTCTATGTTTCTGGAAAATAGGACAAATTTTGCAGTGCCGTTATAGTGCCAATACAGTGCCATTTTTGATCGCTTTTAAAATAAAATGTGTTATACTGTTTGGGGAGGTGTGAAGTGTGAAACAAATATTCCGTGATGGAGCGGGAAGATTTTCCAAAAACATCACTGAAAACATCATCCAGTTTAAGATTAGAAAAAACTCCTGAGATTTATAGTAATAAAATTGACAGTGACTGGTCATCCGGCAAAATCGAGTCGACTTTGGAAGAGATAAGTTTACGGGCTTTTGATTGCGCCATTCATTGATGCCTTAACGGATGACCGACAACATATATAAATGCGAGGTCGCCGCTATACAGCCCCGCCACTCACCTCCACGTGTTCTGTAGTGTGTCAGTCTTATTAAAAAGATAATATCAGAAGGAGAATAGATTAGAAAGCGGAAGTCAACTAACGGGTTTCATAACCCCATCGGTGCCTTTCGCAGAAAGGCGGATTATATAAATGATTATTTTTGATGTAAATAGTTTGCAATGGACAAGAAAACCACAGGATTTTCATGTAGAGGATGGGAAGATTGAGATAACAACAAAACCACATACAGACCTGTGGCAGAGAACCTACTATCATTTCCGAAATGATAATGCGCCTGTGTTACAGATGGAAACAGATGAGAAATTCTTTTCTTTTATTGTAAAAACGGATTTCACAAAAAGTCATCATCGATTTGACCAATGCGGCATTGTTATGTATATGGACAGTGAGAACTGGCTAAAGGGTTCAGTGGAGTTTGAAAATGAGCAGTTCCAGCATCTTGGGTCTGTTGTTACCAATGATGGTTATTCAGACTGGGCAACAACTGCGATTCCTGCGGACGTGAAAATCATGTGGTATCGCTTCAGCCGTAGAGAGGATGATTATTGTATTGAATGCTCCCCTGACGGTGAGAATTTCAATCAGATGCGCGTGTGTCATATGCTGAAAGGAGGCGGAAAGATTCGATTCGGCGTTTATGCCTGCAGTCCGGAGGAATCATCTTTTACAGCAGTGTTTTCTGATATGAAAATAACAGAATGTGCATGGAAAGCACACGATGGTCAGGCACCAGATGAAGTGTAGTGCGAATCTGAGTATGTAGAGGAGTGTTTGCTTAAAAAATATGGTATGCAAAAAGGATACCTTATTCAGACTCCTGAAATATTCTTTGCTGGAAGAAGTAGTCTTCGAAAATGTTTATGGAATAAATGAATTCAATAACGCCTCCAAGTCTAAAAGAGTGTTCTTTTTGAACTTTGGATATTTTATTTCTGTCAGAATGCTAAGCTTTCAGGAAAATTATTATTTCCTTGGAACAGCATCTTTGACAGGATATCCAAACGAGAGAAAGACCCTAAAAACGATTTGGGGGCTTTTTATGCCCATTTTAATGCCCATTCCCATATTTGATTTTAGAAAATCTATCCGAAAAAGTAAAACTATGGTACAATGGCAAGTAGCAATGTGTGCCATAGCAAAGAGCAGACTTCAAATCAAACGGAAGCCGATGAAAGGCTCGTATGTGAGAGCAAATCTTATCTTTTTGTGGCAGGTAATTACCCTCAATTTACAAGGGCGCACACGCCTCAAAACGGGATAATTCCGCCATTTTCTGCGTTATCCTCAATCGTCTGCCTTGAAAATTGGTGAAATTCCGATGGCTGAGGTCGAGGAGTCCATTGTTAAAGTCACAGAGATGATACAGGAAGCAAAGCAGTTGATTTTTATTGGAATCGGGCACTGATGGGAATGGGAGTCAAATGCGGTGACAAAATCGTCGTTAAGGCAGAAGGCGCTGACGAGGAGACTGCGATAGAGCAGATGGAAACATTTATGAAGAACAACCTGTAGAATATTGGAATAGCCGGACTTGTCTGTTGTCCGGCTATTTTGGAAAGAAGGCAGATGATGGGAGATGACAAAATGAAAACATATAAAGGAAAATCCGTATATAAAGGGATTGCTATGGGGAATGTGATTGTCTTAAAGGACAGGGATTTGCAGATAAAACGCTATAAAATAGAAGATACTGCTTCGGAGATTGGCAGAGTAAGCAGGGCTGGAGAAACAGCGAAAGAGCAGCTCCAGAGACTGTATGATAAAGCGTTAAAGGAAGTCGGAGAGGCAAATGCCGCTATTTTCGAGGTTCATCAAATGATGCTGGAGGATGAAGATTACCTGGAATCCATACAAAAGATGATTCAGACAGAGCTAGTGAATGCGGAATATGCGGTGGCAGTGACAGGGGACAATTTTTCACAAATGTTTGCAAGTATGGATGATGATTATATGAAGGCAAGAGCAGCCGATGTAACAGACATTTCCAACCGTCTTGTAAAAATTCTGCAGGGGCAGGAAGAAGTGGATTTTTCTTCTATGGAGCCGTCGATTATTGTGGCAGATGATTTAAGTCCAAGTGAAACAGTGCAGATGGATAAAGACAAAATACTTGCATTCGTGACAGTACATGGCTCTACCAATTCCCATACGGCGATTCTTGCCCGCATGATGAATATTCCGGCGCTGGTCGGTGTGCCGATGGAACTGCAGGAAATTCATACAGGCATGGAGGCTGTTGTAGACGGATTTCAAGGGGAAGTAATATTCGAGCCGTCCGGGGAAATCTGCGTGCAGACACGAAAAAAAATAGAAGAGGAGCAGGAAAAGGCCCAATTACTGCAGACGTTGAAGGGAAAGGAAACCATAACCTTAGACGGGCATAAAATCAATCTGTATGCCAATATAGCAAATGTCAAAGATGTCGGCTATGTGCTTGAAAATGATGCAGGAGGAATCGGACTGTTCCGCAGTGAATTTTTATATCTCGGGAGAAAATCATTTCCTACAGAGGAAGAGCAGTTTCAGGCGTATAAGCAGGTTGCACAGATGATGGCAGGAAAGAAGGTTATCATCCGGACCTTGGATATCGGGGCAGATAAACAGGCAGACTATTTTAATCTGGGGCATGAGGACAATCCGGCAATGGGATACCGGGCAATCCGCATTTGCTTAAAACAGCCGGAAATTTTCAAAACCCAGCTTCGGGCTTTGCTGCGCGCGGCAGTATTCGGCAATCTTTCCATCATGTATCCCATGATTACATCTGTTGAGGAAGTACAGCAGATTTATGGGATTGTAAAGGAAGTGCAGGAGGAATTGGACAGGATTCAGATTCCTTATAAAATTCCGGAACAGGGGATTATGATTGAGACCCCGGCGGCAGTCATGATTAGCGATGAACTGGCGGAAATGGTGGATTTCTTCAGCATTGGTACAAATGACCTCACACAGTATACATTAGCTGTTGACAGGCAGAATGCGAAATTAGACGATTTCTATCAACCGCATCATAAAGCAGTCTTAAAGATGATACAGATGGTTGTTGATAATGCCCATAAATGCGGAAAATGGGCAGGCATCTGCGGGGAGCTGGGTGCTGATTTGGAACTTACGGAAACGTTTGTGAAGATGGGGGTAGACGAATTGTCCGTAGCTCCTTCCATGATACTGAAAATAAGAAAGCGGATTCGTGAGATAAAGATTTAAATCTAAGATGTTTGCAGAGGATTGATACGACAGACAATCAGGCAGACTAAAAAAACCATACCGGAATAAAATATGCATCATATTATCAAAAAACCTCTTTTGCTAGAGCGTGTTTGAAAAATAAAAAATGCACAAAAAATATGTTCATCTCTCTTTTTTATGGTAAAATAAAGAAAAAGGGGTGTTGATTATGTTGAGGCGTTATGAATTGACTGATCAGGAATGGGAACAGATAGCTCC
>JAGAQJ010000038.1 GCA_017622845.1 Lachnospiraceae bacterium | reverse complement strand
CTATCTGCCGTTTTCGTCCGGAAAAAAGGCCAAACTGTTACCAGGTGTAGGAAAACTTTATAATGAAATGCTTGAAAAAGCATGGAAATCATACTATAATGATATGGCAACTGCGGCAAATGATCGCGGCTTAGTATGATCTTTCATAGTAAGGTGAGGAAAGTCCGGGCTTCACAGGGCAGGATGCCGGATAACGTCCGGTGGAGGCGACTCCAAGGCCAGTGCAACAGAAATATACCGCCGGCAAAGATTTCTTTGTTCCGGTAAGGGTGGAAAGGCGGTTTAAGAGACCACCGCCTCCGAGGTAACGAGGAGGGCACATGTAAACCCCATCCGAAGCAAGACCAAACAGAGAACGACAGACTTGCCCGGTCTGTTCTCAGGTAGGTCGCTTGAGGCTGTCGGTAACGACAGTCCTAGATAGATGATCATTCGTACTGTCATGAGAATGGCAGCGCCGACATAACCCGGCTTATCGCTGCGGTTGCCATAGTGACATTCGGGGGAAGGTTTGTATGGACTTTCCCTTTTAAAATGGGTTTTATGGACTATCGTTTATGGATTCACGTTTATGGATTCAATAGAATGGGAATAATATTATGAAAAAGGCTTTGAGCAGGATATCAGGTGTGCTGATACTGTCTGGCATGTTATATGTGCTGTTGGTGGGGATTTTTGGAAATTCATATGAATTTAACACGATATCATGCGTATCTGATGCTGCTGCAGTGAAGGCGGTAAAAATGGCTGGATTCAATATGGCGGATGAGTATGGGCTTGAGATGGAGGACATGAGAATGCAGATAGTATATCAACTGGCAAGGCGAAGCGTAGTGAGAGTAGCAGTAAAGGAATCGGCAGGAAGCGGTATTATTTGGAAGATTGATAATGGGATTGTCATTGTCTCGAACCGGCATCTGCTTATGAAAGATGTCAGGGCTGAGGTCGTTTTTTGCAACAAAGAGACTGCGGATGCGGAAATATTGGGCTATTCCCAGCAGTATGATATTGGTTTTATCAGGATACCTGGGGAGGCGGCAGCAAATCAGATTCTGCGTGATGTCTATGAGGCAGTTCCTGTATTCTATGAGACGGATTCGGAGGATGCAAGAAGTGAATTTGCAAGTCAATATGCAGATACAAAAGTCCTGCAGATTGGTTTGGGCGACAGCAGAACAATGGAGTTTTCAACAGGAGTGATTAAGGAGCTGCGTTTTGTGCCGCTTTTTAACACGCATGTACTTGAGACAGCATGCTTTTCCAAGGCAGGCATGTCAGGCGGCGGTGTATTTGATGAGGGAGGAAGGCTTGTCGGAATGATTTCAGGCGGAGAAGTGCCGGAGGATTCACAGAAAAAAGAGGCAGAGCTTACGTACAGCATACCGCCTTCTTTAATTGAGGCAGAATACAATGCCATAATGAGCAGGTAATGCATAGCAGGCAGCAGGAACAAACAACGTAACAGACAAGAAAAGACAGAGGTACAGGACATTGGTTAAACCGGAGGGAAACAGAAGAATTTCAAAGACAGATGCATATTTGAACTGTGCAGAAAACTTTGCATACAGAAGCACTTGTATTAAAAGGAAGTATGGAGCAGTGATCGTGAAAGACGATGCGGTTATTTCTACAGGCTACAACGGCTCCCCCAGAGGCTTTGAGAATTGCTGTGATATCGGAGAGTGCCCCCGCATCAGGCTCGGCATGCATCAGGGAGAGGGCTATGCCATTTGCAGGGCGGTTCATGCGGAGGCAAACGCACTGCTGAATTGCTCAAGAGAACAGACGCTTGGAGCGGATTTGTATCTTGCGGGAATCAATCCTTCCGACTTATCAGTGCACAAGGCAAAGCCATGTCCGCTATGTGCACGCATGATGATACAGGCAGGTATCAGGAATGTATATCTTAGGAAAGGCGAGGGTGTGGACAATTATGAGAAAATAGCAGCCGCAGAACTGGAATGGTATATTCGTGCAGAATAGCGCTTATAATTTATGTAACAGTTCAGTCTTCTATGCATTAACACCCTGACGAAAACAGCAGATAGTATCCTTCCGGCTGCCGTTTTCTGTTCATTGAAACCATAAAGTTGAACAGTTGCCAGTACACAGAAGGTCGGCAGTTCAATCGCCTGTTCCGGCATAGAACTGCCGCCCTTCGTCCTGATTATAATAATCCATACGGCTGAACTGTTACTAATTTATCGAAATTTAATACACGGCATATGGAAAAAATTGCGTAGTTGTGCTATCATAAAATATTGGAAATAAAGAGATGTGTTGTAACTATGAAGGGACTGAATGGTTACAGTGTATTTTATTGTTAGGAGGCAAATATGACAAAGATAGATATATTTTCAGGCTTTTTGGGAGCCGGAAAAACAACGTTGATTAAAAAATTGTTAAAGGAAGCGCTTGATGCGTCCAAGGTTGTTCTGATTGAGAATGAGTTTGGTGAGATTGGTATTGACGGCGGCTTTTTAAAGGAAGCCGGTGTGGAAATCAAGGAGATGAATTCCGGCTGCATCTGCTGTTCGTTAGTAGGGGATTTTGGAAGCTCTCTGAAAGAAGTGATAGAAACATATCACCCTGAAAGAATTTTGATTGAACCTTCCGGTGTCGGAAAGCTTTCCGATGTAATGAAGGCGGTTCAGAATGTTGATACAGAAGCAGAAATTGAGCTGAACAGCGCTGTTGTTGTGGTTGATGCGAACAAGTGCAAGATGTATGCAAAGAATTTCGGAGAGTTTTTCTTAAACCAGATTGAGCATGCAGGTACGATTATACTGAGCAGAACAGCTGATATCAGTGAGAGCAGGTTAAACACTGCACTTGAAATTATACGCGGGCACAACCAGAAGGCTACAGTTATCACAACGCCATGGGACGAGCTTGACGGAAAGAAAATCCTTGAGACAATAGAGAATGCAAAGGATTTGGAAGCAGAGCTTATGGCGGAGGTCGCAGCAATGCATGATGAGCATCATCACCATCATGAGCATGACGAGAACTGCACCTGTGGTTGTCACGAGCATGATGAGCACGAGCACCATGACGAGCACGACGAGCATGAGCACCATCATGACCATGACGAGCATGAGCACCATCATGACCATGATGAGCACGACCATGACGAGCATGAGCATCATCACCATGACGAGCATGATGAGCACGACCATGACCATCATGATGAGCATGATGAGAACTGCACTTGCGGCTGTCATGATCATGACGGTCATCATCACCATCATCATGCAGATGATGTATTTACAAGCTGGGGGCTTGAGACTCCTGCTGCCTACACAAAGCAGGAGATTGAAAATATCTTAGAGGAGCTTGAGGACGAGAAGAAGTATGGTGCAATTCTTCGTGCAAAGGGTATGGTTCCGGCAGGAGACGGAACATGGATCAACTTTGACTATGTTCCGGGTGAGAGCAACGTGCGTACAGGTGCACCTGAGGTTACAGGTAAAATCTGTGTAATCGGAGCCAGCCTCAATGAGGATAACTTAAAGGCATTATTCAGTAAGTAATGAGAGACTGTTTACGGATTGGAGAAAGTATGAAGCCTGTATATATTATTAATGGATTTTTGGAGAGCGGTAAGACAGAGTTTATATCTTATACATTATCGCAGCCTTATTTTCAGACAAAAGGGACGACTCTCCTGATACTCTGTGAGGAGGGAGAGGTCGAATATGATGAGGATATCCTCAAGAGAAGCCGTACGATTGTGGAAGTGGTAGACGAGGAAGAAAAGATGACCCCGGCAAAGATGATAGAGCTTGAAAAGGCATATAAGCCGGAGCGTATCATTATTGAGTATAATGGTATGTGGAATTTCAAGAACTTAAAGCTTCCCTGGCATTGGAAACTGGAACAGCAGATTACTACGATTGATGCATCCACCTTCCAGAATTATTATACAAACATGCGTTCTTTACTGGCGGAAATGATTAGAAAGTCGGAGCTTATTATATTTAACCGCTGTGATGGGCTGATTGACCAGCTGAGCAGTTTTAAGAGAAATGTAAAGGCTGTTAATCCCCAGGCGGAGATTATCTTTGAGGACAAGAATGGCGAAGTGAATCAGATTTTTGAGGAGGATTTGCCATATGACTTGAAGAGCGATTTGCTGGAGCTTGATGATTACGGCTATGGTATCTTTTATTTAGATGCGATGGATAATCTTGACAGATATATTGGCAAGACAATCAAATTCAAAGCCATGGTATTAAAACCGGAGGACAGCAATGACGTGTATTTTGTTCCGGGAAGAATGGCAATGACCTGCTGCGCAGATGATATGGCATTTCTGGGATATGCCTGCAAATACGACAAGTGCAGTGAGCTTACCAATAAGGACTGGGTTGAGGTAACGGCTGTTGTACACAGAGAGTTTTGGAAGGATTATAATGGCGAGGGACCGGTTCTGCAGGGTATCAGCGTAGTACCGACCCAAAAACCCAAGGATGAAATTCTTAACTTTGCATAAGGTGATTGATAAAAGGAATCCGCTGCGGCGGATTCCTTACTTGCTTGCATGATAGATGGTTTTATAGCTTGGTTATATCCTTGCTTCCGTATTTCTCCTCGCAGTATTTGCAGCGATAGATTTCCTTTTTCTCGTCTGTGAGCACAAAGATATGCGGAAGCTCCTGCTCGATAGAAGTAATGCAGCGTGGATTTTTGCATTTCAGGACATTTTTGATTTCCTTTGGCAGGGTAAGCGGAAGCTTCTCAACGATTTCACAGTTTTTGATGACATTGACAGTGATATTGTGGTCGATAAAGCCGAGGATATCAAGATTTAAGGTATTGATATCACATTCTACCTTTAAAATATCTTTCTTTCCCATTTTACCGCTTCTTGCATTTTTGATGATTGCCACGGTGCAGTCGAGCTTGTCCAGTCCAAGGTGTTTGTAGATGCTTAAGCTCTTTCCGGCTTTGATATGGTCAAGCACGAAGCCTTCTTCGATTTTTCCTACATTTAACATATCGTAAATCCTCCCTTGATTATACTTCAATTTCCAAAAGTGTTAAGAGCAATGCCATACGGACATAGACGCCGTACTGTACCTGACGGAAGTAAACAGCTCTGGGGTCGTCATCGACCTCGACGGAGATTTCATTGACGCGTGGAAGCGGATGCAGCACAATCATGTCGGATTTTGCAAGTTCCATTTTTTCTTTGTCAAGAATGTAGTAATCCTTTAACCGGACATAATCCTCCTCATTAAAGAAACGCTCCTTCTGCACACGGGTCATATACAGGATATCAAGCTCCGGCATGACATCCTCAAGCTTTCTGACTTCACGAAACGGAATATTTTTGTCACGAAGCATCTCGATAATATAGTCAGGTATGGTAAGTTCCTCAGGAGATATAAAAACGAAATTGATATTGTCATAGCGAACCAGTGCATTGATTAAGGAATGTACAGTCCGGCCGAACTTTAAGTCACCGCACAAACCAATGGTAAAGTTGTTCAGACGTCTCTTGATAGCACGAATGGTCAGCAAATCGGTAAGCGTCTGTGTGGGGTGCTGATGACCTCCGTCGCCTGCGTTGATGACAGGTATGGAAGAATGGGAAGCGGCTACCATAGGGGCGCCTTCCTTGGGGTGACGGATTGCACAGATATCGGCAAAGCACGAAATGACGCGGATTGTATCAGATACGCTTTCGCCCTTGGCAGCGGAGGAAGAATTTGCGTCTGAGAAGCCAAGAACTTTACCGCCAAGATTGAGCATGGCAGCTTCAAAGCTTAATCTGGTACGTGTGCTTGGCTCATAGAAGCAGGTTGCCAGTTTTTTTCCTTCGCAGGCATGTGCATATTTGTCAGGATTCTGCTCAATATCCTCAGCAATCGTAAAGAGCTTGTCCAGTTCTTCCGTGGAAAAATCCAAAGGACTCATTAAATGTCTCATAATAACCTCCTTGAAATTGTAATAAAAAAAGAGAAATAAATTCTCTTATCCTAAATTGTATCAATATTAAAATAAACTGTCTGAAAACAAGAATAGAAACAGCAAATAGACCTTAAACAACAGAAAGCTTTTGTTTTTCTGATTGCAGGATTAAACATTGTCATTTCCTCCCATAGTCAAACTTATACTTTTGATATCATAGCATATCAGTATGAAGCTTTCAAGGAGAAAATAATATTTTTTCAGTAACAGTTCAGCCTTATGCATTATTTTAGCTGGACAAAGGGCGGCAGTTCTATGCCAGTACAGGCGATTGGACTCCAAATGCGAATTTTCTAATGGGTGATGCCACAAGCTTTCAAAACCGTCCGCGACCGGACTCTACGCGCCGTCCATGGACGCGTTTCGTCCTAAATCCGCATCCGTGCGGATTTTCGCTGATG
>JAGAQJ010000037.1 GCA_017622845.1 Lachnospiraceae bacterium | reverse complement strand
GTTGTTATCTGCAATAATTTGTCGAATTTGTTCCTTTGCAATAGCCATAAAAATACTCCTTTTCGATAAGAATTGTCATATCGTAATTCTTACCAAAAAGGAGCCATTTATTTCCAAAGACACAACTTTTTTTACACTACCGCTTACCTCTGACTAAAATATCTGCAATTTTCAAAGTTCATCTGAGCCCTTTTCTTTTGCTCAAGTTTTTCATAAGTCACTTGATACACTATCCATAAAAGAACACTCTGGTTCAAAACTGGTAGGAACCGGTTCTCTATCTTCTAATTATATATGTCACACTTCCTGATACTTTTTCAACTTCAAGTTCAATATTATGTATTCACACGATCCCTAATGGTTTTCAACAAATGGCTCACAGACGGCTGCGATATACCTAAATGCTCCGCTATCTCATTCTGGCTAAAACCGACTGCCTGCATTCTCAATATTTCCTTTTCTTTCGAACTGAGAATTTTAACTATGTCTTCTATAAACACCCTGTTAACTGCCAGAAATTCAACATTGGTCTCATCACCTAAAGTCTCAATAAACTCAAAAGAACATTCTTTGTCTCCTGCTGTTTGACTATAGTACGATACTGTATTATGGCGAAAATTAAAAGAACGTCTGGACTTTCTGAATTCTTCCATTATCTTATTTCCCATAACTCTATATGCATAGGTGGAAAATGCTCCTATCTCCTTGTTGTACTTTAATGCAGCTTCACATAAACCTATTGCTGCAAGCCCATACCCCTCTTCCTCACTCATGTTATATTTCTTCAGACAGCCAAATATCAGTGCATGATTTTTTACTACAAGTTCTTTTTGTGCTTCTGTCATTTTTCCAACAACTCCTTTCTCCAACGGTATTGTCTCTTAACTGATTCAGACAACAACTTCCAGTACAGTTTAATACTTTTCCATAAGCTTTAAATCTTTCTCCAAAAATGAAAATCTGAAGGGATTATTTTTAAATTTAACAATCCAACGACTTAAAGGACACTATGCATTAATTTGCACACTGTCCTTTCTCATCTGAAAACAAGCTCATTCTGTTAACTAAACTGCAACACCTCGACACCTCAATGTTGCTTTTATATGCTTATCATCATGCTCTATTGTCTCAGTACATATGATAGCTTCGTATTTTCATTTCTTTAATATACGATATATATTCCGGAGTAAAATATGTATACACTTCCTTTTCAATCCCATTGATAAAAAACACGCTCTCACTCTACTATATTATTTGGGTTACCGATTCTATCAAAATAGCTATGGCTTCTTTAAACTCGATATGGTAATATTAAGCATTGTTATCCTTTGCATCATTGCAATGGGCATCTACAGTCTTTTAAACCTGTTAGAGAAAAAAATAAGCTATTAATATAATTTGAGGCAGACCGATATATGTCTGCCTCAGGCTTCTTAAAAAGATTTTAATCCGATTCCTTTTTCGTCAATACTCTTTCAAAAAATTGCATGAAACCATCTTCCACTTGTATTTGCTCTAATTCTTCTTCCAGTAAATCATAATAGTATTTCCCTGTTTTCATATCAATTGACAGACTATCCAATGGAAATCCCTTTTTTAATACAGAAGAATGCGGTTTTGATGTAATGATAAACTGCTCACTCTCCATCGTCGGCTCCATTGCTTCATGGACATGTTCTTTATCCAAGACCAGGCAGATGGCATTTTTATATCTCGCTGTCAAATCTCCATATTTTTGTGCAAGATTGGAATAATATGAGATCATTTCATCATCTGTAAGATATTTTCCATTCACTGTCCGCACATGGACTCCCGGCTGTATCTCATCAGGAACATTGTCAAAGTACAAGCCGGAATCACAGGAAAAAACCGGTATCTGAAATGCTTCATAATACGCAACTGCCTTTTGATGCGCATTTTCTATCGGAGTATTACCGGTTTCCGGTACATCCGGCACTTCCCGATTCAAATCCTTTAACCCGATAACCTCTATGTTAAAGCCAATATCAAGCCGCTCCAAGCGTTTTTTCACCACAGCTAATTTGGCTGGATTTCCTGTTCCAAATAATAGCTTCATATATGTACCATTTTGCCTTTCTTTTTCACTGGTATTTAGACAAGCACTTCAGCTGCCTTTTTCCTTATCATTTGTATACATTGAAAATAGCGTCATTGTGCAGATGCGTATTTCATAAATATTTCCGGCTTATCCTACTCGCCGCGTCAGGTAACCGTGTGCATAAAAAGGCGTGACACCAGCCACGCCTTTCTGTACAGCTTCCAAAGGGACTCGAACCCTCGACCTACTGATTACGAATCAGTTGCGCTACCAACTGCGCTATGGAAGCTTATCCTGTAAAATTGTTTATGGAAAATCTCACAGCCACGAGTAATATTATATATGATTTTTTTGATTTTGTAAAGAGTAATTAGCAAATTTTGCATGAATTTTGTAACAGTTCAGTTACTGTCCACACCTCTATTGTATTTTGAGTATTTATACATATTTTCGGTGCAAACAGCAACATTTATGCACACAAAATGCAAAAAGGCGAGCATTTCGGCGCACGATTCCCTCTACTCTGATGGGGAGTAAACAGTAACACAGTTCAGCCTTACGGCTTTCTATCACAGGCAGCAAGCCATACAAAACCACTTCGTAGCGGCTTGCAAAGCCACCATTAGCGTCAAATGCAAGTCTTGTCTGAGCTGTACATATTGGAACAAAAGTAACAATGATTCTACTCCTCCACATGCACTGAAAGCTGCTGATAAGGAATTTCTATCTCTGCTTCGTCCAGTGCATATTTTGCATTTTCCAGTAACCGCCAGCGCACCTCCCAATATTTAGGATTTTCACAATAGCATCTCATGCCAAGTACTACTGCGCTGTCAGCCAGAGAATCGACAAATACGGATACAGGTTCGCTGTGTAATATATCCATGTCATTATCCATCAATGCCTGCAAAACTTCTTTTGCCTTTTTAATATCCGCATCATAGGATATGCCGACCGTAAGGTCAATACGTCTGGTTGGTGAATCTGTGGCATTTGTTATGGAGCTGTTTGCCAGATTGCCATTTGGGAGAACAACAATCTTGCCGTCAGTCGTGGCAAGCTTTGTATAAAAAATACCGATTTCCTTTACCGTTCCCTCTGTCCCATGACCTGACTCAATGATGAAGTCTCCGACTCTGAATGGTTTCAGCAGCAAAATCAATACGCCGCCGGCCAGATTGCTCAGGCTTCCCTGCAGTGCAAGACCAATGGTAACACCGGCAGAACCTACAAGCGCAACAACACTGGTCGCATCAAACCCAAAGGTTCCGGCAATGACAAGAACTAAAATGCCATATAAGCCTGCCTTAATCAGGCCATCCAAAAACTGAATAACACCTGTCTCGACATTGGCGCGCTGCAGAGATTTCTTTGTTATTTTACGTATAAAGCTAATCGCCTTTGAGCCTACAAAGAACAATAACGCTGCAATAAGCACCTGGCTTCCGAAACTAAGTATTTTTTCAGGCAGGGTGTCAAGAAATTTTTCAAATGCGTTTAGTTCCTTTGTTATCTGTTCAATATCTAATTCCATCTCTGTTAATAACATTTTTATCCCATCCATTTTTACATCTTATGCTTTAGTCCTTAATTGCATGAATGAACAATCCGCTTCTAAGCTTTGGTTCAAACCATGTTGATTTGGGAGGCATCAGCATATTTGCATCTGCCACGGCAAAAAGCTCATGAATCGAAGTCGGATACATGGCAAATGCCGCCTTGGAATCTGTCTGTACTCTCCGCTCCAGCTCACTGATTCCTCTGATTCCTCCGACAAAATCAATACGCTTATCTGTTTTAGGGTCCTCAATGCCAAGTATCGGGGCAAGTACATCATTTTGCAAAATTGCCACATCAAGCCCCTCTACAGGGTCATTGCTCTTATAGGCTTCCTTTACCTCCATCAGATACCATGTATCTTCAATCAGCATGGATACTTGCCCTTTATGAGAGGGCTTTTGGCATTTTGCACCTTTTTCAAGAATATCATAAACTTCACTTATTTTTTCGACAAACTGCTCTGCTGAAAGTCCGTTCAGATCCTTAACAACCCGGTTGTAGTCCATAATCATCAGTTCTTCATCAGCAAACAAAACAGACAGAAAATAATTAAATTCCTCATTCCCTGTATAATCGGGATTCTGCTCGCGCTTTTTTAAGCCTGTTTTTACAGCAGAAGCACAGCGATGATGTCCGTCAGCAATATAAATCCGGGAAATGCCTTCAAATGCTTCCTGAATAGCCTTTATATCCATATCATCATCAATACACCATACTCTGTGTGTAATTCCGTCTTCTGAAGTAAAATCATAAAGCGCATCTTGTCTTTTTACTTTTGCAATCATTTCCCTCAACACATCATTTGCCCGATATGCAAGGAAAATCGGACCTGTCTGTGCCTCACACGTCTCCACATGGCGTATACGGTCAAGCTCTTTGTCAGCACGCGTATTCTCATGTTTCTTAATAATCTGATTCTGATAGTCGTCAACACTTGCACATGCCACAATGCCTGTCTGGATTCTTCCATCCATTGTCAATTCATATATGTAATAAACCGGTTTGTCCTCCTGAACAAACTCACCTGCCTGAATCATATCCCAAAGCAAGTCATGCGCCTTCTGATAGACTTCATCGGCATAAGTATCAACACTGCTGTCAAATTGTGTTTCCGCTCTGTCAATATTTAAAAACGAAAGTCGATTTCCCTGAACAGCCGCACACGCTTCCTCACGGTTGTATACATCATACGGCAATGCCGCAATCTTATCCTCCAAGCCCTTCTTCGGTCTATATGCTTTAAATGGTCTGATTACTGCCATACTGATTCCTCCTGATTGTTCTAATTATCACTATAACAGTATTATTCTATCAGATTCTCAATATAAAGAAAATAACGAATTTATAAAAATAATACAAAATGTAACTATTCAGCCTTGCATATATTGACAATGGAACAAACACTACGGATAGTATCCCTCTGACTGCCATGATTCCGAATGGGAGTTTCCTAATCTGCCTTTTTTGTTCATTAAAACCATAAAGCTTTAAACAAGGATAGACAGGCTTCACGATATTGGCAGTCTGAAAGAATGAATAACAGTACACTAATGGAAGATAACGGGCAATTGTCCTTCGTCCTGCTTAACATAAATAAAAGACTGTGCTGCTGCAAAAAATAAATAACATGCATTATTCCTTTATTGCAGCAGGGTTATCAAGAATACCCATAAACAGCGGTATTTCTCTATCCATATCCATAATGATATATAGGAACGGTTCATCAAAGTATACATCTATTGGTTCTTCCGGAAACAGCGCACAGGCTTCTGCCATCATAACCTCTGTTGCCGCCGCCGCTTCTGTGCCTTCTTCGTCCACGATAATTTTTGCTTTCTGCTTCACAAGACTAATATATAAATTATTACCGCTCACATTTTTTCCCATAAGGCTGAAGTCCGCTTTTTCCGGATCAAATCCATCCACAAGCCCCATATTCATCAAGCTGTCATTGAGACTGTCTTCAAAAGAAATCTCGAATTTAGGAAGTTTTATATTGACTAATGAAGTCATTTTGTTTTCTAACATATCTGATATCACATCGCCATTCAGATTATTGTACATTTCACGTACTGTCATTCCTTCCTTTGGCTTCAGCGCAAGCAATGCTAAATTAGGTTTTTCTGTATCTGAACGATACGGAAAAATCAATCCCTCTGCAAAGTCATTGGAAATATAGTCAAATCCTTCAGCATATTTATTCATCATATCAACTTCAACCTGCTCATTCTCATTCACATGAAATTGATCCTGATAAGTAGACTCTACCTCAAACGGACTGCTCCACTTTGCTTTAAAGTAAATTGTATTAAAAAGCGCAAGGCGCGCATCAGAGTCCAGCGGCTCTGTCAGCATCTCATTAATCATCTCATTTGTCTTCGTTTTTATCCAGTCGTTCATACTATTCATAGCTTCTGTGCTTGACAAATCCGTCTGATATGCTTCTGCATCCAGCAAAGATTTTATAGAGCCAATCCAATTCTCATCAACAAGATACTGATCATCAATCCAGGCAGAATTTGCAAGTGACAGTATTTGATTCTTGGATTCCACCGGAAGGCTGTTCATGATATCATCGGATATTACCATCGCACCCTCGCCGAGTAATTTGTCAAATTCCGCTTTTGTACTTCCATCTGAGCCAAAAGCAGCCATTGCAAGCGCCAAATATGCTGATACCGGAGAAAGTACCGGATTTTGGGACTCCAGATTTTCTCCAAACAACTGATAGCTGAAATTCTGAATATCTTCATATGACTGAATATCATAATCAATTGTAATAGCAATACTGCTCTCATTAGTCAGATTTACTGCATCCTGCGATTCCGTATCCGGCTCCGTCATATCTGATTCTGCTGCACCGGCTTCTTCGGAATGCAATGCCTCACTTTCGCCCTGCTCCGATATCACACTGTCCGTCTCAGTATTCCCACACGCTCCCAGCGCGCACATTGCTGTAATTGCAGTAATTGTAGCATAAATACCTCTTTTGACCATGTTTGAACCTCCTCATTATACCCTTTCATCATTGTTTCAGCTTTTTTAACAAATGTACTCCCTATCCGGTAATTGTGGTAAAGAGTACTGCGTATTTTGCCGTTCTGTTTAATATTCGTTCTCGAAGTAAAAAGCATATCCATAGTCCGGTGATGCTTGAAATTCCTCTAACTCTGCCTTTGTAAATGTACCTGTCAGCAGATAATCCTCAGAAAGGCTGACCTGATAGCCTAATTCAAGCAGACGCCGATATTCTGCCTCCAAAAGCTCTCTTCCGTCGTCACTCGCATTCAATTCGCCGTATACAATTCTTTTCTCCTCATTATCTGTTTCTGTTCTGTCACCAAAAACGCCAATGACAACCTGATATACATAAACAGAAGGACTTGACTCCTCAATTGTATTCCAGGCGCCATCATAATATTCAAAAGCATTTTGGAGCTGACGAAAATAAACCCATTCTCCCTTCTCTGGTGCCTTATAGCAAGCTGCGCCTCCCTGTTCTTCGGACTGCGTCGTTTGTCCTGGCGGAAACGTGTCAATTATCGTCCTTGAATCTGCTTCAAGCTGCGCACTATGGATTTGCGGGTCCATATCCGCGCTGTCCTCTGAACTGATACTTGCATATAGCTCCTGGCTCTGTTCTGCTCCATCATTTCCAAGCCCTGTATCTGCCTGCACAGCATATTGTTCCATTTTTTCAGCTGAATCGCCATCAGCTATTGTTCCATCCTCATTCTGCGATACAGCTTCCATTTCCTGAACCGCTTCAGTTTCCATATTTAAGTCCGCTGAAATTCCCTCCTTTAAATCTTCTGCAAATCTGTCTGTTTGAGTATGCGTCCAAATCACTGCCGCAGAGACGGCTGCGGCTGCAGCACATGCTGCCATTTTTCCCCACCTTTGGTATGAAAGGTTCTGTCTGCGGTTTCCAGGCTGCCCGGACACCGCTTCCTCAATCAATGCATCACTGATATACCCTATGTCTTCAAGCAAATCTTTTCCTGTCATAACACAATCCCCTCCTTTTCCAAGTGACTGCGCAGCTTATTTCTCATGCGGAAAAGGATTGATTTCGCTTTACTCTCACTGATACCAAAAGCAGTCGATATATCATGAATCGAGTCCGCATACCAGTAACGGCGCACAAATACCTTTCTCATTTCAACAGGCTGCATACTTAGAAAATCACTGACAATTCTTCCAATTTCTTCGCTTTCAAACCGTCTGTCAAGGTCATTGGACGATGGAATGCAGCTTTCTAATTCCCGGCTCAGCTCTACAATTGTCACATTCCGTTTTTCCGCATGATGATAATCCAGTTTGTCAAAAGCTAAATTTCTGGTTATTTTTGCAAGATATGCAAAGAAAAATTTCGGCTTTTCAGGAGGTATTGTCCTCCATGCGGCATAATATGTATCATTGACACACTCCCTGGAGTCCTCCATGTCATGTAAAATATTCATGGCAAGCCCCGAAAGCCTGCTTCCATATTTATCTGCCGTTTCAGTGATTGCCTGCTGCAGGCGCTTCCAATATAATTCAATAATGTCACTGTCTTCCAATCCGGCACCTCCTTTGTAATCATTCTTTCAGATTTAAACAATATGTCTCCCTTATATATGGTAAGAAGGAAAAATTTAGCTTTGGTTGCGTGAAATTACAAATCGTGATATAGTTGATGTAATAAAAGACTTTTAAATTATGAAAGGATGATAAAAATGACACCTGAAGATAAGGAAATACTGGAACGCATTAACGAATATGCCGACAAGGTACTGAAAAACTTTGATCCGCAGAAAACACGTGTATCTTTCCAGTTGGAAAAACTCAAACCTGTTATGGAAGAACTTGCCAAAGAGAAAGGAACGACTGTAGAGGAAATATTTATCAAATATATGGACCTTGCAAGCCAGATTACAGTTGACAAAGAGACAAAATTCCAAAACACAATCGGTAATATGACGAAATATGGCGATATCCATGATGCATATTAGGAAAAACCGAAAGCCCGACCTTAGCAGGGCATATCTGAATAAGCCCGACAGCATGCACTGTCAGGGCTTATTTTTATGCCCACGAGCCTGTCAGGATATTAACAGCACAGCTGCACAGGCGCGAGTGAGGCAAAACCTGCTTGGATTGCACAGACCATGCAGGGGAAATTTGCCGCAAAAGCGGCGTATGAACACTTTCCCCTGCTCAATTGCATGCAAACGGTAAAAAGGATTATTTTACAACTCTTACCCTGAACACCCCGTTGATGCTCTTTAATTGTTCAATAATTTTATCATCTGCCGGCTTTTCAATATCCATCATTGTATAAGCATACTCGCCTCTTGACTTATTCGTCATATCACTGATATTGATACCTGCATCCCCTAAAGCAGCAGTAAACTGTGTAATCATGTTTGCGATATTCTTATGAAGAATTGCCACTCTGCCGATATTTCCGCATACACCCATATCACATGCAGGATAGTTAACGCTGTTTCTAATATTGCCATTCTCAAGATAGTCCTTAAGCTCATCAACAGCCATCACAGCACAATTATCCTCTGACTCCTCTGTGGATGCTCCAAGATGCGGAATCACAATGCAGCCCTTCTGACCTGCTGTCGTTGTATTAGGGAAATCGGAAACATACTTTCTGACCTTTCCTGACTCCAAGGCAGATATCATATCCTTTTCATTCACAAGAAGGTCTCTTGCAAAGTTCAGCACAACAACACCCTGTTTCATCTTAGCAATTGCCGCCGCGTTAATCATGCCCTTCGTGGAATCCATCAGCGGTACATGAATTGTGATAAAATCACAATTTGCATAGATATCATCTACGTTGATAACATGCTTTACCTCACGTGTAAGCTTTAATGCTGCATCTACAGAAAGATACGGATCATATCCGTATACCTCCATGCCAAGTGCTACTGCTGCATTAGCTACTCTGATACCGATTGCTCCAAGACCAATAATACCGAGCTTCTTTCCCATCAGCTCTGTGCCTGCAAAGTTTTTCTTTTCCTTCTCGGCATCCTTAGCAATCGTCTCGGTGCCTGCATTTGCCTTCACCCAGTCAATGCCGCCTACAATATCTCTTGATGCAAGCAGCATACCTGCAAGAACAAGCTCCTTTACACCGTTCGCATTCGCACCGGGAGTATTGAATACTACAATACCCTGCTCTGCACACTTGTCAAGCGGAATATTATTGACACCTGCACCAGCTCTTGCAACCGCAAGAAGCGCTTGCGGCAGCTCCATTTCATGCATAGACGCACTTCTTACAAGCACACCGTCTGCCATTGCAATGTCATCTGTTGTCTGATAATTCTCTGTAAATCTGGATAAACCTATATCTGAAATAGGGTTAAGACACTTATATTGATACATTATGAGTTTGCCTCCTCAAATTTCTTCATAAATTCTACAAGCTTCTCTACGCCTTCCATCGGCATAGCGTTATAGATGCTTGCGCGCATACCGCCAACTGTTCTGTGACCCTTCAGATTCTCAAATCCGGCTTCCTTTGCCTCTTTGACGAACTTAGCGTCCAACTCCTCGCTGCCTGTTACGAAAGGAACATTCATCAATGAACGGTCTTCTTTTCTGACGGTTCCCTTAAAGAGCTTGCTCTCGTCTAAGAAATCATAAAGAATCTTAGCCTTCTTCTCGTTATACTCTTTCATTTTCTCAAGTCCGCCCATCTTCTTGAGCCACTTGAAAACCTTACCGCAGATATAAATGCCGTATGCAGGCGGCGTATTATACAAAGAACCATTGTCTGCATGAACCTTATACTTTAACATCGTCGGTGTACCCGGAAGTACATCATCTGTAATCAGGTCTTCCCTGATAATAACAATTACCACGCCTGCAGGTCCGATATTCTTCTGTACGCCGCCATAAATAACGCCATACTTTGTAACATCAACCGGCTCAGAAAGAAAGCATGAAGATACATCTGCGACAAGTGTCTTGCCCTTTGTATTCGGCAATGTCTTGAACTTCGTACCATAAATGGTGTTATTCTCACAGATATATACATAATCGGCATCTTCAGAAATCGGTAAATCCGAGCAATCAGGTATGTACGAGAAGGTCTTATCCTCGCTGGAAGCAATCTTGTTAGCCTTACCATAAAGGCATGCTTCCTGATATGCCTTCTTAGCCCACTGACCGGTAACGATATAGTCAGCTACTCCGTTTTTCATAAGGTTCATCGGAATCATGGCAAACTGCTGGCTTGCACCGCCCTGTAAAAATAGGACCTTATAATTATCCGGAATGTTCATAAGCTCTCTTAAATCTGCTTCAGCCTCTTTAATAATTGTATCATAAGCTTTCGAACGATGGCTCATCTCCATTACCGACATGCCGGTTCCCTTATAATCTAACATCTCATCTGCAGCTTCTTTAAGAACTTCTTCAGGTAAAACTGCGGGACCTGCTGAAAAGTTGTACACTCTGGACACTTTCTACTCCTCCTGATTTCTCATTATAATATTGGGGATTTCCCCGATTTATTTATATATACAACATTCAATATAAAATAAAGATGTTGAATATTTCAAGCTTATTTAATAAAACATAATAACCGGTGTACCTACTTCTGCCAGCTCATACAGTTCAGACATTATGTCAAGCGGCGTATTGATACACCCATGTGAACCATTTGTCTTATAGATTTCTCCGCCAAATTCTTTGCGCCATGTCGCATCATGAATACCGATATGACCGTCAACTGCCATCCAATACTTTACAGGAGTTGCGTAATTAGCTCCCCGAAGCACTCTGTTGCGCTGCTTAAAATATACAAAGCATACCTTAGCCGGAGTATCCCACCCACGGGAACTGTTTCCGGTAACAACCGGAGTATCCATCACAAGCTCTCCATCTATATAATAATACATATGCTGACTGCCCATATCAATTTCTATGTAGGTATCTCCGATATCATCAGACCCCTTCTCCTTTGCCTCTGATATGTATTGCGGTACTCTTGTTCCGCTTTCTTTATTCAGAAATGCATTTAGCAAAAACGAATACTCGGCTTTCTCATCTATCTCATTTCCATAGCTTCCGCCGGATATTTTTACGATATCACCATCTGTTGCCTTGAATTCGCGCTCTATTCCAACTGTATTATACGTTGCTGACAAATATGCTACATATTCTTCCATCACGGTTTCATCAAGCACAGGATTGTTATTTTCGTCAAAGATAATATTTCCATCATCGTCTAATGCCATCCAGTCTGCAACGACATTTTCATCGATTATCTCAGCTCTGTCACCAAACAGATATGTCATGCGAAAGCTCTGGAACGCATTGACCCCTTCCCACTTTGAAAGGGTATCCTTCATCTTTTCCGTATAGGGAATACTTTTATAGCATATTTTTTGATTTTCCTCAGAAGACAAGTCAATCATTTCAAACTGACCATCTGAATATGTTAATTGATTAACAATCTCATCACAAATTAATTCTACCGCATCTTCCTTTAAAAGTAAATCTTTTGTTTCATCAATCAGGATATATCCTGCCGCTGCGCTCTTTACAATTGATACAGTATTTTGGGGATTATAGCATCTTTCATTCATCCAGTCAAGTTCTTCAAGCTTTGCTTTCATGGCATCTGTATCATAGACATATGCCGGCAATAAATTGTATTTTCTGGGAAAAGCAATCTCTTTCAGCCATCGATAATGGTTTTCTCTCTTTTCAAGACAGCTTTTTACCTCCGAAGTATAGGTGACGCTTACTCCATATTCATCAAGCGCCAGCTTATGAATGCTGCCGTCTATTGTCCGAATCTCAATTTGTTCCTCATGAACATCATAGGAATTCTCGAGCAAAGAGGAAACCTCCTCTGCTGTCATACCCGTACAATACACTCCGTTAATCCACACACCCATCGGAAAAACATTTTCGTAATAAATATTATTTAATGTGATGACAGCTGCAATCACCAGAGCTGCCACCACACACATCATGCTGAATAAACCAATTAAAAATTTTTTCATATTGGAAATTTGTTTATTGCTGCTTATTTAAATCTTCCGCATCAAACGCGTCGCTGATTGGCGCTCCTGCGGGAACCATAGGGAATACTTTATCGTCCTCCTCTATGATGCATTCGATAACTACCGGTTTGTGGAGGGAAATTGCCTTCTCAATAGCAGGACCTACCTCCTCGCGCTTTGTAACACGTATTGCCTCACAACCGAGTCCCTCTGAAACCTTGATAAAATCAACCTTATCTGTAAGAACAGTCTGTGAATATCTCTTGTCATAAAATAAAGTCTGCCACTGTCTTACCATGCCAAGAACATGATTGTTGATAATAATCTGTATAATTGGTATATTGTAGCGGCTTGCTGTTGCAAGTTCATTCATGTTCATTCGGAAACAGCCATCACCTGCAATATTGACACAAATCTTATCGGGCATACCTACCTTTGCACCAATGCACGCACCCAGACCATATCCCATCGTACCCAGTCCTCCAGAAGATAAGAAGGTACGCGGTTCTGTATATTTGTAGAATTGCGCCGCCCACATCTGATGCTGTCCTACGTCCGTAGATATAATTGCCTTGCCTCCGGTAACTCTGTCAAGCTCCTCAATAATATAAGGACAGGTTAATTTATCCGACTCATATTTTAACGGATATTTTGCCTTCAGCTCTTTGATTCGGGCAAGCCACTCATCATGCTTCTGCGGCTCGAGCTTGCTGTTAAGCTCCTTCAAAACAGTCTTTAAATCGCCTATCACAGATGCATCCGTCTTGATATTCTTATTAATCTCTGCTGCATCAATATCAATATGTAAAATCTTCGCGTTTTCAGCAAATTTCTTAGGGTTTCCGATAACACGGTCTGAAAAACGCGCTCCTAATGCAATCAATAAATCGCACTGGCTGACACCATAGTTAGAAGTCTTTGTCCCATGCATGCCAATCATGCCTGTGTACAGCTCACTCTTTCCGTCAAAAGCGCCCTTTCCCATAAGAGTATCACATACCGGAGCCTGAATCTTATCTGCAAATTCCTTAACCTCTCTTGATGCTCCTGAAATAATAGCGCCGCCTCCAAGATAAATAAATGGCTTTTTTGAATTTTTAATTAACTCCAGAGCAACATCAATATCCTGCTCTGTGTATGAATTTTTTACAACAGGCGGTTCCGGCTTCATCGGCACAAACTCACATTTGTTTGCTGTAACATCCTTTGTGATATCAACCAGCACCGGACCCGGTCTGCCTGATTTTGCAATCTTAAATGCCTTTCTGATTGTATCTGCAAGCTTCGTTACGTCCTTTACAATATATCCATGCTTTGTAATAGGCATGGTCACGCCTGCGATATCAACCTCCTGAAACGTATCCTTTCCAAGCAACGGCAGATTAACGTTGGCAGTGATTGCTACCAATGGAACAGAATCCATATACGCCGTCGCAATACCTGTAACAAGGTTAGTCGCGCCTGGTCCGCTCGTTGCAAGGCAGACACCTACTTTTCCTGTTGCACGCGCATACCCGTCTGCCGCATGAGAAGCTCCCTGCTCATGTGATGTAAGAATATGTTTAATCTCATCACTGTGTTTGTATAATTCATCATAGATATTTAAAATTGTTCCGCCGGGATAGCCAAATACGGTATCTACACCCTGCTCTTTCAGACACTCAATAACAATTTGTGAACCTGTCAACTGCATATTAGAATTCTCCTTTGGTCATAGTATTGTTATATTTTATATGAAATACAGATTACTTGCTTTTAGGTATTTCAAGGATTGCTCCCCTATTTCCGCTTGTAACAAGCTCACGGTATCTCGCAAGATATCCTGTTGTAACCTTAGGCTCTCTTGGCTGCCAATTTGCCCGGCGTCTTGCAAGTTCTTCATCAGATACCTTTACATTTAAGGTGCACTCCGGAATATTGATAGAGATAATATCGCCTTCTTCCACAAGTGCAATCGGTCCGCACACAGCAGCCTCCGGAGACACATGACCGATTGATGCGCCGCGGGAAGCGCCTGAGAAGCGTCCGTCTGTAATAAGCGCTACTGTCGAGCCAAGTCCCATACCTGCAATTGCCGAAGTCGGATTGAGCATCTCTCGCATACCCGGTCCGCCCTTAGGCCCTTCATATCTGATTACCACGACATCACCTGCTACAATCTGACCGCCTTTGATTGCTGCAATCGCATCTTCCTCACATTCAAATACACGTGCAGGTCCTTCATGGACAAGCATCTCGGGAGCAACTGCGGAACGCTTTACAACGCTTCCGTCAGGAGCAAGGTTGCCCTTTAACACTGCGAGACCGCCTGTTGTACTATATGGATTGTCAAGAGGTCTTATTACCTCTGGATTTTTATTTTTAACACCCTTAATATTCTCTCCAATTGTCTTTCCAGTTACAGTCATACAGTCCTCATTCAGAAGTCCAAGCTCTGCTAACTGATTCATAACTGCATATACACCGCCGGCCTCATTCAAGTCTTCCATATAGGTAGGACCTGCCGGTGCAAGATGGCAGAGATTCGGCGTCTTTGCGCTGATTTCATTTGCATATGCGATATCAAAGTCAAACCCGATTTCATGTGCAATTGCAGGCAGATGAAGCATTGAGTTTGTCGAACAGCCAAGTGCCATATCTACAGTAAGCGCATTAATAATTGCTTCTTTTGTCATGATATCACGCGGACGAATATTTTTGCGGAGCATCTCCATTACTGCCATACCTGCATGCTTTGCAAGCTTGATTCTCTCAGAATATACAGCAGGAATCGTACCATTTCCCTGTAAGCCCATACCAAGAGCCTCGGTAAGGCAGTTCATGGAGTTGGCTGTATACATACCTGAGCAGGAACCGCAGGTTGGGCATACTTTATTTTCGAACTCACATACATCTTCTTCCGTCATCGTGCCTGCTGCATAGGAGCCTACTGCCTCAAACATGGAAGAAAGGCTGCGTTTCTGTCCCTTTACATGACCTGCAAGCATCGGACCGCCTGACACAAATACAGTCGGCACATTGATACGTGCAGCCGCCATCAAAAGTCCCGGCACATTCTTATCACAGTTTGGCACCATTACAAGTGCATCAAACTGATGTGCCATTGCCATACACTCTGTCGAATCAGCAATTAAATCTCTTGTAACAAGAGAATACTTCATACCGATATGTCCCATTGCAATACCATCACAAACCGCAATCGCAGGAAATACAACCGGAACGCCGCCTGCCTCGGCAACGCCAAGCTTCACTGCATTTACTATCTTATCCAGATTCATATGACCGGGTACAATCTCATTGTAAGAGCTGACAATACCAATCATAGGCTTCTGCATTTCTTCTTCTGTAAATCCCAATGCATTAAACAGACTTCTGTGCGGAGCCTGCTGCATACCCTTTTTTACATTATCACTTCTCATTTTTATATCCTCCATATCGCTATTGAATATCACACTCGTAAAGCCGCACTCTCGTGCTTGCAAATTTCGTAAATGAAATTTCTTTGCTCGTTAATGCAGCCGCAAAACAAATATCCGCTTCGTGGCTGCTTGTTTTGCCTGCGCGGCTATTAAATTCTCTCAGCAATTAAATCGCCCATCTTTGCCGTACCTATCTGTGTCACATTGGCACGCTTGCTTTCCTCCTGAGGCATAATGTCAATCGTACGATAGCCTTCCTCAAGCACTTTCTTAACAGCAGCCTCAATCGCATCTGCTTCTTTATCTAAATCAAACGAATATCTCAGCATCATTGCTGCACTCAAAATCGTTGCAATCGGATTTGCGATGCCTTGTCCTGCAATATCCGGCGCAGAACCGCCGCTTGGCTCATAAAGTCCGAATTTTGTATCATTTAAGCTTGCTGATGAAAGCATACCGATGGAACCTGTCACCATGCTTGCCTCATCGGAAAGAATATCTCCGAACATATTCTCTGTCAAAATCACATCAAACTGCTTCGGGTCTTTGACAAGCTGCATTGCACAGTTGTCAACAAGCATGTGCTCCAATGTCACCTCCGGATAATCCTTCGCAACCTCCTCAACAACCTTTCTCCAAAGCCTGGAGGAGTCAAGAACATTAGCCTTGTCGACACTTGTCACTTTCTTTCTGCGCTTCATGGCAATATCAAAGCCTTTAATGGCAATTCGTCTGATTTCATTCTCTGTGTATGTGAGTGTATCTACTGCGGTAACAACACCATCCACTTCCTTTGTGCTGCGCTCTCCGAAGTAAAGACCGCCTGTAAGCTCACGCATAATCATCATGTCAAAGCCGCTTCCAATGATATCATCTCTCAAAGGACATGCTTCTTTTAATTCCTCATATAAGTATGCCGGTCTTAAGTTTGCAAAAAGGTTCAGCGCCTTTCTCAGCTTCAGCAATCCTGCCTCCGGTCTTAAATGAGGAGGAAGCTTATACCATGGCGAGGTAGAGGTATTTCCTCCGATAGAACCCATAAGCACTGCATCTGCAGCCTTAGCTGCAGCAATTGCCTCATCTGTTAACGGCTCGCCGCACGCATCAATTGATGCTCCGCCCATCAAAATATCTTTATAAGAAATGCTGTGGTTATATTTTTCAGCAACCTTATCCAGTACCTTTTTAGCCTCTGTAACAATCTCCGGTCCGATTCCATCACCGGGTATACACACGATATTTAAATTCATACTTATAATCTCCTTGTCTTTGACTAAAATACAATTCATATCCCAGCCATTGAATAAATATACACATATTTAATCATATTACATTCGACAGAAAATTTCAACAGAATACATAAAAAAACATTGATAACGGGTAACGTTGTTACTGTTTACTCTGTTTCAGCGGCATGTAAAAATCCCCTGAACAACTCAGGGGATTTCAAAACTTGGCTGCTATTCACTGTCAGGCTTCTCAACCTGTTCTATCGCCGCCTTCTTCATCGGAATACGGCAGTTTTTATTGTTTCCGAACTCTACAATGACATCCTCATCCGTAACATCAATGACAATACCATAGAACCCACTGGTTGTAAGAATACTGTCGCCTACCTCTACAGAACTAATAAGCGCTGCCTTTTTCTTCTGCTCCTTTTTCTGTGGACGAATCATTAGAAAGTACATAATTCCAAACCAAAATACCAGCATTAAAACAAGTGATATCACACTTGCAGTACCCTGTCCTGCTGTTGCAGCAGCATCTGTCAACAATAAATTCATTATTAATTCTTCCTCCTAGTGATAAAATAATTCGCTAACACTCATTATATCATACATAAAAATTACCAATACATCAAGTAAAATATTTATAAAGCCTTTGCAGTTCAGCCCTACGATTCGCCTGACTCCATGCCCTCCAGCTTGCTCTTTTTATATGCTGCAAAGTTTCCTGCATCAAGTGCGTCCCTGATTTCTGTCATCATCGTATTATAGAAATAAAGATTATGCAGCACGCAAAGTCTCATGCCGAGCATTTCTTTTGCTTTTAACAAATGACGGATATATGCTCTTGAGTATCTGCGGCAGGCCGGACAACCGCACCCTTCCTCAATGGGTTTCTGGTCCAGCTCATACTTTGCATTAAAAAGATTAATTTTGCCATGATTTGTATACAGATGTCCATGACGTCCGTTTCTGGTTGGATACACACAGTCAAAAAAGTCCACACCGCGTTCCACACCTTCCAGAATATTTGCCGGAGTACCGACCCCCATCAAATAGGTCGGCTTGTCCTTTGGCAGGTGCGGCACTGTCTCCTCTAAAATGTGATACATTTCCTCATGTGTCTCTCCTACTGCCAGCCCCCCGATTGCATATCCGTCCAAATCCATCTCTGAAATGCGTTTTGCATGTTCAATACGGATATCCGAAAAAATCGCTCCCTGATTAATGGCAAACAACATTTGATTTTTATTGATGGTATCTTCCAGAGCATTCAGTCTGTTCATCTCTTTTTTGCAGCGCTCAAGCCAGCGCGTCGTGCGCTCTACGGAATTTACCACATACTGCCGCTCCGCTTTACTGGATGGGCATTCATCAAAAGCCATAGCTATCGTCGAGGCAAGATTTGACTGTATCCGCATACTCTCCTCTGGTCCCATAAAAATTTTTCTGCCGTCAATATGCGAGTTAAAATATACGCCTTCCTCTTTAATCTTTCTGAGTCCTGCAAGAGAAAAGACCTGAAATCCGCCGGAATCTGTTAAAATCGGCTTATTCCATGACATAAACTTATGAAGACCGCCAAGCTTTTTAATCGTCTCATCACCTGTTCTTACATGCAAATGATACGTATTCGACAACTCTACCTGTGTGCCGATTTCTTCCAGATCAGCCGTAGATACAGCGCCTTTTATGGCAGCCACCGTACCTACATTCATAAATACCGGAGTCTGAATCGTGCCGTGTACGGTCACAACCTCCGCACGTTTCGCACGTCCCTCCTGTTTCAGCAGTTTATACATCAGCAATATTTCCTTTCCATCTGTGCCGCGATGCACAGAACCATATTTTTCATGATAGCACATTATTTTTCAAATTGCACTAATAATTACAAAAAACACTGTTACAACTGTTACACTATTACAGTAATAAAATGATAACTTCTTGATTTTGGTGGTTTTTACGATTATAATATTATACGTAATTTGTAAAATACAATTTTTAATCTGCATTTACAGATAGTAACAGTTCAGCCTTATGGATTATTTCGTCCGGATAGGAATACATAAAAGACCGAACCGTTACTACAGATGTGGTCGTTTTATTCGTCCAGTACAGAAAGGAAAAAGTTATGTCAGGTTCAACATTCGGAAATATATTTAAAGTAACTACATGGGGTGAATCGCACGGTGCCGGAATCGGTGTTGTTGTTGATGGCTGTCCTGCCGGTCTTGCATTAAACGAAGAAGATATTCAGGTTTTTCTTGACAGGCGCAAGCCCGGTTCTTCTCAATTTGCCACTCAGCGAAAAGAAGCTGATTGTGTTGAAATATTATCAGGCGTATTTGAAGGCAAAACGACAGGCACTCCCATATCCATGCTTGTGCGCAATACTTCACAGAGGTCATCCGATTACAGTGAGATAGCATCCTACTACCGTCCTGGTCATGCTGATTACACGTTTGATCAAAAGTACGGTTTCAGGGATTACCGGGGCGGCGGTCGCTCCTCCGGACGCGAGACAATCGGGCGTGTAGCAGCCGGAGCCATCGCTTCTAAGCTTCTGGGAGAGCTTGGAATTACTGTCACTGCTTATACTCAGGCAATCGGCGGAATTGAAATATCGATGGAACATTTTGATATCATGGAAGCACGGCAGAATCAGACAGGCATGCCTGATAAGGAGGCATCTCAAAAGGCAGAAGCATATCTTAAGGAATGTATGGCAAATCTTGATTCAGCCGGAGGCATTGTCGCCTGCCGCGTCAGTCATATGCCTGCCGGTATCGGTGAACCGGTATTTGAAAAGCTTGACGCAAACCTTGCAAAGGCAATCATGTCAATCGGTGCAGTCAAGGCATTTGAAATCGGAGACGGTACTCTTGCAGCTTCTGCAAATGGTTCTTCCAATAATGACAGCTTCCGCATGAATGGCACAAAGGTCATAAAGTCCACAAATCATTCAGGCGGCATTCTCGGAGGAATCAGCGACGGCTCTGAAATCATTTTGAGAGCATATTTTAAACCTACACCATCTATCTTCCAAAAGCAGGATACTGTAACCAAAGATGGTGAGGACATCACCATACAAATCAAAGGACGGCATGACCCGATTATTGTGCCAAGAGCAGTCGTCGTAGTAGAAGCCATGACTGCCATCACCATACTCGATATGCTGCTGCAGAATATGACAGCCAGAATGGATAAAATCAAGAACTTTTATCAGCAGTAAGTTTTTTCCGAATCTAAAAAAGCAAAATAAAAAGCGGCTTCACCGCTTTTTATTTTGCTTTTTTATTAATCCAACTCATGGAAGATAATACAGTTTGCCTGCTTAATTGGAATCTCCTTGCCGTTCATAATAATGCAGTTATTCTCATAATCCACAGTAAAGAAAGTCATCGTATTGGATTCATGATTCAGGCTCACAAGATGCCTGTTATCCGGAAATAGTGCTGCATCTTTTGGATACTCGCCGCTTATCGGCAGGCAGAAAAGCCGTTTCAGCTCGCCGCTCTTTTGATTAATCTCAAATAATGTGACGCTGTTCTCTCCCGCTGTTGACGCAAGAATGTATTTGCCGTCATTTGAAATATTCAAGGCGCTTGCTGCAACTCCCTTAACCTCAAACTTATCTGATGTAGGTACCGTCTGTATCAAATCAAAAAACGGCATTTTGTTCTCTTCATGATATTCATACACATCAATGCAGTTTTTCATCTCACTGATGATATACAGAAAACGCCCGTCTTCTGAAAACTTAAGATGACGTGGTGCGGATTCCAGGTCGCATCGAATGATATCCACCTGTCTCAAAGTGCCTCTCTCGTGATCAACACGGTATACATTTACATAATCAATACCAAGATCAGCAGCACACAGATATTTATTGTCTCTTGTCATCTTCACGCAGCTAATATGCGGTCTGAAGCTTCGTTCCGCAATGCTTCCAAGTCCTTTGTGGAACACCTCATCTGTAATGGCGCCTACTGCTCCAGTCTCAGCATCCAGGCGAAGCACTGTAATCTTTCCGTCATGATACCCTGCACAAAACAGGAATTTATCATCATAATCCGTTGACAAATAGCAGCCTCTCATACCGTTTGTAGAAGCCCGGTTAATGCGCTCAAGATTTCCATCCTGCAAAATTTTAAAGCTCTCCACTCCGAAATCGGTGATAGCATAAAGATACTTGCGATTGTGGGAAATCGTCACATATGATGAGTTCGTAATCTCCACCTCGCCCTTTTCAAAAAATCTTCCGTTCTCCATATCAACGTCATAAATTTTAATTCCGTGTTTGTCACCCATTGTATAGGTAGACACATAGGCAACACATTTCTTTTCTCCCATGATATTTTCCTCCTGACTACACTTTTATATAAAGTTTTTGAAATCATAACCATATATAGAATATATTATCATAAGAAAAAGCTTTTGTTAATTGTTTTTTTGAATATTCAATCAAAACAGGCAACAGTTTGTAACTAAAAGCGTTAAGCTTAATTATTTCTCTGCAATAAATTCGGGAATCTGTCCCTTAATAAAGCTGTGCGTCAACTGGCTCGTTCCTTCATTTTCCAGTCTTATCACTACTGTGTAGCTGTCGTCCGCAAAGTTATTATAATTCCAAACCTGCCACGTAAATCCATCATATACAATACTGTCAAGTATCTGCTGAATCTGCTCCTTATCAGTATATTCTGTCGTTATACTTTCTGATTCTGCATACGTCATCGCTCCCTGCGCATAATGATCGTAATAAGCCTCATAATCCTGCGTATTATCAGTGACCTCGATTGCTTCTACTTCTTCTGCTGTTATCTTTTCTTCCATGTCAAAGCCATACTCCTTAAGCAGTGCGAGCGTCTCCTCAAACTGCGGATATACAAGCATTCCATCGGAATAGCTGCTGTATCTGCGGCTCATTTTATCTTTTGTTATAAATTCTACTGTACCTATTGGAATTGTATTCATAACTTCTTCCAGTGTAAGCTTTGTATACTCCTCCTGATATGTCGCAAGAAGCTTGGACTGTTTTCCTGCTGTAAGCAGAATATCGTCTGATTTGAAATTGCTTTGGCATCTAACAGCCGCAAACTCCATATTCCATGCGTTCGCAAACAAAGGCGCAGCGCCGATTTTATAGTCATAGTCGTTAAACACATCCGAAAGCAGCCTGAGCGTATCCGCATCATCAATATCAATCACATACCGCCGGTAAATTGTATCTCCATTCAAAAGCTTATAGCCAAAGGAGATGGACTTATATGAGCTTTCCCTTTCTCTGGTTTCGATGTATTCGGCTGTCTTTTCTATGCCATCATAATAATCAAATTCTGTATATTCTAGTCCATCCTCTGCTGCTTTTCGTGCCAGCTCCATAACACTGGGATTTCCTTGAATTTCCATATTTCTCATGCAGTATGCATCATTGCTGATATACAGTTCTCCGCCGCTTAAAAGCGGAATCCTCTGCGGTGTATTCATTAACCCGTCTATATACACTGCACAGCTTTGTAACTGAGAATCAGACGGCACATAAGTATTGTAGCCGAGTACATCATTTCTGAATACAACAAATATCAATGCAGTGCAGACCGCATTGAACAGAAATTGTTTTTTATGTGCAAATGCACCCTTGAGATCCATGCGGAAAATAATCTCCATAAAGATACAGAGAATCACATATCCGAATACCAGTCCGAACAGAAACCAGCTCTCAGAATTTGAATTGGGAGAAAGCTCGCTAAAAAATATGCCGCAGAAAAAGGCTGCAGGTATCACAGTCATCGTTTTGATAACAGGCTCTATTACGCCAAAGGCAATCGTCCTTCCTGCCGCTTCGGACTCTCTTTTTAAGTAAGTAATATACGCTGCAAGGCTGTACAGAATAGCTGCTGCAATTAAAACCCATAAGTATGAATCGTCATACTGAAACACTTCATTAGCTGTTTCAGGAGTAATTCCCTTTGGATTGGTAAACAGCTTATAAATCATTGAAAATGGTGAAAAGCACCATATTTTCTCACTCATCAATCCCCCGAAGCGTACAGCATACTCCTCATAGGTATGGAAAAACCTTCCAAACATTGCTTCTGTAAGGATTGCGATAATTGCACTATAGCTAAACAATATCAATGTCCCCAGCATACTGATGATAATATTTCCTGTAATTTCCACTGCAATTATCGATACGCTGTATGACAGTATAAAGATTACGAGTTGAATGCCAATATAAGACAGCACAGAAGCTGTTGTCTCCCGGGTAAACGCATTCTTACTTGCTGCAATCCCTGCACAGGTTAACACGTGGATTCCAAAAGGAATCAAAAACCATAATATTCCGGATACATATTTGGACCAGAATAATTGTGTTCTGCTGACAGGAAGACTATGATACGTATCTAATTGCACTTTGGAATGCAGATAAGCAAAACCGCTTATGGCACATAAAAATGCAGTCAGACATATAACAATACTGCCTGATATACCGTTGCCAAAGCCAAAGAAATAATCCCTAACATATGTACTGACATCATACCTGTATGATTTTGGATATTTTTGAATATTCTCTATGCTCATGAGCATATTCACTTCCAAAAGCAGAAAATATCCGATAAATATCAGTATCGGACACCATATTCTCTTCTTGAAGTCCTGCTTAATCAGCTTAAAAAATAAGTTTTTTGATGTCATAGCCAACAACCTCCGTTTCACTGATAAAAATCTCTTCAAGGGTAAGCGGCAGGATTTCTGCGAATACCGGTGAAAAAGCACTGATCTTATTCATAATCTCATCTTCTTTTCCGCGCACTGTAATAATATTCAGCGTTCCGCGTCTGTCAGCTTTTACAATGTCAAGCATGTCAAACACAGCCTTTTCATCATCAGCGCTTTTCAATACACACTGAATATTGTGAATATTAAGCTTCATCTCCTCCAAATCCTTCTGCATCAGTACGCCGCCTTGATGAAGGATTCCAACGCAGTCACAAATATCCTCAAGCTCCCTTAAGTTGTGAGAGGCAATTACCGGTGTAAAATCCCTTTCTGCAAGCTCTCCTGCAAAAATGCTTTTCACAGCCTGGCGCATAACAGGGTCCAAGCCGTCGAAGGTTTCATCGCAGAACATATATTTGGTATTTGCACAGATTCCAAGCAGTACGGACAACTGCTTTTTCATTCCTTTGGAAAAGGTGTTTACTTTCCTGTCTGGTTTTAGTTGAAATTTCAACAGCATTTCCATAAAACGCTTCATGTCAAATGCCGGATAGTAATCTCTATAAAAATTCGCCATATTTACCGGCGTAGCATTCGGAAGAAAGTACTGGTCATCTGATATATAGAAAATGTCAGCCTTAGCCTTTGGGTTCTCATAGACTGGCTGTTCATCAACAAGAATCTCTCCGCTGTCAGGTCTGAGTACACCGCTTGCCATACGCAGAAATGTACTTTTCCCTGCGCCATTTGTTCCGATTAGGCCAAAAACTTCTCCCTTTTTTATTGTCACGGTGACATCGTTAACTGCTGCAACTTTGCCGAAATATTTTTTTACATGTGCTGCCGTTATCATATTTGTCCTCCCTTATCATTTCTTTTTCCGGTTATCACACTACTGTGTTCGATACACATTTCAAGCATTTCCCGAAGCTCCCCTGCCGCAATTCCGGCAAGCAGCGCTTTATCAATATATATCTGCATTTCCTCCTGAAGCTCCTGACGCTTGTACTCTGCCGCCGCTGCCGCATCACTTACAAAGCTTCCTTTTCCCTTTATGGTATATATGTATCCTGTGCGTTCCAGCTCCTGATAGGCACGCTGAATGGTATTGGGATTCAATGACAGCTCCATCGCAAGACTTCTGACAGAAGGCATCGCTGTATCAGGCTGTAATGCTCCGCACAATATCATTTGCTGAAAGCGTTCAATGACCTGTTCATAAATCGGGCGTCTGTCCTTGTGATCTATCAAAATCATAGCCATCTCTCCTTTCTCTACTGTATTAATACAATTAATACAGCTAAAGTATACTGTAAATACCAGTTTATGTCAATAATGCAGTATCGGATTTTTGCTTTGCCGTGACTCTCTGTTCCTATTCACTCCGTTCCAGTGTGCGAAAGACCTTCCTGCTGCAGAACATATCGAGATAGAGAAAATGCATTGTGCTGTTAAAGAATGAATGGTAAAATAGCTGCAGACAGGCAAACAGTAGTGTGGGATTGCCGCAGAATAGAGAAAACAAAAAGTAAGAGGGGGCGGATACATACGGAAAATATAGTTAATGAGTATGCTTTACATACCAGAGAGTTCCTCATAAATAAATTAAATTTTTTAAATGGAGAAGTTCAGAAATTTATTCCTGCCACAAATGAAGAACATACTGGTGTCGTCGCTTTGGATATCAAGTGGAAAAGTGGTGTACATTTTATTATTTATCAAACCTTATGGAGAGGCTATTATTATGCTGCACGTAATAATGAAAAGATTTCCCATACTTTCCATCTTGGAAAATTAAAAAAAGATTCGCCGGTTTATCTTCAAAGACTAATCAATGATATTGACAATGGGCGGTATGATAATAAGCTTACGCCTCATGAGTTATATTTAAAATTTGTTCAGGAAAAAGGCTTGACTGGTTATATGAATAATACGAAATGGAATAAAATTTTCAATATAATCCGTACAATCGAAGAAAAAACAGGCAAAGATATTTCTATCATGTATAAGTACATATTTGATACTGACATTCCGGTTTATTACTGGTCTGTCAGCCAGGATGAAGATTTACATGAAAATATGTATAAATATATTGAATGGTTAAAAATTCAGCCAGTTGCCTGTGAGTATGAGTATCACGGCTGCTTGATTGAGCCTAAGTATACATGCTACGACTACACCTCTTTGTTCTTGGAGAAAATGGGTGCTGCTAATTTGCATTATGAGTATTTGCAGCATGAAGAAGCCTATATCATTTATGGTTATAGAATCAATTCAGATAACGTATAGAGCAGCTTCCTATTTATTGACGAGCGGAGCGGAAAGAAATCGAATATAATAGAAAACAGAACATGCAGTCAAGGATAAACTTTGCATTTCACGTCCTTGACTGTGTGTTCTGCCTTCCACTGCTGTTGCATGTGTTATAACTCGCCCTTGTCATGCAGATCATTTGCGTAGCGGACAGACCCCATCGCATCTTTGGAATAAAAATCTGCTCCGATCATATCTGCGTATTCCTGTGTGAGAACAGCTCCGCCTACCATCACTTTGCAGTTAACACCGTTTTCGCGCAAAAGCTTAATGGTTTCCTCCATATTTACCACGGTCGTTGTCATCAGTGCGCTCAGTCCGACAAGCTTTATATTCTGCTCCTGTACTGTCTTTAATATTAGTTCCGGGTCAACGTCCTTCCCAAGGTCAATCATATCAAAGCCATAATTTTCAAGCAAGGTTTTCACAATATTTTTTCCGATATCATGGATATCGCCCTTTACGGTTGCGATCACGATTTTCCCTTTGCTTTCACTGTTCTTTCCCTGCTTTGACAGCGTTGCCTTAATTGCTTCAAAAGATGCCTTTGCAGCATCGGCGCTCATCAAAAGCTGCGGAAGGAACATTTTCTTTTCCTCAAAGCCCTTCCCCACCACATCAAGCGCCGGAATCAGCTTCTCATTAATGATAGTCAACGAATCCGTATTCTGCTCCAACAGTTTGATTGTCGCAGCATATGCACTCTCGGAAAGTCCTTTTATAATTGCCTCATCAAGCGTCAAATCACTCTTTTTTGGTGCAGCAGCTTCTTTGGGCTTGTCCTGTGCCTGCGAACATTTCATAATATATTCCATGCATTGTTCGTCCTCGCCAATCAATGCATTAAAGCTGTAATATGCCGCCATCATTGGTTCACTGGATGGATTGACAATACCCGCACTTAGTCCGTTATTCATAGCCATTGTGAAAAAAGCTGTATTAATACGGCTTCTTTCCGGCAGACCGAAGGAAATATTCGATACGCCAAGTACCGTATGGAGTCCCATTTCATATCGTATTCTGCGAAGCGTTTCCAGAGTAATATTGGCATTATCCTGCCCAGTACTGATCGTAAGCACTAAAGCGTCCATCACAAGATTTTTCTTCGGTATGCCATACCTGGCAGCAGTGTTTACGATTTTTTCCGCTACTTTTAAGCGTCCCTCGACTGTCTCAGGAATACCGCCCTCATCAAGGCAAAGGCAGACTAACACTGCACCATATTTCTTTGCGATAGGAAATACGCTTTCCATGGACTCCGCCTTGCCATTTACGGAATTCAACATAGGTTTGCCGTTATAATACCGCAGTCCGCGTTCCATAGCCTCTGTATCCGATGTGTCAATCTGGAGCGGCAAATCTATAATTGCCTGTATTCCGGTAACTGCCTCCTCCATAAGCTGCGGTTCATCTATTTCGGGCAAGCCTACATTCACATCAAGGATATGTGCACCATTCTCCTCCTGCGTAAGTCCCTCTTTATAAATATACTCCATATCATGCTCACGAAGCGCCTGCTTGAATTTCGATTTTCCGGTAGGATTAATACGTTCACCGATGATAAGCGGCTTTCTTGTAAAATATACGGCATGATTATAAGATGACACTACTGTCAGATTTTTGTCGGTCACAGGCACGATATCCATCTTTCCGCAGAGTGCAGTTACTTTTTGGATATGCGCCGGGGTCGTACCACAGCAGCCGCCGACGACACTTGCACCCATTTCCACCAGGGTCTTAACGCTTTCTGCAAATTCATCCGGGTCTACATTAAATACGGTTTGTCCGTCTACCACAACCGGAAGCCCTGCATTGGGATTGATGACGATCGGAACGGAACAGCATTTTGTCAGCTGCGGCAGCAGATTTTTCATTTGCTCCGGACCAAGTCCACAGTTAAAGCCTATTGCATCAACGCCCAGTCCTTCAAGCATGGCTGTGACGCTGGCAACATCACCGCCTGTCAGAAGCTTTCCATTCTCATCAAAAATCATTGTGACGATTACAGGCAGATTGCTGTTTTCTTTTGCTGCTAAGACGGCCGCTTTAATCTCATAAGAGTCACTCACCGTCTCTATCAGAATTAAATCCGCGCCTGCCTTATCTCCTGCAATAACAATTTCTTTGAAGGTATTGTACGCTTCATCAAAAGAGATTTCACCCAAAGGCTTTAACAGTTTTCCAATAGACCCGATATCCAAGGTTGAATACATGGGATGGTCATACTCTGTCCGCACTTCTGCAATTGCTTCTTTGGTAAGTCTGATTCCTGCCGATATAAGCTCCTCTACAGTATACGGAAGGTTTTTGCACTTAAATGCATTCACCCCAAAGGTATTGGCAGAAACCATATTGCTGCCTGCAAGCAAATATTCCTTATGAATCTGCCGGATAACCTCCGGATGCAGGATATTCCATGTCTCCGGTATTTCTCCTGTCTGAAGTCCTCTGTTCTGTAACAGTGTTCCCATTCCACCATCAAAGAAAAGGATTTGTTTTCCCAATAATTCTCTTATATTCTTATGATTCATTTCTAAATTCACATCCTATATTATTACAATTTTTACATTTGTCGATATGACAGCTCTGTGGATTAGATGTTAGACCGATAAAAGCCGTAACACTTTTTGTAGGATACATCAGCAGGCTGTCTGTCAGCGTAAGTCCTATGCGCTTTGTACATTGCAATTCATTAAAAATTGTCCTCTGGTATTGTAATGGCAAATCTCCGTAACCCGGACTAAAGCGCGGTCTTAAATACCGTTTCTCTCCATCGGAGGAAGCTTCATCACAAATCCTTTCCTGAAGGATATTGCAGTATGCTTCTATGGATGCTGCACCGCATGCCTGTGTAATCGTTGCCTTTGTCATGTTCAATATCTCATATTTCTGCATCAGCTTATCCGCTTCTAATCCCAGCGTTGCTGCAAACAAAATCACCTCATTGCACTGCTTCAAATTATAAGAAAGATTCCTGCTTTTGAAAGAAAGGACTCGCTCAGGATTTTGGCTGTCCTTAAGCATTACTTCCGTTTCTGATGTACTGCAGTGATAGATATTATAAATATTCCGCGGCTTTACCACACCTGTCAGGCTGTCTAATACTTCCTCTGTCATCGCTCTTACCGTTTCATCAGGGGTGCTTGTCCCATATCCCAGATATCGATAAATTTCCCTCATGTTTACTCTTTGCCTGATGTCACTGTTCCGGATGTCCATTGTTCACACTCCTGTTGCATTTTTCCATAAATGGCAGCGCCAATGTACGATACCACCATAAATCAATATAAAAAGTCTATCATTATGTATACTGGAAGTCAAGGCGAAATAAGCCTTGCACATGCTTATTCCGCCTTGAAATTTCATACATTATCAGTTGTCCTTTTCCTCACAGCCGCAGGTAGCGTTGTCTCCAAATCCTGCAAAACCGCGAGGCTGTATCATATCGTTATTACAGCCGCAGCCGTTATTCGGTGCACAGGAAGAAACGTTTGGCGTGAATCTGGAGTCACAGCGTGAATCATTGTCGCAGTCGTTATCGCAGACACAATGATTACGGCATCCGCCCTGTCCGCAGCAGCACCACAGTAAAATAATCCAAATCCAGCAATTCATAAAAAACAACTCCTCATACATTTAAGAACATATTCTAATACTTAATATATGAGAAGCTGTTATTTTGGTTACTCGTCTTTCCTTTTATTTTGTCTCCTGATATGAGGGATAATTTCTTTGCGGATATACTGCATTGTCTTTGCCTCTCCCTCATCAGCCAGCATATAAAGCAATTTCTCAAGCAGCTCTTTTGTCTCCTTATGCATAAAACTGCCCGGGTTTCCGCTCTGGTAATATTTCAGCGGCATATCGTCCGTGTAATTTTCCTTGTTATAATTTTTGGAGGCAGCCACCCTGTCAATAAACATCTCCACTACATACCGCTCCGGCATTTTCGCAGGAATAATTCCTTCTCCTGCGTGAGAGCTGTAATCCATCCAATACTCATAATGATGCTTGTTTCTCCCCTTATGGTGCAGCCATGCCGATGAATATCCTTTTTCCTTTCTCTCGGCATTGTTCGGGCTTTGTGTTCCCTGAAAATATCTCGCCCCGACAAGAAATTCGCTTGGCATATATTTTGAAAGGTCATGTAAAAGTCCCTGCTTATACAGACCAACAGAAAAACAGCCCTTCATTACCATGAACTTATGATGCGTAATTGTCTTAAAGTGTTCCCAAATATGCAATGTTAATTACCCTTTTTACTACTTTTTTTATCATTTATCTGTCTGGACGGCTTTGCTTTTTGAGGCAGCTTTTTCCCTGTCAATACAGTGATGCTTCTTGGCTTGATGTCAATATACCCGACATTTTTTTCCTCATCATACACAACCTGGTTCTCCGCCGTGCCAATCGCAGGAATCCATTCGTAATTCGCTATAGAAGGAAGTGCAAAGCGGTGCATGTTCCAATGCATATTGCTGGCAATATAGATATAATCGCCCTCTGTTCCTTCTGCGCTCTTTCCGCAATACATAATGCCGATGTGTCTGTTATGCCCCTCAAGCTGCGCCTTCCACGCCTCCTCGCCATGATAGGAAATATCAGGATATCCATAACCGTACCTGTCGAGCATGGAAAGACTGGTGTCTAAATGAAGAATCGTATGTTTCTTCCGAAAAGCGACCAGTTCCTTCACATATTCGAAAATGTCGCTGTTCTTGGTAAGTCCTCTCCAGTCAACCCAGCCGGTTTCATTATCCTGGCAATAACAGTTATTATTACCGTTTTGACTATTTCCAAATTCATCGCCTGCAAGCAGAAGCGGCGTTCCCTGCGCCAGAAGCAGAAACGTAAGTGCATTTTTCATCTGTTTATGTCTCAATTTCCTGACAGCCATCTTGCGTGACGGACCTTCTGGTCCGCAATTCCAACTGCAATTATAATCTGTTCCGTCGGCATTGTTTTCACCGTTCGGTTCATTATGCTTTTTGTCATAGGACACCAAATCATTCAAGGTAAATCCATAATAATTGGTGATATAATTGATAACGCCGCATTTTGGATGGACATTTCTCATATGATACTGAAAATTCCGCAGCATGTCCTGATCGCCCTTAAGATACCTGCGCATATCATACATAAATTCATCTCTGTAATAAGCAAGCGTTCTGTCTGCAGGATTCTCAGAATCCTTATAGATTTCATGCAGATAAAAGTCCTCGCACATAATCTTGGTATTTGCCAGCAGAGGTTCTGTGGCAACCAGCGTTACCGGCAGCATTTTGCCTTTTAAGTGAACACCGTCAATATGATATTCCAAAACCCAGTGCTTAATAATCTCCAGAATATATCCCTGCTTAATATGATCAGGGAAATAGAACTGCATCACAACCTCTATGCCATTTTTATGAAATTCGCGGACCATACGCTTAAATTCATCACACGCATTTCCGCTTGCAGAATAAGAAGCTTTCGGTGCAAAATAATATGCTTCCTTAAAGCCCCAGCAATTAAGTCGCTTTGCCCTGGGCTGCTCCAAAGTCTCCGTAAGCTCCTCATCAATGTGCTCAACCTGATATTCTATCGTATGCGCCCTGGCAAGTTTATCTTCCTCCTCCCATTCGCATTCCTCAAATTCATAAGCAGGCATCAGCTCAACTGCATTGATTCCAAGCTGTTTCAGATAAGGAAGCTTTTCAATTAGACCCTCAAAGGTTCCCTTCTTTTTTACTTTAGAAGAGAAATGCCTTGTATAGCTTCTGACATTCAGACAGTACATAATGCTCTCGTGATACGGAATATGCAGCGGCGCAGTCCCCTGCCAGTCAAATGCGCCATGTTCAAAGCCTCCTCTTAATAAAAGACGTGAAAACTCACCGCAGCGCCACTTTTCATTTCCGACGATTTTTCCGGCATATGGATCAACGAAAACTCTATCTCCGATAAAAAAATTATATTCATAATCACAGGCAGCAATGCCCTCAACAAAAACACAGCATATGTTTCCTATCCTGTGTTTCTGGTCAAAAAGAATGCGTTCCTTCTGTTCCACGCCCTTTCGGTAAAATATAATGCCACATTCCTCCTTAGAGCTGTTTACCATGGAAAAATTAATCCCGCCTTCCTGCACGGAAGCTCCCAAGGGATATGGCTGTCCATTATTAATTTTGAATTTTTTCATATAACCTCACATGTTATTTATGTTAAAAATTTTCAGATCATAAGAGGCAGAATTGAACTGATATCATCTTTAATGACGAAATCGACTGTTCTGTTGCGTACAAATTCTTCTTTCGAAAAAAGTATTTTCAACTGCTTATGCTCTGGTGATACACCATACTCCAGTCTGTCATCATACATATTTTTACCGAGCACCAGCAAGACATCTGCTGCTTCACATGCGATTGCCGCTTCTGTCATAATCGTTGTGTCCACGCGTTCTCCCAAAAGCCGGATATCAGGTCTGACTGCTACCTTACAACAGTCACAAAGCGGAATGCCGGCAGTGCTTCTCATATAATGTATGTCAAAGTCCTTATTGCAGCGCGGACATTTGTTATTATGCATATTTCCGTTTAATTCAATGACATTATGAAAGCAAACCCCCTGCGGAAGCCCATGAAAATTCTGGCTTACGACTGCCGAAAGCTTTCCTTGTGCCTGCAGCTGCAGCAGTGCGTCATACGCTGGCGTTGAATGTACCTCCATGCCGAGGACTTCTTTCTTATAAAAGCGGTAAAACTTCTCCACCTTTGCATTGAAAAAACTGCTTGAGAGCATGTCCTCCGGGCTGAATCCATATTCCTCCTCTACACGATAATTTTCATCGTTTGAATCCAGATCATAACCGCCGCCTTCCACAAGCATCTCAATGCCAAGTATTGCAACGACGTTTCGGGAATTCCTAATTCTTCTTCTAATATAATCAATTACTTTATCATCCGTCTCCAGTTTCATTGTTATTCCCTCAGTCTGCACACAGCAAATAAAACAATTTTCAATAGTATTTTTTGTAGTTTTCAATATTATGATACTCGCTTTATGCCCTATGTGTCAAGTCATTCAGGTTTTGTTGTTGTCTGATATGCGAAAAAAGAAAGTAATTTCAGAATTTTCTTGCTTTGTACATGCAAGTTAGGTAATATATAGAAGTAATGTAATTGTTCAGTACAGCACTACGCACTTGCTGCGGAGTGCGTGAGAATATGTAAATCGCGTTAGGCATCAATTCACCACGAAGTGGTTTTTGCATGACTTGGTGCCCGTATCCATGAGGGTACTGAATCGTTACGAAGTAATCATTATATTTGAAAGGCATGGTATTAATATATGGAAAACAAGAATACAAACGGCTATGATGATGAGGAAATGACCGTTGAACTGGAACTTGAAGACGGTCAGATGGTCAACTGCGCCATTATCACAATCCTGACAGTTGACAAGCAGGATTATATCGCACTGCTTCCTCTTGATGAAGACGGAAATAACGATGACGGTGAAGTGTGGTTTTACCGATATGCAGAGGACGAGAACGACCCCAATGCCGAACCGTCCTTATCCTACATTGATGATGATGACGAATACGAAAATGTGGCAGATGCTTTTGATGAGTATCTTGATAATGTTGAATTTGATGAAATTATCAGCGAAGGCGAAGACGAATAACTCCGGAGGACATGTGTGAGATGGATATAAACGAAAAAAATCTTATAATTGACAGAACATATACCTGTCCTATATGCGACAAGCAATTTCATTCTAAAACAGTCAAATCAAATTCTGCAAAATTTGTTGACACAATGGCTGATTTAAGACCCATACACAGCAACATTAATGTCACAAAATATGATGCAATATGCTGCCCAAACTGCGGTTTTGCCGCACTCGCCAAAAATTTTAATAATACCACCTCTATCCAGCGAAAGCTCATTCGTGAAAAAATACAGAGCAATTATAAGTCCCACGAAGAATCAGAGTGTGATACTTATACAACCGAGATGGCAATCAGCCGTATGAAAATGGTGCTGCTGTGCACCGTCACAAAAGGCGGAAAGGACAGCGAGATAGGCAATGTCTGTCTCAAAATATGCTGGCTGTATCAGGATTTGGCAGATGAAATACCTGATGATGATCCCAATGCGCAGGCAAAGAGAGAAACCTACTTAAAGGAGGCAGACAACGCAGGCATGAATGCCTACGAACGTCTGACAAAAGCCAGAATGAATGAAGGCTTTCCAATCGCCGGAATGAACGAAACCACTCTTGACTATCTTCTGGCATATTTCGCATACAAGAAAGGCGAGTACCAGACAGCAATGCAGCTCCTTTCCGGCGTAGTCTCAAGCAGAAGCGTCACGCCCCGGCTGAAGGACAAAAGTCTGGAGCTGAAGGAGCTGATTAAGCCTAAGCTTCATGAAGAAAATTCATAAAAGTTCATTCATGATTACACAATTTCATCTAAAAAACGGGAAGGCAGGAGGTTTCCTGCCTCTTTTTCATGGACATAAAAGATGAATAGGCTTTTCTTAGCACGTGTCATCGCCACATAGAACATTCTGCGTTCTTCTTCTAATTCTTCGTCTGTCACAGCTTTTTTGTGCGGCACAACGCCTTCGTTCACATCCGGCAGTATCACAACATCCCATTCCAACCCTTTTGATGCGTGCATGGTTACGATATTTACAGCATCCATATCCGAGTGCTTCTGCCTGTTTTCCTGACAAAGCGCCTCATTCATAACTGCGTCATATCCCTGTATATGTTCCAGCCATTCTTCTATTGTCTCAAACCCCTTTGCAAGCTGCATAAGCTCCTCCAGTTCTTCCATCTCCTTCGCGCAGCTCCTGCCCTTCTCTCTTGCCTGCTTTCTGACATACTCGTCATATCCGACGCCCTTTCGGATATAATTGACTGCTGAAAACGGATTCAGGCTTTTGATAAAACGAAACGCATCATATAGCTTTAAAATGTTCTGTATGGCATAATCCACACCCCTGTTATTATCCAAAAGCTCATTTATTCCAAAAGGCTTTAATGGCACTGTGTTTCTCTTGATGTAGCGCACAGGTCTGTTCATTATCCGCACAAAATCTTCCGGACTATTCCCATATAAGGCATAGTTCAAGTATGATATAATATCCTTTGCTATGGTACTGCCATATCTGTTCTTAGGCTTCTCCTTCATCAGAAAAGGAATCCCCTCCTGAATCAACCGTCCTGCCGTGTATACCATGTGATTATTCGTGCGGTAGAGAATCGCGATATCACTGTATTTTGCTCCGGGCTGTTCCATATACTGCTGAATCAGCAGTGCAATGTTCTCCGCCTGCTTCAGCTTTGAAGGAAAAGAATAAATCTTCACGCCATCGGTCTGCGCATTCTGTGTCTCAACCGTCTTCTGAAAGCGGATTTTATTATGGGCAATCAATTTTCCTGCCGTATCTGTGATATCCTTTTTGCTCCTGTAATTTACATTCAAAAGCACCTGCTTTGCATTAGGGTAATCCTTTGTAAAATTCAGCATAATTTCAGGTTTAGAACCTCTAAAGCCGTAAATCGACTGGTCATCATCTCCTACAATAAACAGGTTGTCCTGCGGCTTCGCGAGAAGTCTGACGACCTCATACTGCAATGGACAGATATCCTGAAATTCGTCTACAAGAATGTATTTGAAACGCTCCTGCCAAAGCGCCAGAGTCTCCGGTCTTTCCACAAGAAGGTTCCTGCACAAAAGCACCATATCGTCAAAATCCACAAGTCTATGATGGCTCATTTCCTTTTTATAAGCATGATATAGGTACTCGAACTCTGCCTGCGTTACTGTCTCGCTCCTGAACTGCTGCGGTTCGATGCCATTATTTTTTACCTTGCTAATCTCTGATAAAAGCCTTTGCAGCGTTTCTGCGCTGTCCATATTGCTATCGGACTGGAGCTGCGTTCCTGTTTCTGGCGGCATTTCACTGATCATTTGCGACAACAGCTTGTATTTATCCCGTTCCCGTATAATATTTTCAGCCGTAAAGCGATATGTATATCTTAAAATCTGGAAAAAGATGGCATGAAATGTGCCGAAATGAACCGGATAATTTTTTCCGTCAACCAGTTTCACAAAGCGTTCCTGCATCTCATTTGCAGCCGCCTTGGTAAAGGTGATGACCAGAATATCCTCCGGCTTAACCTTGTGACGTTCAATCAGATATTTGATTCTCTGTGTCACAGTAAATGTTTTTCCGGAGCCGGGACCTGCCAGTACCAGCATCGCCCCTGCCCCGTGTGTAATTGCCTGATATTGCGCCTCATTTACCGTTAAATTATTCAGCGTTTTCAAGAAGTTCGATGCCCTTTCTGATTCGTACTAGCGTCTCCTCTTTTCCCAGAACTTCCATAATTTCTGTTGCTCCGGCAGGTGTCATCTGCAGCCCCGACACTGCTGTCCGGATCGGCCACATAACATAGCCGTTCTTTACCTCTTTTTCGGCTACATAGGACAGCAAAAGCTGATAGAGCGCATCATTGGTATAATCCTCCTGAGCTTCAAGCATGGGAAGAACATCCTTTAATACCTCCAATGAACTTTCTGCCGTCGTCTTCATCTTCTTATGTGTATACATCGCAATGTCGTACTCAGGCAGGGTTTCAAAGAAGCCGATTAAATCCTTGATATCCGGAAATACCTCGATTCTGGTCTTTACCATCGCTGCAATTTTCCTGAAATCAAGCTCCTTTGTGATAACCTCCTTCATGTATGGAAGCGCCATATCGTAGAAGCGGTCAAAGTCCATAGCCTTGATATACTCACCATTCATCCACTTTAATTTATTCATATCAAATACAGACGGTGACTTGTTGATTCTGGTATAATCGAAATCCCGAATCAGCTCATCAAGCGTAAAAATTTCTCTGTTATCCTCAGGGCTCCAACCAAGAAGCGCTATGAAGTTTACGATTGCCTCCGGAAGGATTCCCTGTTCAACGATATCCTCAAAAGAAGAATGTCCGCTTCTCTTGCTCAGCTTTTTATGTTCTTCATCTGTAATTAAAGGAAGATGTACATAAACCGGTATCTCCCAGCCGAACGCCTCATAAAGTCTGTTGTATTTCGGTGTTGAGGACAGATACTCATTTCCCCGTACAACATGCGTAATTTCCATCAAGTGGTCATCTACCACATTTGCAAAATTGTAAGTAGGATATCCGTCTGACTTAATTAAAATCATATCATCAAGCTCTGAATTATCTACAGAGATATCACCATAAAGCTCATCATGAAAGCTTGTGGTTCCTTCTGTAGGATTATTCTGTCTGATTACATAAGGAATTCCGCTTGCAAGCTTCTGCTCTACTTCTTCCTTAGACAGGCTGAGGCAGTGCTTATCATAAACCGTAATTTCCTTTCCCTCTACAACCTCTGACTTGAGTGTGGCAAGTCTTTCCTTATCGCAAAAGCAATAGTAGGCCTCTCCCTTGTCAATCAGCTCTTTTGCATACTTCATATAAATGCCGGCCTGCACACGCTCGCTCTGCACATAAGGACCATACCCTTTATCCTTATCAGGACCTTCATCATAGGTTAATCCTGTCTTTGCAAGCGTGTTGTAGATAATTTCTGTAGCGCCATCTACATAACGTTCCCGGTCTGTATCTTCTATCCGAAATATAAAGTCTCCGCCAGCATGTTTTGCAATCAAAAATTCATATAATGCCGAACGCAGATTTCCTACGTGCATTCTTCCTGTAGGGCTTGGTGCAAATCTGCATCTTACTTTCTTAGCCATCTTGTATTCCTCCGGTTTCATGGAATAACGGTGCATCGGGGCACTGTTTATTCCTGTATTTATAAAGTGGTTATTCTTCACGCTTTATGCAAATTTTTTATTGGTTGAGGCGTAAATCATAACACAAATTGACTTCACTGACAATAAATTTTACCAACCGTTTGCAGGAAAGTCAAGGGATAAAGGCAAATAAGCTTAAACCTCCGGCTGACGCACATTCTGGTCAGGAAGCTTCTTTTCAGAAGAATTTTTAAAGCCTAGCAAATCCTTCGTCGCTGTAGGTATTGCAATATTCGTTCCTGCTCCGGCAACGCATCCTCCCGGACATGCCATGCCTTCAATCAGACATCCGTTTTTCTTTCCTGCCTTGGCAAGCATCAGTATTTTCTTACATTCAGAAAGGCTTTCTGCATGCTCGATATGAATCTCTGTATCAGGATAGTATTCCTTGATGCAGTCCTCTATCGCGCTGGCAACACCGCCTGCAACACCATAACCGCGTCCTGCCGCCGTAGCGTCATTCATGGTATCCATCGCCTTAATCTCATCCAACAGGATTCCTTTCGCCTCAAACATTCCTGTAAGCTCTTCAAATGTAATGACAAAGTCCACGTCCGAGCGCACGGTTCTGCGGCTTGCTTCCAGCTTTTTGCTTGCACATGGTCCGATAAACACGACGCTGGCATCCGGATGTTCCTTTTTAATCACTCTCGCTGTTGCCACCATAGGCGTCAGGGCATTGCTGATTTTATCAATGGTTTCAGGGAAAAATTTCTTGGCAAGCATGGACCACGAAGGACAGCATGAGGTGAGAAGAAATGGGACTTCTCCTGTAGCAACCTCCTTCACATAATGCTCCGCCTCTGTCATAGCTCCCATATCAGCGCCGATTGCCGTCTCATATACATCATAAAAGCCTAATTCCTTAAGGGCTGTTTTAATCATATCCGGCGTTACTTTAGGACCAAATTGACCTACAAATGCAGGCGCCACTTGTGCAATGATCTTCCTTCCGGACTGCATGGCACGAATCAACTGGAATATCTGCGACTTATCGGCAATTGCACCAAAGGGGCAGCTTACCATGCACTGACCGCAGGAAACACACTTTTCATTGTCAATCACTGCTCTGCCATGATTGTCTGAGTGAATCGCATTGACGCCGCAGTGCGCAAGACAAGGGCGTTGCTGATGCGATATCGCATCATACGGACATACTGTCTTGCATTTACCGCATTTGATGCATTTTTCCTGATCAATGACAGACCTGCCGTTCTGCATGGTAATCGCTCCCCTTGGGCACACTTCATTGCAGGGATGCGCAAGACAGCCCATACACTTATTCGTAACCTCATATCGATTCTCAGGGCATGCGTTGCAGGCAGATGCAATAACCTGCATTAGAGGTGGTTCATAATATTTTTCATCAATATTGCTTTCCTCCACACCTTGACTGACCTGTACCGGTTCGTCCTCGGGACGAAGCGACATTCCCATCGCAAGCCGTGTACGCTCGCGGATAATCTCACGCTCGCGATAAATATTATCCCAATAGGGTGAATTTTCTGCATCAGCCAGTTTATAGGGAAGCGCCTCCATGTCGTCCACAAGATTCGTGGAATTATATGCCATGTTTGCTACTTCCCTGAAAATTGCACGTCTTGTTTTGCGGACCTGCGTATCTATTCCTCTCATAATTATATGCCTCCTGCGTGTTTGTGCCTATGTATCATGAGATATTGCACTGTAAAATACGCAGCAGCCTGACCTTACAACTCCCTGTTACAGAACCCAGTCCATACAAAACCGCTTGGCGGCAGCTTGAATCCTGTCAGCCGTGAAACTTTCTTACAAGGTTTGCAGCAAGTGAAAGCCTCCTGGCCGGGCTGTTACTAAAATACTTCGCACTCCTTATCCCATGAACCACCTTAATTTCATAAAGTACATTCTCATTTTGACATATTTTTAACAATATTTCAATACAGATATGTGAAATTCCTGATATTTTGGTAACAGTTCAGCCCTATACTAGCTCTTTTGAGCTTTATCAGCACTTTTGATAAAGCGTCTTGATATAATTCAACGCCTCCACTGCGTTTTCCGGCTTGGTATTTTCAAGTGTTGCATGCATGAACGGCTTTTCCTTTTTCATATAAGGAATAATTCTGTCCCAATGGCACTGTCCTTGTCCTACTGGCACCGACACCAGCTTGTCATCTTTGATTACAAAATCCTTTACATGCAGTACTGCAACGTCTTTGCCCAGAAGTTCCATTGCCTCGTCTATGATTTCGTCCTGCTTTTCATAATTATAGATTTCCAACAGGTTAACAGGGTCTAAAATAATTCTCAGATTTGGGGAATCAATCTCGTCAAGAACACGCCTTGCGCGTACCGGATTGCATACAATATGTCTGACCACAGGTTCTATGGCTACCAACACGCCCATCTGCTCTGCATACTTTACAACGGGGCGAAGATTTTTGATAAAAATCTGCAGTGCCTCCTCACCCCAGCAGGCCTCCTCAAACTTATATGCAGTGTTAGGAGCGCCTGTCTCTGTGCCGACGACACCAGCACCGAGATGTGCTGCAAAGCGGATATTCGCCAGATATTTATTCTGTATCGCCTTTAATTGCTCAGGGTCGGGATTTGCAAGATTCAGATAACAGCCAAGCACTGCAATATCCAAATCATTTTTTGCGAACAGCCTTTTTAAATACATGGCATATCCGGGAGTAAGCGCACTCTCCGCTACCGAATTCTCACTGATTACCTTTGAAAGTGCAACATGCGCGCATGCAAAGCCCTGTTCCTTTATCATTTTCAAGCGCTCCTCTATGGGCGCCTGCGCTGCATCATGTAATCTGATACCAAACTGCATTTGTATATCCTCCTTAAACTATCTTCTATTGTAACTATTCAGTACCTTCATAGTTACGTCATCAAGTCATGCAAAACCACTTCGCGGTGACTTGATGCTTAACGCGATTTACGCATTCTCACGCACTCCGCAGCAAGTGCGTAGTGCTGTACTGAACAACTACCTTCTATTTTCTACGGCTTTTACCCTAAATGCCAGAGTCCTTTGTATCGTTTTCCATATAAGCCTGCACCTCAATTGACTGGCTTAAATTATATGCCGAATTTTTGTATAGCAGTCTCTAAAATATCCTCATGCCAGCAGTGGCCGCCCTCCCGAATATCGTGGATTACGAAATCCTCTCTGTCATATAGACGATACACATTTTTGATAATTTCAACCTGCTCATAGACATTTTCAAGTCCTCTGGGACCATTCAGGTGGTCTTCTCTGCCAGATTGTATCATGAGATTCCTGGGCGCAATCAGACTCGCGATATCTCCCATGTCAAAATGCTCCCATAAATGAGGAACATAATTACAGCTGCAGTTTCCGTTCAAAATCATCAAAGAATCCCGAAAACCATATAAATAGCCGCTGATAAATACATTTTTTACACGTTCGTCAAGCGCTGAGAAATAAAGGGTCTGCATACCGCCGCCTGAGAAACCAAGACACGATACATTGGCACTGTCCCAATCAGGCTGTGTCTCAATGTAATCCATAATTTTCATCAAATCCCATGCACACATGCCTATCACAGTCTCTCCCATAGGCTCCGCCATATGAGCCAGATGAAAGCAGGAGGAGGTGAGAAAGTCTGTCTCCGCATCTCCCTGTTTTTTCTCATCACGACGTTCTCCAAAACCGCGGCAGTCAGGACAGATAACCACGAATCCCCTTCTTGCAAGCTGCAGTCCGTAGTCATAATTATATTTTTTGATTGCGTCTGCCACTGCCGGTATCTCACGCATACCGGCAATCGAATATTTTCCGGCCCCCTGATGTCCGGGCGGTGCTATAAAAACCTTTCTTTTGCGAGAGTCCGGCTTATCAGGCACAGGAGGAATCAGCACATACATCGGCACCCATACATCTTGTTCTGACTGAATCAGGACCTTTTGCCGGACAATGCCTTCATTTTCTCCTTGAAGTGATATGGTTTCCTCAAGCTGTGGTTTTAATGCCACTCTGTCCATCTTATCCAGACCTATCAATTCCGACAATGTCGCCCTTGCCTGGGCACGCCACCTTTCGTATTCTGACAAAGTATTTCCCTTAAAAAAATCTTTTCTCGCAAACCGCTCATACTTCGAGAGCATGTTCGGAAGACTGCTGTAGTACTTTTTTATGGATATGGTTCTTGAACTATCCTGCGGCATTTTCTAAATCCTTTCCATGTAATGTTGTTGATTGTATTCCAAAATCTGTAATAGTTCGCCCATGCTCACTTATAAGTTGTCGGGCGCCCACCCTATAGAAATAATTGTTCAAGCTGCCCTTAGCGAGCAGTCTCCCTTGGTCATTTTGTACAATCATTTCTGCATGACCAAACTGTTACTCAAAATCCCAATACATTTTCGCGTGTGTACTCTGCTGCTTCTTCTTCAGTCAGCATCTTTACAAATGGAGCACGTTCCTTTCCTGCACCCGCCCCATAATTGCCATACTCTGCAAAAAACATGGTATCCCATGCGTCCTTTTTGTTCCAATCATGCCAGCCTTCCTTGCGGATATGTGCCCCGATTTCAGAATTAAGAACAACCGCCTTCGCATAATTTCTCCATGGTCTGCCAAGATATGCGCTTTCCTCAGAACAATCGCTTGTAAAACGACAGCCATTAAAGACGTATCCATATTTCTGTCCCTCAAAGGTGGAAGGTGCTGTTACATAACCATTTACTTTATCGCTTTTTGCCTCATCGTTCCTATTCTTCATAAACAACTCGCAATTTTCAAAGTAGGCTGTTGCGCCGCCGAATATAAAATCAATATTGCCTGCAAGATAGCAGTTCTTATATAAATGCCTGCCCACACGCCGCGGTGCAAACTCCTTTGGTCCTTTAAAGCCGCCGGGCTGCATCTCCTTTTTGGGTAATGGTGCTGTAAAAAGAGTATCCTGATATCCGTCAAACCGACAGTTTTCAAATACCAGCCGGTCACCATCAGCGTAAACTGCAAGCGCCTGTCCGACGGAATCCCCCTGTCCTGCCTCGTTGCAGAAGGAAAGATGGCACGCATAGAAATTATCTGCATCAATAAATACACTTGGTGTCTGAAAGGTTCCGCGTTTCTCTCCATCGGGCATGATGTCATACGCTGCATCGGAGTACGTGATTTTTGTCTGCATCTCATCTGCTCCGATAAAGGAAATATTATCCTGATGAATCACCAGCCGTTCATGATAGGTTCCCGGGGCAATATGTATCACTACCTCCTTGTCTGCAAAGCGCCTTGCCGCCTCAAGTGCTTCTCCAATCTCCGTAAACTCTTTCTCTCCGTTTGCTGCTACATACAGCTCTTTCATTTCCATAATAATCTCCATTCTTGATGCACCTGCGAATTTGGGCGCAAGCACAAATTTACCGTATGAAAAAACTGTCATATATGGTTTTTTCACACTAGTACAACGAATAATAAGTTTCTGATACATTGATGTAGAATGATTGTTTCATATGCAAGGCGGAGGAATGAGGCGTAGCGGTGGCTACGTCGATTGACGACAACGCCGCAGATGAAAAATCAGACAAGTCAAAGTGGCAGTTATTTATTATTCGTTGTACTAGCTGCCTTTCCTTATGCTTATGCTTTTTCATTTTCCAGTCTGCACATCTCGGCATAAGCAAGCAGAAATGGCGCAGTTCCCTTCGCATCATCTTTGACAACCGGCTCTGACATATAATACTCATACGTACCGTCACGTCTTGGATTGTTATCGGGTCCTAAGCCTGCCACAAGACAAATGCCGCCAAGACTCATCTCGCCTTCTACCGTTGAAAGGTATGTATCACAGATTCCCTGAAAAGCCTTTACTCCATATTGCCTATAATCCTTCGGAAGATATCCCAGGCGTGCCCCCTTCATAAGACAATACGCCATGATGGAGCTTCCGCTTGTCTCAAGGTAATTCTTCTCTCTGCCCGGGAAATTCGGCACCTGATACCACATCCCCTCCGGCGACTGGAACTTCAGCATAGCATCAATCAAGTCTCTGTACATCTTAAGCAGATGGTCATAATCCGGGTACTCTGCATCAGCCAGACTCAATGTATCAAGCAGCGCCATGGAAAACCAGCCGAGCGCTCTAAGCCAGAAATTCTGAGAAAGTCCTGTCTCCTTATCAGCCCAAAACATAAGCCGTTCTGAATCATATGCATGATAATAAAGACCTGTTTTTGTGTCCTTCTGATTCTTCTCCACATTAAAAAACTGGGTAAAAATATCTTTATAATTTTTCTTGTCATTGAACCGGTTCTCATACTCTATGTAAAAGGGCTGTGCCATGTATAAGCCGTCAAGCCAGACCTGATGCGGATAAATCTTCTTATGCCAGAAATTTCCCTCTTTTGTACGAGGCATCTCAAGAATCTGCTGATAAATATTTGCTGTTGCTTTGGCATATTTTTCCTTGCCTGTCAAATCATAAAGCGTAAATAAATTCTTACCCTCATTGATATTGTCAAGATTCAGTTCATCTTTCTTATAACCAATAATCGTGCCATCTTCCTCTATGCGGTGGTCGATATATTTTTCTGCAAATTCAAAATACTTTTTATTCTCTGTCACCTTGTAAAGCTCAAGCAGAGACATGATCATGCAGCCATCAATATAATCCCATGTTGCCTTCTTTCCTGCCCTGATTTTCTCAATATTCCAGACAGGCTCCTCTAATGTACTCCGGTCAATCAGTTCATTCACATATTTTTCTACTATTTCTATCGCCATCGCATTTACTCCTTTTGCCGTTGCTTTTTTATGATTGTTTACTATACTCTTCCGGAATTGTTTAAGGCGTCAAAAATTTATTTGACACCTTAAAGCAAAAAAATATTTCAGCGTCATGTAAGTATTTACATAGCATCAATACTGCTTCCGCTCCACTCCTTTAACACTGACGCTGCAGACGAAACAGTAACATACGTAACAGTTCAGCCTTCGGCTCCCTGTTACAGGACTCAAGGCATGCAAAACCACTTCATGGTGCCTTGAGTCTTTCATCCGCTGCGTTTTCTTACGAGTTTTGCAGCGAGTGCAAACCTCCGGGCTGAACTGTTGCTAACATACAAATTTATAGAACGTTATCCTTGACAAAACTGTCAATACCGTCGCTGATAACAGCCTCTCCAATCTGACCTGACACTGTTACGTTTTTCAGCTCAAGTGTCTCGATATTCTTAGCAAAGATTCCGGTATTTGTCTGTTTGTCCACACCGTCCATCATTGCAGGCACTCCTGCTGTGGGATTCTCGGCAAAAGAAAATTCTGCATTTTCAAAGACCACATGATGAATCTTCTGCTCAGGAAGTCCATACAGATAAGAAGCTGCTGCATGGCAGTTCGTCGCCTTAAGATTTTTAAACAGGAAATCTCCAAGGTACGGTGTTCTCTCATCAACCGGATGAAATTCCTTTGACTGCACATAGTCGGAATGTCCGTCTGAATCGCAGAAATAAAAGGAATTCATGACAACCGGGGTCATCACATGGTCCATAATAATGTTCTCAAACCTGATGCCGGTAACAATCGCATCTTTACCGCGTCCGCGCCTTGTCTTGATGCGAAGCCCTCTGTCCGTATGTAAAAACAGACAATTTTCTACGTTCAGGTTCTTCACGCCGCCTGCCATCTCACTTCCAATCGTAATGGAACCATGCCCGTCTCTCATGCAGCACTGCCTGATTGTAAGATTTTCAGAAGGAGTCTTATACTTCGCACCCATATAGATTTTGCCCGACTTGATGGCAATGCAGTCATCTCCAACAGAGAAATACACTCCGATAATGTCAACATTTTTGCAGGATTCCGGATCAAGACCGTCCGTATTGGGTGAATCCTTCGGACCAAGTACGGAAATGCCAATAAACTTTAAATCCTCTGAAAAATAAGGATGAATATTCCATGAAGGACTGTTCTTCACAGTAATTCCATGAAGAACCACATTTTTGCAATGGTTGAGGAAAATCATTCTCGGACGCCATGCGATACGCTTTACCTTAGGATTTTCCCACCAGTTTTCCCTGCTCGCACAGCCATCAATTGTACCTTGTCCCGTGATTACAACATTCTCAACATTGATGCCTGTAATGATGCCCGCAAACATATCAAGAGGGTCTCCCTCCCATGTGCCAAGCAGATACTCTTTTTCCTTATCGACACATTCTATCTTTCCCGGCAGTATCGGGAATTTCGTTCTGTCCGTAAAGGCGGAAAGCGTTGCATCCTTTCCAAGCTCAAGCACCAAATCGCTCTTTAAGAAAAGCGGATAAATCTTGTAGATGCCTGCCGGAACATAAACCCGTCCGCCCTTTGGACATGCATTGATGGCACACTGTATGAAGATGGTATCGTCTGACTCACCGTCACCCTTGGCGCCAAAATCTCTGACATTCAATGTAACGTACTCCTGCTCTGTTGTAACCGAAAAGATTTCCGACTCGTCCGTACCGCACTTTATCTGTACCTCATAGGTCGTTTCCGGCTCTAATCCAAACACCGTAGCTACATTTCTGTCACTTTTCTCAGCAAGCTCTCCATTTACATAGATTTCATGCTCTGTCTCTGACGAAAAATACCCATTTTCCTTGATTTCTACCACAAAGCTTGTGGAAGTTTTGTAGATTACATCGTATTTCATGATATCCTCCATTCCATCACTCTAAACAGTTGTATATATTTTAAAATAACACAAATAAAAATAAATATCCACAAAAATGTGTAAGCGTTTACATACATATTTTTTATATATTTTTGTACACTTTTTCCAATATTCCTTATGAAATGTTTGAAAATGCGTAACAGTTCAGCCCAATGAATTATTTTAACCAGAACGAAGGGCGGCAATTGTTCCGTTTTCGTCCTGATACCAATGCATAAAAGGCTGAACTGTTACAAAAATGCTTTCTGTCAGAAATTATTTTAAACGATATTCATTTTACGGTACTGACGCGGCGATACATTTTTCTTTTTCCGAAATGCATCACCAAAATAATTGCTGTCCATAAAACCGCATTCCGCAGCAATCTGTGTAATGCTTTTTTCTGTTGTCAGCAGCAGACTGCAGGCATATCGTATCCGAAGCTCATTCAGATATTCCTTAAACCCAAACCCTGTCACCTGCTTAAAGCGTTTGGAAAAGTAGGATTCACTCATACAGCTGATATCCGCCATCTTTTTGAGCGTGATGTTTTCTTTGAAATGGCTGCTCATATAAACTGCTGCACTTTCAATCTCCGTATCCCGAATGTCATACTTGAAGTTTTTTTCAATCCGCTCCATATTGATACGCTCCGTATCGGCATATCTCTGACAGCGTATAATAAAAAGCAGAATTTCTTCACAATAACGTCTGCAAAGCACATCTGCAAACTCGTCATTACTTCCATTTTCCTGTAAATGCTTCTCAAGCAGCAGCTTTTCAAATAAATCTTCCAGATATGTCCTTCTGTTTACCGGAATTGTAAGCTGATGCTGCTTCAGGCATTCCTGAAAAGTATTCTCGCCGATTTCATCTATGAGCCGCTGTACCGCCTCCTCTGTGACGCATAAGGCAATTCGTTCATGAATTCCTTCTGAATAATAAGTAGTTCTATGAATCTCATCTCTTGCAATCACCATCAAATCACCGCTCTTTACATGATATACCTTATTATCAACAAAAAATTTGCGGTTTCCTGACAGTAAATAATAAATTTCATAGAACGAATGATAATGTTCCTTTTTCATTTCAAAAAGCGATTCACGCCTTACCCGCGATATTGTAATTCCTGAAGCATCCATAATCGTTCCTTCTCCAATACTGTTTTAATAGAATTTATCATGCTGCACCCTTTTTATATATAACAAAAAATCTGTATTTTTGCAAGTATTCAGCTTCAAATCTGTAGATATTACTGTATTTATGAAGTATGATAAATATGCAATCAAGGAGCGCACAATTTTGGGCAAAGCTCACCGGTACACCCATCTCAGATTTTGCACGGCTTGAGTTTGATTATGATTCAGTTTGTTTGGAATTTAACAAATGGAGAAACTGTTATGAATTTATTAAAGAAAGAATACAACCGGGATTTGATTTTAAACGGAAATATGCTGCAGGCAATTCTTTCTATCGCAATTCCCGTAGTCATTAATTCCTTTTTACAGACAATGTACAATTTGACGGATACTTACTGGCTTGGTAAATTGGGGACAGAACAGCTTGCTGCCATCAACCTTGTGACGCCGGTACAGAATATTATATTAAATTTCGGTACAGGAATCACGGTTGCCGGCTCTGTATTAATAGCACAATATATCGGCGCAAAAGATGACGCGAGTGCAAAAAGTATGGCAAATCAGATTTTTGCCTGTGCCATGATTTTTGCTTTTATCTGTGCCGGCGCCTGCTTTCTGGTCACTCCTTCCATTGTCAGATGGCTCGGAGCTGAGGGCAGTACGTTCCAATATGGCAAAACATATCTCCAGATTGTGGTTCTTGATATGCCGCTTCTGTACACGATTAATATTTACAATGCCATTCATCAGGCGCAAGGCGACACGGTACGTCCCATGCTGCTTAATTTATTGGGAATCCTGATTAATCTGGTCCTTGACCCTTTGCTGATGATTGTATTTCAGCTTAACGTCAGCGGCGCAGCGCTTGCCACTTTATTTGCAAAGCTTCCGTCAGCCGTCATTGCGTTTTATGCCTTAACGCGAACCACGCAGTCCGTATATCTGGATTTGAGACATTTGCGGTTTGAAAAGGATAAACTAATGTCTATCCTTCGTGTCGGTCTTCCTACCGCCATCGGCGGCTCAACCATGCAGCTGGGCTTCCTGCTTATGAGCAAAAGCGTAAATAAATATGGCATTCAGGCGGTTGCTGCATATGGTATCGGCAATAAGGTGAATAGTCTGATTACCCTTCCCTCAAATGGTATCGGCTCCGCGGTTGCTACAATTGTCGGGCAGAATATCGGTGCCAGTCAATATGACAGGGCGAAAAAGGGATATCAGTTATCAAGAAATATCAGTATTGTATTTTTATTTATTGGCGGAATCATCTTGTCAAGCACACCTGTTTCAACTGCCATCGTAAGCATCTTTTCAGATGACAGTGCTGTCATTGCAATGGCTGCTGAATTTTTAAGCATTATGGCATTTTGGTGTTGGACAAATGGTATCTACAACTCAACTGTAGGATTGTTCCAGGGAACCGGTCATACAGAGGTTACCATGCTTGTAGACGTCTCGCGTCTCTGGGTATTTCGTTTTCTCACTTTATTTGTCTGCGAAGTCATACTGCATATGAGTGTCCAGAGCATATGGTACAGCGTCGTAGTCAGCAACGGTATTTCGGCGTTGATGTTATATGTGCTTTACCGCATGAATATATGGAGAATACCTGCGGCAAGGAAAAAAACGCCGCGCCATTCTTAAGCTTACTTCTACTTTCCTAATATTATAATGAAGGGACTGTGATTTTACTTTCACAGTCCCTTCGCATTTTATCCTGTCTAAATTACCATATCTGAAATGATTGCCTGCAGTTTCCTGTTGGTCAGCACACTAACACATAATAAAGCTTGTCGCCATGTATCTGATTACAAAAACCATCCTTGCTTTTACCATAGATTTATGAAACGAATGTCTCATAATCATAAACTGCCCTGAGCAATTCCGCTACACTCCATGCCTGAGCAAAGCATCCTCTTGAGACGGTCGGCTGGTCGCCATCATAGATTTCTGCAATCTGTGCAACGCAACCTTCTCTCAGCCATAGTTTCAATTCCTCAAGCCCTATCTTTACTTCTGACTGCATACGTTCTTTTTCTGCTATATCCGTACACCCTTGTGCATATCTGATACATGCCCTGTAGTATGCGCCAAGCGGAAATGCCCAGACTGTTCCCTGATGGTAGGCTCTGTCCCTTTCCTCCATCGGACCGATATATATTTTATGAAATTCAGGGTCATTTCGTGACAATGTGCGCAGTCCTACTGTTGTGTACAGTTCATCCTTTACCTTTTTGATGACAAGCGCTTCCTTTTCTGCTGACAGCATTGTAAACGGCATGGTCAGCGCCCATATCTGATTGCAGCGAATCTGGTTCTCATCTTTTCCGCCTGAGAGCACGTCCTTTAGGCATTGCTCCTTCTCATTCCAGAATTTTTCGTTAAAAGAGGCTTTTACCTTTTGAGCAAGCTCCTGATATTCTGCTTTCTGTGTAAGGTGATACAGAACCATCAGCGCACTATACCAATAAGCATTGATTTCCACGGGCTTTCCATGACGCGGAGTCGGAAGGAAATCACCAACGCGTACGTCCATCCACGTTAACTGTTCTAAACCGCCGCCTGCCATTATCAGACCATCACTGTCCATCTTGATATGAAAGTCTGTCCCGTTTTTATAGTTTTCTATAATCTGCTCCAATACCGGAAGGATTTCTTCTTGAAATGATGTGTCTTTGGCAATTTCAATATACTCATAAACGGAATTAATAAACAGCAACGGCGCATCTGCCGAATTATACATCGGATTTTCTCCGCCCTCCGGGAAAAGATTTGGCAAAAGACCGTTTCTCACATATTTTGCAAAGGTTTGCAGAATACTCTTGCATTCCTCCAAACGTCCTGTAATCATCGTCGTACCGGCAAGCGATATCATTGTATCACGCCCCCAGTCCTCAAAGAACGGATATCCGGCTATCACGCTCATTCCGTTTGTTGAGTCACGTCTCACTACATAAGCGTCTGCACTCAGTACAAGCTGTCTGCCAAGTTCAGAGCTAAGCTTTACCTGATCAAGAAGCCGTTCACGTCGCAGTTTCTCATTCTGAACAAGCTCCGCAAGCAATGTATCAGAATACGCATATGGCTCAGCACTAAATATGACATCAATGTCATATTTTTTCTGCGTCTGACTGCTGTCTGGCTTATCGTCATCAAAGCTGCCTTTTTCCTGACAGTCCTCTCCCATGTCATAAACCATACTATGGTTTGTAAAAACATTTCCGTATTTCTCGCGTCCGTCACGTTCATCCTGTGAAAAATACAGCTCGCCAAACAACTGAGGTTCCTGTTCCTGCAGTACTGCATTCGTTGTAATATAAAGCTCGCCGCCATTACCCCTGACACAAAAGCATTTTCCGCCTCCCTGATGATTCTTATCGGCAGTGCAGATATCTGTCTTGTACTGCTTCATATCCTGTGCCGCATCAAAAATTTCTTTTTTGGAGGTAAACCGGAGCAGCGGCGTAATCTCAAGCTTTACTTTGTGACACCCCGTATTCTGAATCTGATATTGTAAAGCAACTGTATTCTTGTTGTGAACCATCACAATTTTTTTAACAAGCGTCACATCGTCAACCTGAAAAGTCCATGCAGGCGCATTTTCATCAAAATCATCATAAACAAATTTTTCCAGATAACGAAATCCCTGATAATCTTTTTCTGACTTCATGCGCTGTGAAGTCAGAATATGCTCTTCACCATCGATTATCAGCTTTTCCAGTACGTTTGTCACATAATGCCATCTCACATTGGGCGCCTTCTTCGCAGACATGAAAAGCGCCTGATCCCCTCTTGCAGCAGCTCCGATGACAGACAGGCTGCTGTAACCGCCAAGTCCGTTTGTAAGCAGAAAGCAGTCCTTCTCGCCCTCTTCAATGGACTGCCAGTGTGTTTTATCAAATTCAAATCTCATGGAACCCCTCCTATACTCTATTCCGGCAGAATAGAAATTTTCGCTTATTTTCGTTAATTATTTTATCATAAATCATCTTAGATAACAAGCAACAATAAGATTTTACTTGAATATATCCTTCATATATGGTATATTTACGGACGAAGAAGGATACTATTATCAGCATTCTTTCTACTATGGAAATGAGGCATTTATGAAACATACGGTACATAGCAGATTTTTCTGTATTCTTTTAACTGTATCCATGCTTGTATTAGGAATTTTTTGCGGAGAGCCGCATACAAATTCCTCTTTTTCGTATGCTTCTGACAAAGCTGACACTGCCGTTCTGCAGTCTGTAAGCAGCGCACTTGACACACATATCTTTTACGAAAAAAATTCTCTGAAGCTTATTGAGAATTTTCTTCTCTCCAGACCGTCAGTCCGCACGGCATCAGGCATCAGAATCAGCCAGCTTTTGATCACTGCCTTATTTTTCACTGCAACCTATTTGTTTTTACTTTCGCTGCGCAATTCTTTTCTGTGTACTGATGCATCTGATAATCAGTATCGTCAAAGAACTCTGAACTATATCCATCAAAATGACGGTAAAAAGTCATAATTTTCAAATTGTATTTTGATTGGAAACGCTCATTGGAAGGCGTCTTTTTTGCGTGCCTGTCCGGCACCTCATCAGAAATATCTGCTTGAAAGCAGGTTTCATACATGCCTGAAAAACATGAAACATGATGTTTGATCAGTGGAGGACTATTATGTTTGAAAATATCATATTTGGAATTATGGTCGTTATTGCCATCGGTGCAGGAATTTTTACCTGCATTTATGAAGTGGGTGGTTCGTCCTCTAAAACGAAGAAGGAACAGACCGAACCAAATCAGACAGAGAAAGGAAGTAATTAATTATGAATATATTTTTATGGCTCTTAATATTTATAGGAGGTGCGGCAGGTGCACTTTCGACGCTTTATATTATCATATCGCTCTTTGTAATGATTTTCTACAAGCTTTACAGAAAGGTAAAATATCATGCATCAATCTATGATTAATTGAACATTCGCGAATGGGAACAGACGAAATCTGCCCATCACGGTCAGTAAGCGGCAATCAGGAACGAAGTTCTTGATATCATAAGCTGCTTGAACGCAGAGTCCGCGCTCTGCTGCGGATTCTGTGTATTTAGATACTGCAAAGGCTGAATGCAACAAGGGCTTGCATATTTTTCCAATAAACAGTACTATTATTTATAGAATACATTTCCATATGCCAAATGTCCCTTTGATGCATGATAAAATTACTATTTACTTCCGACGGGGAATCAGCCGGAAGCACACTCATATAAAGGAAGGAGCATTTATGACTGTTACCTTACTACTTGTTGCAATCGTGATATTGCTTTGCGTACTCGCTGAAAAATTTTCCGGAAAATTCGGAATGCCGGCACTGATTTTGTTTATGTTTATCGGAATGCTCTTTGGAAGCGACGGTATTCTTAAGATTCCGTTTGATGACTACAGACTTGCGGAAAATATTTGTTCCATTGCACTGCTTTTCATTATGTTTTACGGCGGCTTCAACCTGAAATGGAAGGCGGCAAAAAATGTTGCTGTAAAATCGATTCTTTTATCCACAATCGGCGTAGCCGTTACTGCTGTTGTCACTGCTCTGTTTGTCAGACTGCTTCTGGGTTATTCCTGGGCTGAAAGCTTTTTAGTCGGCGCTGTACTTGGTTCTACGGACGCAGCCAGCGTGTTCGCCATACTGCGTCAGAAAAAGCTGAATCTGAAGGACAACACTGCATCATTGTTGGAGATGGAAAGCGGAAGTAACGATCCCATGGCATATATGCTTACTTTTATAGCGATGGGTATGATAAACTCCGGCGGAACAGAACATATCATTCAGCAAATTTTCCTGCAGCTTGTCGTCGGCGTGCTGGTCGGTGTGGCTTTTGCTCTGCTGACAATACGGCTGATGTCTAAAACATCACTTATCTCTGATGGTCTTGATACCATTTTCATGATTGCCATGGTTCTAATCTGTTACGGTTTATCTCAGATTTTCGGCGGAAATGCATATCTAAGCGTATATATCATGGGAATTATCATAGGTAACAGCCCTATCAAAAATAAAGCGACTCTAATCCCATTCTTTGATGGTGTCACCTCGCTTGCACAGATATTGATTTTCTTTCTGTTGGGACTTTTGACGCTTCCTCATGAAATGCCCGAAGGTCTTGTCACCGCAGTTGTCATTACCTTAATCCTCACACTGATTGCAAGACCCGTTGCAGTGTTTGCGCTGCTGAAGCCTTTTCACTGCTCCGTCAGGCAGTGCCTTTTGGTGTCATGGGCAGGGCTTAGAGGAGCCTCCTCCTCCGTGTTTGCAATTATGGCTGTGGCAGGCGGTATCGTCATGCCGCACAATTTGTTCCATATCGTTTTTATGGTATCACTCTTTTCTGTTTCCATACAGGGAACACTGCTTCCAAAGATAGCTGATAAGCTTGATATGATTGATGAAAACGCCGATGTCAGAAAAACCTTCAACGATTATCAGGAGGATTCTGCTATCACCCTGATGCGTATGTTCATACCGCAAGGGCATAATTGGGAAAACAAACTCGTGAAAGAAGTTAATTTTCCGACAGGTTCTCTTGCCATCATGATAAAAAGAAAGAATGAAACTATCATTACAAAAGGAGATACAAGAATTTTAGCCGGAGATAACGTAATCCTAAGTGTTCCGGCGTATGAGCCGGCAGATAATGAACAGCTCACAGAAACCTGCATAGACAGCAGCCATGTGTGGTGCAATCACGCCATCTCCGAGCTGAATCTTGCATCAAATGAGCTGATTGCCATGATTATCCGAGGAGATGAAACACTGATTCCCGATGGCAAAACACAAATACTTGAAAACGATATTGTGGTGACTTACCGGGAGTAAGCCGCCACAATTTCCTTCTTTTTATTCAGCTTCACGAAGCCGCTCTACTACTGACTTTTTAACCATAGACCGATAAGCAATATACGGAATCAACATTCCAAGTGCCGCAAAGACAGGGGCAATAAGAAAAATAGGAATTATCGTAAATCTATAGGAAAAGAACCAAAACATGCCATTTAATATGTTCTTGGCAAAAGGCACTGTTAAAAGTGTAAGTATCAACGCTGCTGCAACTGCTCCAAGTGCTTCGTACATGCCTTCCAGCATAAGCATCTGCTTAAGCTGTCCGCCCGTCATTCCCACTGCCTGCAGGACTGCCAGCTCACGCTTTCTGGTGAGGATTCCGGTGACAATTGCATTCATAAAATTCAGAATTCCTACCAATGCAACAATGAAACTAAGTGCTCCGCCTACAATTCCAAACATATTTCTGAGAGATTCAAATTCTGCTTCTGTTGTTTTACGGCTTTCGTAGCCATATTCTGCATTAATATTTTCCGTATAATTCTCAAGAAAGCTTTCCATGTTTTCAAAATATTCCGGATTGGACTGATCCATATCATATGCATAGTACATAACTGAGGAGGTTCCCGTTGCTTCACAAAAATTAGCTGCATTCATCACGAACTGATCCGCCCCCCAATACCGGTAACTCAATGCATTCGGAACGTCCACAAGCGCTGCCACCTCATACACCTCATCATGATATACCAAAGGCCTCTCCTGATACGTCTCATCTTCCGGAGCTTCCTCAAAAATCTCTCCCGTTTCAAGACCATAATATTCCCATTTATCTATATAACGAATCGTTACCTTGTCTCCAAGCTTTGCCCAATGACTGTCTGCTTCCGGTTTGCCATAGTCATCACACATATATACCGCCGCAACATATTTTCCTCCATTATGAAGCTTTTCCAAGTCTCCCTCAAGCACGGTCAGATGGTCCAGGCAGAAATCTTCCATGCCATAGAGCTGTACTCTGTCCATAATAAATCCGTTTTCCTTTACAGCTCTGTCTGCCAAAATGTCCAACTGATCTTCCGGGGTCCATCGGGCATACTGCTTACGGTACCAATCCTCTGACACAAATTCGCATGCGGAGCTGCAAAGACCATAAGCTCTGCCGCTGTCTGCAATTCCCTCCTGCATATTAATCTGCGCAATTACATCTTCGCTCACTGCGATGTCCTTATTCCACATGATTCCGTTCGTTTCAAGATGAGAACCGTTTGCCACTAAATAATCTGTCGCTATGTTCAGACTTACATATTTCTCCATATCAAAACCATTCGTAAAGGTTACTGTGAGGTTTAAGAGCACTACAGCAAGGGAAAGCGAAATCACTGTCACTGCTGTTTTGCTGCGGCTTCTGCCGAGGTTTGCCCATGCCATTCTCCATATGGAAGCTCCTTTTCCTGACTTTTTGACCGTCCTCTTAATATCCTCACCCTCAGTATAGCGAAGCGCCTCTATCGGTGAAACCCTTGCAGCGCACTTTCCCGGTCTGCGGCAGGAAATAATAACGGTAAACAGGGCAAATACTGCGGAAAACACAAAGATAAGCGGACTTGTGGAAAGTGTGTCCTCACCCACACTGTTAAGCTGCTTCAATACGATTGATGTTATAATGGAACCAACGCCATAGCCTGCAGCAAGTCCAAGCGGTATTCCTACTGCCGATAAGCAGAATGCCTGAATATACAATATCCGCTTAATCTGTCTTCCTGTTGTCCCGATTGTCTTGAGCATGCCGTAAAAGCGGATATCATTTGATACGGATATCTGAAATACATTGTATATAATCAGATATCCGGTAGCGATAATCAAAAGTAACATACTGCAGACAGATAATATTGTCATCGGGTCAAGGTTTTCATCAAGCTGTGCCGACATGTATGCCCAGTTCACCCCATACGCAATATAATTATCTGCCATTCTGTCCTCGCTCTGATACCCGTGTCTTTCCAATACAGCGATATTATTTTGTTCAATATGTCGGGAATTGCTGTACATGACATCAAGTTGATAGGTTCCTGTAATGCTATCCAGATTTTCAGCATCAAACCGGCTGGTAATCTCTTTTGCCCGGCTTTCAGGTACCAGAATATGATTTGCTGTGACTGCTTCATCATATTCCCACCAGCCGCACAGCGTAAAAGTCTCGCTCACCTCCTGTTTTCCGGCAGTAATTGTAATCGTAAATTCTGTACCGATTTCCGGTGTCACTCCCAGCAATTCCAGCACTTTCAAATCGGTTGCAGCCTCATTTGTTCCTTCCATAGGAAGTCTGCCCTCTATCGGCTCACAAAACATCCATTTTGCTACATTAGCATCACAGTAGCTTACCTCAACATGGCTTTTGTGAAATGGCTCCTTTGTCGGCATTCCGACAATGTACCTGACTCCATATTCCTTAATCAGAGGATCTTCTTTTAACTCCTCCACCTGTTCATATGTCAAATATTTGAACCCGGCATGAGAATATCCCCCTACCTGCCGGAATGTTGACTGTTCAAAACCATATACGATTGACATGGCAACTGTAAAGAGTGATGTAAACAATATTGTCGTAAGCATAATCGCCGCAATTGCGACAAAATTTTTGAGCTTTGCGTTTCTCATTGTCCGGAAGCTCAATCTTCGTATACATTTTCTGTTTGCAACCTTCATAATCCATAGCTCCTTTATCAAAACTTATACCTATCAAATTTGTCCTTTTCAAGACCGGCTTAAGTCCATATTCTTTTTATCTATTCAAAATCGACTTAGCGTTCATGTTTTTTACAGTTCAAAATTCACTTCTGGTTTGTGTTTTTGACTGTTCAAAATTCCAATATTTTTATTCTTTTCGGCTGTTTACGATATGTCCATCTTCAATGCGGATAATACGGTCTGCAAGCTGTGCAATTTCTTCATTGTGCGTAATCATCACTATCGTTTGGGCGTACTTACGGCTGGTAATTTTAAGAAGCCCCATGACATCGTGGCTCGTTCGGCTGTCAAGATTTCCGGTCGGCTCATCTGCCAGAATGATTGCCGGTTTTGCAGCTAATGCACGCGCAATCGCCACACGCTGCTGCTGTCCTCCCGACAGGTTGTTGGGCAGATTCTGAAGCTTGGCTGTCAATCCAAGCGTCTCTATGATACTGTCAATATAATCTCTATCCGGCTCATTACCATCGAGCTGCACCGGAAGGACAATGTTTTCATATACATTCAACACCGGAACCAGATTATAATTTTGAAAAATAAAGCCGATTTTCCTGCGGCGGAATATTGTAAGCTCCTCATCTTTTAGGGAAAAGATTTCCTTCCCGTCTACTGCTACGTTTCCTGATGTTGGTCTGTCCAATCCGCCAAGCATATGTAAAAGTGTCGATTTTCCGCTTCCTGATGTACCTACTACTGCGATAAACTCACCCTTTTCGACCGAAAGGCTGACGCCGTCTAAGGCATGGACTTCATTTTCTCCTTTTCCGTATATTTTTCTCAAGTTTGTTGTCTTTAAAATATTCATATTCTCCTCCTTGCTTTCCCTGCTCCTGCAGAATTCTCAACGCTCTTAACAATCGAGCAGGGGGAACGACCTTACCCACTACCCGGCGCGCCTCGTGCTCCTGCGGTATGTTTCTTCTGCATGGAACTGCGCATAAAAAATGTATGACAAAGATTTTTCGTTCCTCGTCATACATATTATCACACACTATTCTTTCTGTAATCTTTCCATAGCAAAATCAATTCTTACAGTTTTGAAAGATTTATTAGTCTTTTTGGGACTTCACATAAACTTACATAAGTCTGCAAATCCCTATTTTCGGCATTTCTAAGGATATTATGATAATCTGTATTTTCATGTAACCAATTGTAATTTCCCATTGCTTCTTTCCGGGCGCCATTAGTTCTGTACTCATAAATCCTTTCTCTTAGAATACCACACCTTATAGCATAAATAAAGTTTGTTGTCGGCAACTTACACACTATCTCTTTCAGTACCTAACTATATAAAGGTATACCATATAAATTTTCAAACAATATTAAACAAATCTCTATAACTCTTTACGTCCTGCTTTATCCGTAAACTCTGCCCATGTAAGATAATTTATCTTTTTTTCATTAATCGCATAATAATTAGTTCTTGGTGTCAAAAGTATCGATTTTACCTTATACCCAGATTCATAATTTTCTAAGACATATTTAACTACTTCATCAATATTATCTAAAACAACTTCTTCCCTTTTCTGCATTTTTCTTAATACTTCGTCTTCCTCAATCCTGCTTTTGTCTTTATATAACATCTCATACGATGACATAGCAGGCTTATAATACTTTATTTCAAAAAGAAAAACTATTTTCTTTTCTCTATCTATTGCAAGTACATCTATATCTCCGCAATCGGCCAATAGTTGTTTTCCATTTATTTTGATTTTATCAATTTCAGCTCGTGGAATCATCTGTCTGTTATATTTTTCCATCGGTAATTTATATCCTTTGGAGCATAAATAATCTGCGGCACTTATGGCTACATATTTTGACATCTTCTTTTGAATTTTAGTAAGACTTTTTTCTAATTCCTTACTTTTCTTAAAAATATCAATATAATCTTTAGTCAAAATAAATTTTTCAAATACATATACATTTTGCGCAAAATCAAAATTCCCCACAACAATTAATTCATTACTCTCGTATAGGCTAAATAATTCTAATTCATTATTGTTTTGATGTGAAAAAATGTTTCTATTTATTGAAAATGTATTTAATATAGCTTCCAAACTTTCTTGACTGCATATTTGCTCTAATTGAGATTTTTTTAAAATAATCAAAGGAGTATTTACAAATAACTTATCACTTTTAAAATAACTATCATAATCATTTTTTGTCGGAAACTCATATCTCATCAACTGAGTGCATATATTGTTACAATCTTCCAGTTCAAATCCAAATTCTTTTTTTATCAGTTCACTTATATCTTTTAATATATATTCCGGCGTCTTTCCTTCTTTCTCCAATTTATCTTTTAACTTTTCATTTTTAATTATGTAATCTTCTACCTTCTCACTACTACCATTTAATAAATATCTCGAAAAATATTGATTTATTTCTTCTGTCTCAACTGCACTGTAACAAATATCTTTTAAAGAAATATCCTTATATTCTGTCAACTTGCAATTTTCTTCAATAAGATTATAACGTCTTGCTAAACATATTGCTGTTATAAAATTGCTTGCTCCATTTTCCAAACTCCCTATAGGGTTATTTTCATATTCATCTTCTAATATATCACTTGTAACTTTCAGCAATAAATTAGTAGCTGATATATCATTTATAATTTTCCAGTCCAACTTATCCTTGAGCAGCAGACGTCTAATTGTTTCTCTTATTGTCAAGACAGCAATGTACACTTCATTTCTACTATAATATATTAAATGCAGATGAATATTTTCCTTTAGCTCATTTAACAATAATTCTATTTGCTCATCAATGCGCAGCCCATCATCTATTCCTGCGAGGATTCTATTAATAACAATATCTACCCCATTTTCCTGCTGATTAAAATTTTCTATTGAAACCACCCATTCTTCATACGAAGCATCACTAGCTTCCATCATACTTAATCTTTTATAACATTCTTTACAAATACACTTTCCCTCTACATTTTTATAAATATCAGTACTGCTGCAAAACGAACAAGTCTCCATAAAATATCCTCCAACATGTTATCTTAATATTTTTTACTAATCATATAATAATACTTTAGCAATTATCTTTCAATCCTATGCAATAAAGGCATACCAGATATCCTTATCCGATATGCCCTATAATCTCATCAACTATATTCCGTTCTCTAATGATAATTTCCATTGCCTTGTCTAAATACTTCTTATTTCTATCGGCAAAAAAGTCTGTCTCCGTACGTTCTCTGCTGCCTACATCTAAAACAATCCGCTATACATTCCTTGCACTCTCGGCATTTTCCTTTTATAAATCTAACATTGTAAATCCTCCAATTCCATTTATAAAAATCTCTTTCCCCTAATCTCCCCAATATCGCCGGGGGATTTGACTTTTCATTTAAAATAATTTCATTGCAGCATACTGCTATTACCAATGAAAAAAGGCGTAAAAAATAAGGCACACCAAACTTCTGCATCTGATATGCCTAAAAAGTAAATTGTCATGCTCGTTTCTTAATACATAGACTTCTTTTATTCTGCGCAATATTATTGTTTCTCTATCACGTTTACTTGAGGGTAAGTGATGCAGTACGCTAATGCCTTGCCAAATATATTCCAAAAGCAGATCCTTTTCCCAATTTTGACTGAAGCTTTATATATCCGTTTTCAGCTTCAATAATTTCTCTTGCAAGGTATAAGCCGATTCCTATCCCAGGTTTCCAGCTAACTGATTGTGAACGATAAAATCTTGAAAAAATCTGTGCCTGTTCCTCCTCTGCTATGCCAATCCCTGTATCAGAAATTTCAATACAGCAAAACATTTCAAATCTTTTTACTGATATTGTAATGCCGCCTGATTCTGTATATTTTACCGCATTATCTACAATATTTCCAACTGCCTCCAATGTCCATTTTTCATCATATCCTGCCATATAAAAATTTTGCTCTGTATTATTATAAGGACAATCTAATTTTATATAAAGTCCCTTCTGCTCAGCAATTGGCTTATATTGATTATAAATTGTCTGTGTAAGCGTCCATACATTTTGCTTTTCCGGCCGGACTGTTATCATTCCTGTTTCCAACCGCGAAAGCTTCACAAGTGAAGTTATCAAAAAGTTAAGCTTTTGTGCCTGCCCGGTCATTGCTTCAACACTTTTCATACTTTCTTCATCAAGATTACTTTCTTTCAACAACTCTCCATATAGTAAGATATTGGAAATCGGCGTTTTCGTCTGATGCGAAATATCTGTGATAAATTCTTTTATCTTGTTTCGTTCTGCTGCAATGTTTTCAGCCGACACCCGTTCTGCAAGCAGATAATGTGCAAGCTTGCATTCAAGCGCCGAGAGCCGTGATTCATCAAAAAATTCTTCCCGAAACGTATCCTCCAGAACATTGTCCAGCATATTATTGAGGTTATTAAACGTTTTTTCCATATGGTGGCGGTACAGCAATACAGTTATAACAGAGCCTATTACAACAATGCAGGCTGTCACAGCTATCAAAAGGTTAATATTTAAAGCAATCATTTTCTCTCCGTTTTTATCTGTTTACTTGATAATTTTTGCTCCCACACATAACCAATGCCATATACTGTTTTAATATAATCTTGTGCGGACAGCTTATCCCTCAATCGTTTAATGGATACCGACAAGGCATTTTCATCAACAAATTCCGTTTGATCCGTCCAGATACGGTCTATTAAAAACGACCTGCTAAGCGTATTCCCACGATTATCTATCAGATACCGCAAAAGCTTCTGCTCCGTTTTACTTAATTCAACGGGCTCTCCCTTATATGAATATTCCATTTTGTCAAAGTCAAAAGTATACTCATCTATCGCAACAGCAGAACTACTTCTGTCATAGCTGCTATGATTCATATATTGCACTTTTCTCAACTGTGTATTTACGCGCGCACGGAGAACTGCCAGACTAAAAGGCTTTGTGATGTAGTCATCTGCTCCTGCCTCCAGTCCGGAAACAATATCTACTTCCATATCATTTGCGGTTAGCATTATGACAGGTGTGTCATATTCTTGTTTTATTTCCTGCAGATAATCCAATCCATTTCCATCAGGAAGATTCACATCCAATATGATTAACGTGTATGTTTCCTGATGTATTTTGCTGCGTGCGAGCTTTAGTGTTGCACAGCTTTCTGTTTCAATCTCCTCTGCTGCCAACGCACGACACAGACCGTTTGCAAGTGGTTGATCATCTTCCACAATTAAAATTTTATACTTTTTCAAGTGTTTTCCCTTTCTTAATACTCTGTTTTTTAATCAAGTATACTATATCATTCACTTTTTCAGCTAAATGGTGCAAGATGAATTTTCGTGCTGCAAGACGAGGGACGCACTGTGGCAGATATCGCAGCTGATGGCAGCACAGCAAATGGAAATCCAGACAAGTCATTGAGCGAAAGGTAAATGATACAGTGCACCGGCTTAATCAACTGAACGTCACTTCTTAATCTTATTTTTTTATTTCAAAGCAAAAACGGTACAATAAAATGAAGAAAGATTCCATTTTATTGTACCATTTATGTAGCTGTTAAAGCAATTACTATTTAAACAATTATTATTTATCAAACTCCGGATTAAAGGCATAGAAATTACGAGAATCGAGATTCTCTTGGGCAATTCGCAAGGCTTCACCGAAACGCTGGAAATGTACAATCTCTCGTGCGCGCAGGAACCTGATAGGCTCACATACCTCAGGGTCTTTTACCAGACGCAGGATATTATCGTAGGTTGTTCGTGCTTTTTGTTCTGCTGCCATTTTATATGCACAACTAAAACCTCCAATGAATCACTATCGGCGGAAGATCAGCCCTATGAATCTTGTGTTCAGAACGACCTACTTCAATATGGTCAATCAGTGTTTCCATAATGTCTCTATCTAGTTTTTCAATGTTCCTGTACTTTTGCATTATCTTCTCTTTTGACCGAGTCTTCTGATTTTCATTTTCCCACAGCTCCAGTCTGCTTTTTTTATCTTCACGCTGTCTGACGAGCTGCTCTACTTGCTGTGTAAAATTTGCCCTAAATTCAGCATATTCTTCATTAGATATTTCTCCATTCGCCTTGTCAACATATAAGCTTTGTAATGCTTTTTTCAGATTTTCTATTTTGGAATCATATGCAGCTATTTCCTGCTTTATCATCCTCTTTTCATCTTCGCGTTTCTTAACCAACAAGATTTGTGACTCGGCAGAAGCTTCATCAAAATAACTTGAAATGATATGATTTAATTCAACTAAAACAGCCTGCTCTAAAAATCTTTGGGCAAGGAATACGCCTTTGCAGGAGCTTTCAGCAGCATATCTTGTAGGGCATTTCAAATACTTAAATCCGTTGGAAGTACAAGAACGCAACGTATAGCCACAGTACATACATTTTGTTTTTGCAGCAAAAATTCCAAGCTCGCCAGTACACATAGGTTTCGCTTTTTCTGCCCTGCGTTTTTGTACACGTTCCCACAGTTCCCTGTCAATAATCGGCTCATGCGTTCCTTCGACACGAATCCATCTTTCCTTGGGGACAGGTCTGCCATGTTTGCTTTTATAAGTAGGATTTTCGTATTTACCCTGTATCATATTGCCAATGTACATTTCGTTTTCTAACATTGATGAAATTGAATAATATTTCCATAGTGTACCATATGCTTTACTAGTTCCACCATATCTTAAGCCTTTTCTCCTTTTATACTCTGTCGGATTAGGGATACCTCTATCATTTAGTATTCTTGCTATATTAGTACGTCCCACTCCTGCAGCATAAAGTTCAAACACTTCTTTTACAACTTCAGCAGCTTCTGGATCAATAATCAGATGCCCTTTTTGATCAGGGTCCTTCATATAACCGTATAACGCAAATGATCCAATATGTAATCCTTTCATGCGATGATCCGTAAGAACTGTCTTAATATTGTCAGATAAGTCCTCAAGATACCATTCATTCACAAGTCCATTAATTTGGCGGGATTTCTTGTTTCCTTTATTTGCAGTATCAGCATTGTCAGCCAATCCAACAAAGCGAATCCCCCACTCAGCAAAATCGCCATGAATAATTTTTTCGACGAGCTCTAATTCACGCGTGAAGCGGCTCTGTGATTTGCAAAGCACAATATTAAACTTATGATTTTCTGCATCTTTTAAAAGCTGATTAAAAGCTGGTCTATTTCGGTCACTTCCCTTGTAATCATCGTCAGAATATATCTGATAGATTTCCCACTTATGGGACGTCGCATAAGAAATCAGCAAACTTTTTTGGTTTTGTATGCTTCTACTTTCATCTTCTTCGTTTAGTTTGTCTCTATCCTCCTCGGATAATCTACTGTAAATTGCTACAATCTCACTCATATTACCCTCTTATAAAGCAAACCAATATCTCAAGATTCATTATAATGTTCGGTCTTACAAATGTAAAGCTGCTGATTTTCCTTTTTATTAATGACCTGTATCCAAAGATTTGTAAAAGCTTCCGAAATCTCTTCTTCATCAGTATGCATAAATACACTCTTGCAGTTTGTTTCAGAAATTGTCTTCATCATAACATATCCCTCGTTTCTGCTTTATTTATCATATGATTTTACTGCTTGTATCATTCAAATATTAGTCTTCTTAAATCGTTACATGACACCATCAAGTATCCTGGAAAACGGTACTGCTTCAACTCATCATTTTCCTTCTGCAGCTCTCTTGTTGCATTTTGCTGCGATACCAATCTGTCTGTGCTTTCAGATAAATCAAGAAATCTTCTGATAAGCAAAAACTTCTATATCTTACCGCCAAGCAAACGAACAAGGCAAAAGGAACGTTCTGCGTCAGACAAAACTGAAATCTCGGAGCTATCATCAGCAGCCAGTCAAAAATCGTTAGACTTGAAGATTGGTTAAAATAAAAAATAATCTATCAGGCTCAATATCAAAGTCGAGCACGATAGATTATTTTTATAAGCATTATCAAACAATATGGCTTATTCATATCTCTCCACATAGCATACCTTATGATCATAATCAATAAATATAATCTTCACATTTCCCTTCTTCAATACATCATTTGGAATAATAAGGCGAAAACCACTCATCAGGAATACATCGTTTTGGAGCACATCTGCCAAATCTTTACGTTCTATTTTTTCAGCCGGATAAAATTCTCCATCCGCACACGCAATCACATCATTCCAGACAATATCATAATCCATATTCAATGCCCAGCCAGATAAAACTGTATTTTCACTATTGTCCATGACAATTTTTCCATCTATCACTCCATGATCCCACGAAACAACAGCCTGTGCACTGGAAACTTCTTCATCAAGAATTGAATTCCAAAACAGATAATGTGTGCCAATATGTTCCTTTTCAAATCCATATTGCTCATATAATGTTATCCACTCTGTACTTGTCTCAGGCACTATATAATTCCCTGAAGGATCAATTTCTTCCGGAAAGTTAAACCGATAATTCTGATAGCTTTCTGTCCACAGCCATAATGTATATGGCTTATCATCTTCAAGTATATTGTAATCATATGGTGATATCATTGTACTTCCCAGGTAATATATATATGTTTGATTTCCATCACCTATATATGTTGTCCTCTCAGCAACTCGCTCCGGTAATTCATTTTTCATATAAACCAATACATCTTCAAATTTAAAATTAAATAAATCAATCAAATAAGTATCATCTGTATAGTCAAAAAAATAATATTTTGTAAATACAGCAAACAGACAACAATAAATTCCTATGCATATTGGCAAGCCAGCCTGTGCCAGTTTCCGACAGATTTTCTTAACGAATAGATATAGCACCAGCATTCCGTCCGCACAAAAAAACAGATATGCAAGATATATGCTGTTCACTTGATACACATTAGGACCATCTCCTGTTCCGATAAATATCCCTGTAATATATACACTTGCCGTCCATAGTATCATTACAATCTGCGGTTCCCAACATCTCTTCTTTAACGCTTGCACAAATAGCCAAATTCCATGTCCCAACCCAGTCAAAATCAATGGAATGGAAAGGAAGTACATATTTCCAAAAAACGGAATGCTGTTAAATGGTACGTCATCATACATCAAGGTTGTTTGAAAGAAGCCCAGAAGATTCTTTCCGACTACCTGCAATGATAAATCATCACTGCGATACCGGTATAATCTCGGTATTGTAAAAATACCCAACCGCATTTCTTCTAATCCGAACATATTTATAAAATGCATGAGCATCAGCGGAGCTGCCAGCAGAAATAAAGGAATCGCCATAAAAAACATTTGTTTAATGCTTATCTTTTTCATAAATATTAGGATAATAACCAGCAACAATAAAAATACCGGCAGAACCATGTGGCTTATCACATAGCTGTACAACAGCAGACCTCCGCTTACTCCTGCCAGCAAATAATCTTGGTTTCTTTGCCTTTCCACTGCATTCAGAATAAAATATAAAAAAGCTGCACTCATTCCTAACATAAGATTGCAGTCAAGTCCTATCCTTGAAAGCATCAAGAATACTGGAAATATCATATATAAGAATCCTACCAAAAGATTCATCCGTGTATCATTCCATAAAAAATTGGCGATCTTTACTGCAAAAAACAATGTCACAAAAGAAAAAATAATTGCCGGAATCCTCAAAACTGTTGCCGAAATACCAAACGCCTTCACCAAAGGAGCACACAAATATGCGTACAAGGCACTTTGCCCACCGCTGAAATTAATCAGATAAACCGGAAAACTATTCAGGTATCTATCTGTTCCAAACATGGAAAGACACCATGCATCATATCCCATGCCCATTTCATCGACGTTAATTCCATATGGAATGCTTCCAATCCGAAAGCAGTGTATAAAGGTAAATACTATGATTATTGCAAACCAGCTACACCAATTCTTTATTGTCTTAATATACTCTTCATTTCTGCAATTACCTGTTCCCTTATTTTTATATAACCTGTTTAAAAATTTATTTGCGTTCATTATTCGCATTTCTCTTGTATTCCTTTAATTCTATCTTTTAACCATTCATAACAATTTTTTTGATTTTTTATTTCAAAGACCGTTCGCACATCACCTGTAAAATTAACAAGCTTACCATTTTCGAAAATTTCTCTTGTTATCTACTATTGCCATATATTTGTTATTATCAAAATCTTGCATAGTAATCTCTTCCTTTTATTCTTGAATATTCCTTTTTAGTTAAATTTTATCACAAAATCATAATACTGACAACTAATATCATTTCTTACACAAGCTGCTGCGCCGCTATATTCCAAAATACCATTACTCCGCGCCCTCGCTCTTTACCAAGGCATTATATCCCCTGCGATTGTCATTTGAATGTTCTCACTCATATTTCCTCCTTTATGTCCAAAAAAATGAAATCAGCAAGCCGATTATCCCTATAAATATTAAAATAATATCTGCATCCGTCATATCCACATCTTCCTATGTGTTCCTGGCAGGCTAGTACAACGAATAATAAGTTTCTGATACATTGACGCAGAATGATTGTTTCATATGCAAGGCGGAGGAATGAGGCGTAGCGGTGGCTACGTCGATTGACGACAACGCCGCAGATGAAAAATCAGACAAGTCAAAGTGGC
>JAGAQJ010000036.1 GCA_017622845.1 Lachnospiraceae bacterium | reverse complement strand
TGCCTCTGCTGTTTCATAATCCGATAACGCCTCGATATCTGCCAGCAGCTCGCTTTCTTTTTCTCTCTGCTTCATAGCCTGTTGCCGTAACGCGTCCACTAATTCCGATAATGCCATGCGCACCTCCTACAAATAAGACTTTCCGTAACGCGTCCGAAATTCTTCCCGTGTCCCTATCTGTTTTTCATAGACCGCCTGACCTAACATTTTAGATAACTTCTCAGCCATGATATTGTCATGTATGCGCTCTATGGCTGCGCCCATATTGTGGCACTTATTGCATACTGGTACTTTCAAGCCGTCCTGCTCTGCAAGCTCTCTAATTCCGCTGCCGAATAATAAATGATGCTCGCACTCTGCAGGTCTGCCACAAAAGAAACATATTTTTTCACGTTCTGTTACAATGCTTTTTGTTTTTCCCATAATCTGTCGCCTTTCTGTTTTTAATATATTTCCCCTCTGCTGCCTCACGCGCTCTTATCAGATATTTCATGCAATAAATATCAATGTGGAAACCATTTATAATATTTATTGCCTCTAATTCTGTTACGCCGCATCGCTCCTGCAACTCTATCCGCAATGACCTGCGCTGTCCTATGTCCTGCATACCGTTATACGGCAGGGCTTTCGCTCTATCTCTGTATGTATAGGCTATTTCGCGTGTTAAAAGTTCCACCGTATAAACTCCTTTGCTATGCCATTATGCTTTTTATTTCATTTGTTGGCTGCCCACCTCTAAATACTACGATCATGCTTGGGAATGGTGCTGGATCTTTGCTTTTCTCTCCACCAACCTCGAAATTAAGCCGTCCTTTGATAAACCGTATTTCTGCTTTGCCTAAAATGAAATCGTGAAACATTATCGTATCTGTGCGAGCAGGTATCAGCATAACCACCGTGATTCCTCCCTGTGCTTCTTTATAGCACTTTTTCACCCATGCAATTTGACCAGCATTTGATTTTGTTTTCCTGCTGTACGGTGGGTTACAAAATACCGTTTCACCTGCCCATGATTGCGCCAAGCCGTCCTGCTCCTTCGTATAATACTTGGCGCATTTGTGGTTGTTATCATCGGCGCATGGATCCAATGTAAAACCAAATTCTTTGTTAAGTGCATCGAAAAGATTCTGCGGTGTTCCCCAATCGTCTTTACCGGTGCTAAAGTGTACCTTGTCCATTTTCTGCCTCCGTTTCTGCTGTCTGCCCTAATATGATTTTTCTGAATATACTTTCAAAAATCGTTACCGGTATACTGTTACCTGCCTGCTTATAAAGTGCCATTGCATACCGTCCGTTTCTCTCTTGTACTGCTGCTGCCGCCTCAAAATCTGCATCAGTATAGCCTTGTAGCCGCCAACATTCGCGCTCCGTCAAATAACGGTATTTCCCTCCGCCTAAATCAATTACCTGCGCCGGTGTCCTATCCTGCCGCGCCGTTATTGTGTATGCGTAATCTTTTATAACCGTTGCCCTTCGTATGCCTTTTTTGCCTATCGCGTTGTATATGCTCGGTTGTGTTACGGTGTATACTTCCGGCACATCTGTTTCTAAATATTCCGCAATATTCCGCATCGGCGTTTTTATCAGATCATCGAAATTAAAAGGATCCCCACTCAAAACAGATATTGTAAAAACTCTTTCCCGCGCCTGCGGCAAACCAAAATCTCGCGCATCTAATGTTTGAAAACTATTTGTATATCCTAATTTCTGCATTTCTGATAGATAGCGGTTGAAATTATGGATCATGTGCTTTGATGTAACATTTTTCACATTTTCCCAAATGACAAAACGCGGTTTCCATTCTCCCATTTGTTTAATTATGTTTATCGTTTCCCACATAAGACTTGATCGCGTTCCGGATCCTTTGTCTGCGCCTTTGCCTCGGTTTATTCTGCCGCCTGCTGCCGTTGCTTTTCCTTGATGCCCTGCGATGCTGAAATCTTGGCAGGGCGATCCATGTATTAGAATATCCGGCTTTAAGTTCCACCCTATAACGGATTGCGTTTTATACGCTAATTCCCTTTTAAACATCGCGTTGTACGATTTTACGGCTTTTTCGTCTATCTCCACATAATCAATAGCTTTAACCGGTATTCCGATGTTTCGCAGGGCGCATCGCGGCGATCCGATGCCGCCAAACAATTCAAGTATCTTTATCATTCCGCTAACCTCTTATCTCCCCACATAAATAATTTTTCTGTCGCTCTGAAATGCTCTTTTGCTTTCATACTGCGATCTGCCTCCTTTTCCCAAATAACCGTAAAATCATCGGGTGCCTGCAATTCTGAAATTAAAACAATGTTGTTATGTCGGCTCCATTTACGCATTACTTCCCAAAATTCCACATAATCAAAATCTTTTGCATTGCCGTATTGTTTTGTACCCTCATACGGCGGATCGCAATATATCACGCACCCCTGCGGCGTAAATTCTTTATAATCTCTGCAAGCGAAATCAATATCAAAGATACCGCCCTGCTGCATCTGTCTTAAAATATTGTTGCGGCTTTCTTTGTAGTAATTTCTTATGCCGCCGGTTGTTTTCCTAATTCCCGAATAACCACCTTCGAAAAATCGCCCTTTATATGAGGTTAGAAACCCCACCGCACCTATGTACCACATAGGAAAACCGCTGCTTTTGGTGTTGTATGCCTCTCTTACTTCGTTATATTCTTCCCTTGTGATATGTTCCGGCAATTCGCCGCCTGCCTGCAGGTGTCTGAATAATGCAATCAAATATTCGTTTTTGTCTGATGCTATGCGATACTGGGCTTTTACCTTGTCAATCACATTGCACCCACCTGCAAACGGTTCTATGTAATATCTTGCGCCGCTTTCATCAATCTTTTGTTGTATAACCGGCACTATACACTTTGCTATTTTGGTCTTGGCTCCCATGTATACCATGTTACCCTCCTAATATTTCCTCTAACTCGGTTTCATACCGATCGCTATATGTTTCAAATGCTACGGTGTGGATCTGTGTCAGCATATAAAATTGTTTCCAATCCTCAATATTTGCTGGCGGCTTTCCGTTTGCTTTCTTCCAACCGTCCTGCTGCCACTTCTCCACCCAACCCAACCTGCAGGCATTTCCCATATAGTCGCAAGCTGTATGAATTGTAATGTGGCAGGGTTTTAACAATATCCGCATCGCTGCTATGCTGATTTTCAGATACAAGGCGTTTTTCGTGTCATGCTCGATCCAGATCTGCTGTTTCCTTATGTGACTTTTTCCGGCTCCGTCTATGTACTCTATGACCGCCGCTGCCTCTCCCGCGCCTCTTGGGTTTCCTCTGAAATGACATTTAACGTATATTCCCACCTCCAACTTATCCACCTTCTTTCAATCTGCTTTTCGCCCAGTAAATACTAGGCGGTGCGGCTTGTCCTTTATGAGTTATCCACATATCCACAATTTAACCGCCGCTACCGGAAATGCAAACCATTGTATATTTTTGATATGCCCTGCCGGTAAATGGATCCACGCCGTTATATACGGTGTCTTTGTCTATGTAGTAGCCTTTTATCGGTTTTGGATCCGGCAACCATTTTTTCGCCTTTTTGATGATCTCAGTTTTCGGTGTCGGCATTACCAAATTGCGGCTGCAACTGTACCTTTGTTTCTTCCCGCCGTCCTTTGCCTTGTATGTCTTTGATGTTTCTTTTATCAGATACGCCACAAGATCTTTATACTGTCCGGTATCGTCCAAATATTTAAAGTCCGGTCTGCCGAACTTCCATAGCCTGCGCACCCATTTGGAAACGTCCTGTCCCTCAATATGGTTAATCAATAAATGATGATGTACCGCTTTGTTTTGGTACTCTGTCACACATACCCATTTCAGATCCGCCCCCACCTTCCTAAACTCTTTCCTTAATCCGTCTATCAGCTTTTTAATATTTTTCTTTGCCTGCTCCAGATCTGGTCTTTCGTCTTTCCGGTATGTCAATGTGATAAACGGATCATCTACTCCGAAATTATTATTTATCTTTAGCCGGAGGGTTCTCTCTGCGTTCATCTGATTAACCTTTTCTATTTCCTCTGCTGTCGGTTTCTCTTTATTCCCTCTTACCTTTACCCCTACCCGCTTTGTATAACTTTTCGTTACCTCAATCGTTGCCCCTGCCTCTACTGTTGTTTTAAAATATCCCAACTCAATTACACCTTCTTTTGCGTCATATTATTTTTGCCATATACGATACTAAAGTTAATAGTTTGATCAAGTCCAAAACCAGCTTATTTGCCGGTATTTTTGGCTTGACGGCAAATGCAATAAATGGTATAATTTTATAAACTGAGTTATTGCATTTGCATTAAATCTTTAGCCGCTGCGCTGCCAACGCAACGGCTATTTTTCTATTGTGGTGAATTATTCATTGCAGTTCTTAGTAAATCTATAAGCTGTTCTGCCTGCTCAGCGTCATACAGCACTATTTCACTTTTTCCCTTGGGAGCATGTATTGTTATTATTCCTGCCTCATCTGCATCGACCGTGAATGACATCTCATCCACGACCGGCTCACCTGTTTCTGTTTCCGCCCTTATCCGGAATCTGGCAAAGACTACCGCTTTTCCGTCACGGTATCCGTCCATAAACTCAAGTCTTTTCTGTCTGTATGCGTCTGTATGGCATATCAGTCCGGAATACTGGGTAATCTCCGCACGCGGATTTGCATACACAATAATCTGATTTTTACACTTGTTTACCTCATACCCCTGGGCGGTCATTTCCTTTTTAAACATTTTGTAGTCAAACATATTTATCACCTCTGCTTGGTAGGGGGAAACACCAGCTTTTTCTCCTTTTATGTTATTTCCCCGAAAAAATGGTAAAAAATAAAAGCCTGCTGCCGACTGCTGCCATCATGCCCTCTGTGCGGTACACAGGAGCAGCAACGGGGGATTGCCGATTCCTGTGTCCGCCCAAGAATTATGTAGGATTTGAGGTGCGGTACACAATAATCCGGTGTACCGCACAGAAGGCATGATACATCTCCATCAATAGTTCTTGATTAGCAGGTCAAGTATCTCATTCTCATTTATCTTGGCAACCTCGATAAAAGCCCTAAATTCTTTTACCGTCATAGTTTCTGGTCTTTTATATCTTGCATATACTGTCTGTTCACTAACAGCCGCCTTCGCTGCAAGGTCTTTATAGGTCTTTCCCTGCCGTGCTATTCCTGCCTTAATGTTTTTTGTGAACTGCGCGTCTTTTGCAGTCCAAGGATTTACAAGATTTGTTTTAGGCATAAATTCCACCTCCCTACTTTTCTACGTTTGCCTTAAGCTCGCACTATAATTCTATTGTCTTTTCTTCCCTCTTTTCCTACTGCTCTACCAGCTCATTTATCGCATTAATGCGACTATTAGCTAAAAAAAATCTCTACTGCCTCTTCCTTTGTCAGAGGAATGCACTTAACCATGCTGTGGATATCCCCTATGGTAAAACCGCTTCCACCATTCTTCATTTTTCTATAAAAGGTACTCCTGTTTATCCCCATTGCATCAGCAACACTTTCTTGCGTATTATTCTTTTCGACAATTTTACCTCTTAATCTTTGTACATTTACTACCATGTTTCTTATCACCTCCGTTTGTCGCATAAATGCAACTTTGTAATTATATAATACAACCCTAAGATTTATATGTCAATAATAAAAATCGCATTTTTGCAAATTGATTGTTGCATTTTTGCATCGTATATGGTATATTAACATTAAAGGAGGGGTGCGAATTGTCTGAAACTGGAGAACGAATTAAAAAAAGGCGAAAGCAAATAGGAATGAGTGCAGATACTCTCGCAGAATATTTAGGCGTTGATAGATCAACTATTTATAGGTACGAAAAGGGCGACATAGAAAAAATTCCTGCTCAACAATTGCCCTATATAGCGAATGCTTTAAAAACCTCGCAGCATTATCTTATGGGGTGGGTAGATGATGCAGAAATTTCTAATAGTAACGATTTTCCCAAAATAATGGAGCACTATGAAAAATTAAACGACATAGGAAAACAAGAGGCTACAAAGCGCGTAGAAGAATTGACACATATACCTCGATATTTCTTGGAAATTAAAGCAGCTCATAATGATTATCAAAACGATGCTGGCGAAAAAGAAAAAATGCAAGAGGATATTGATAATCTGAAAAGACCAGAATAATTTGTAAATTGTATTTTATACGGAAGGAGGATTCACTTGAAATATGAAGATTTATTAAAAGAAACTGCTGCCAATGATATTTACATAATTGAAAATGCTAATTTTAAATCAAGAGCTGATGGACTTATCAATGGCGATGTGATAGGCATAAATAAAAATGTGCGAGCGTATCGAAAGCGTACCTGCATTCTTGCCGAAGAATTAGGACATTATCATACTACTGTCGGGAATATATTAGATCAGTCCGTTACTGACAATAGAAAACAAGAGTTTCGAGCAAGAATATGGGCTTATAATAGACTAATTGGATTAAACGGAATTATTAATTCGTACAGGCATGGATGTCAGTCGCTGCATGATGCTGCTGAGTTTTTAGAAGTAACGGAAGAATTTTTATCCGAATCTTTGCAATATTACAAGAGTAAGTACGGAATTTGCACAACTGTAGACAACTATGTTATCTATTTCGAACCATCATTGGGAGTATTTGAACTAATTTAAATTTCATTTTTTATACCAATGTGTACATTTTGTTTATTAAAGCACGAATTATATTACATATTTACCAAATATATTTTTCTTTTTTCAACTAAATTTTGTAATATATTACAATAGATGCTATAATATTCCAAGTAGCAAATATTAATTAACTGCTATAATTACTAATTTTTAGGAGGAATCATTATGGCACTATTTAATTGTCCAGAATGTGGCAAAGAAATATCAGACATGGCGGCTGCCTGCCCACATTGTGGAGCACCTGTTCAAACCAAAAAATATTGCAAGTTCTGTGGAGCACAAATAGACAGTAGTTGTATTGCTTGCACTGTGTGCGGCAAGCCAGTAGATAACTTAAAATCAGCTAATGCAAATAATGCTGTAAATAATACTTCAAATAATCCAACTACTCCAAATATCGCCATAAACAGTTTATCAAATGCGTCTCCAGTAGCTTCTGCTACAATAGTAACTCCTGTTAACCATGGTGCTCCTAAGAATAAATGGGTATCATTTTTCCTTTGCCTCTTTACCGTCTGCGGACATAAATTTTACGAAGGAAAAATTGGTATGGGAATTTTATATCTCTGTACGTGTGGTCTATTTGGTATTGGATGGATTATTGACCTTATAGCACTACTAGCAAAGCCTAACCCATATTACATTTAAGATTAACAATAGGGGGAAATACTAATGGGAATTACAGATGTATTCAAGACAAAGCAATTTAAGAGCGACATAGAACGACTTACCGCCGAAAATGACTACCTGAAATCGCTTCTCACTCCTGAGATGAGAATGGCTGTTTCAATAAATACCGAAATTCAGAGACTTACTGCTGAAAAAGAGTCTGTTCAGGCAGCAATCGAGGAATCCAAAGGAAGACATCAACAATTAATGCAGGAAATCAACTCATTGAATAATGAAATTGAAAGTAAAAAAGCTTCTGTCATCTTTTTGGATGATGAAATTTTATATCAGGATTTTGGGCTATACACTCCTGTTTACAATTTAATGAATTCTGAAATGTACAAAAATAAACTTGCTATAGTACGTGAACAGCAAAAAGCCATGATAAAAAATAATACGGCTGTAAGCTTTCCTGCAAATTTTACTTATAATAACAGCCTTGCTCAGGGGAAAAAGCTTGTGGCTGACAACGTAAAACAAATATTGCGTGCTTTTAACAATGAATGTGATGCCATTATTGATAAAGTAAAGTTCAACAACGTTGAATCAATCCGGAAAAGAATTATTAAATCATGTGAAGACTTAAACAAGCTAAATTCTAAAATGCAGATTTCTATTCTGCCAACATATCTGGACTTAAAACTACAGGAAATGAACCTCTGTTATGAATATGCTATTAAAAAGCAGGAAGAAAAAGAAGAGCAAAAACGTATTCGTGAAGAACAGCGCGAGGCGCAAAAACTACAAAAGGAAATTGAGGAAGCAAGGCGAGCAAGTGAGAAGGAACGCATTCATTACCAGAATGCACTCCACCGCCTCGAAATCCAGCTACAGTCCGCAAACGAAATTGAACGTGCCATTTTAGAAGAAAGACGTCTTGAAATGCAGCAGCAACTTGGAAACATCGAAGAAGAACTGCAAAAAATAGATTACAGAGAAGCAAATCAACGCGCAGGATACGTTTATGTTATCTCAAATATCGGTTCTTTCGGAGAAAACATTTATAAAATTGGAATGACAAGAAGACTTGAACCCATGGACCGTGTAGATGAGCTTGGTGACGCATCAGTTCCTTTTGCATTTGATGTCCATGCAATGATTTTTAGTGATGACGCACCTGCTTTAGAAGCCGCGCTTCATAGGGCTTTTGATAAGAAAAAAGTTAATATGATTAATACAAGGCGAGAATTTTTCAATGTTACCCTTGAGGAGATTGAAGAAGTTGTAAAAAAGAATTTTGATAAAACAGTAGAATTTACAAAAATTCCTAATGCTGAACAATACCGCGAATCCCAAATGATGCGGCGTCAATTAGGAATAGGGGAAATAGTAAGACAAACTGCTGACGTAGACGTGCAATCAGTATCTCCGTCTCCTGTTCGTGTATCACCTGTTTCGTCCGCCCCACCCTCAGAGAAGGTTACACTTGACCCTTCAAAAGAATATTTAAGGACAAAGTGGGGAATTTATGAAATGCCAGAACCTTACACCTTATGCCTTATCAAAGGTCCTCGCAATGATTTAAAGCTAGTAGCGAATACCTAAAGCTATTACTTTTGCGACATCGCAACTCAAATATGTAAAAACCGCCCGGTGTTACCAGCACCAGACGGCTTTTGATAGATACCCAAAGATGATACCCACAACCAAAAATATTGTATCATCTCCGGGGACAGCTTGCAAGCGGAACTAATGTTTCGACTGGCTGTTATTTTTATACCCATTTTTAAGGAGGATATACTATGGCTACAGCAAAGAAACTACCGTCAGGAAGCTGGCGGTGTCAGGTCTATGATTACACAGACGAAAACGGAAAAAGACACTATAAATCTTTTACTTCTAACAATCACACAAGCAAAGGGAAAAGAGAAGCCGAAGCTATGGCTGCGAACTGGGCTGCCGAAAAGGAAAGCCACTCCCGATGCCCTTTTACTTTTGGTGATGCGTTAGGGCAATACATAGCAGACAGGGAGTCCGTACTTGCAGTGTCGACAATAAGGGAATATAAACGTGCAAGAAGGGTAGACCTTGTGGATTTAGAAAATATAAAGGTCGCAGATATCACACCTGAGCAGATACAGGAATTAATAAACAAAAAGGCAAAGGATAAATCTCCTAAAACCGTCCGGAATATACATGGCATTATATCAGCCGTACTAAAGGTCTACCGCCCCGAAATGGCATTGAATACTTCCCTGCCGCAGAAAATACCACCGAAGCTGTATATTCCCACTGATAACGACATAAAAGTTCTTCTGGAGCATATTGATAATGAGGATATGATGATTGCGGTACTGCTTGCAGCATTCGGACCATTGAGACGTTCTGAGATATGTGGACTGGAAAGTACAGACTTTAATGGAAATATCGCACATATACAAAGGGCTGTCGTTCTTGATGAGAATAAACAGTGGGTGGATAAGACAACAAAATCTGTCGCAGGCAACCGATTTGTACCCCTCCCAGACTTCGTATATGACCGCGTAAAGGACAGAAACGGTCGGATTGTACGATTGAAGCCTAACCAGATTTCAGACCGTTTTATTGACATTATAAAGGCTTGTGGACTGCCACACTTCCGCTTCCACGACCTGAGACATTACTGCGCATCCATTCAGCACGCACTTGGTATTCCAGATGCTTACATCATGCAGCGCGGAGGCTGGGGATCCGATACCGTGTTAAAGCAGGTATACAGACATGCCCTTGCAGATAAGTCAGATGAAATGAATAACGTTGCAAATGACCATTTTGCTAAGCTATGCAACATAAAATAAAAGGAACTTTTTGCTTTTTCAAATAAAAGTCAACTGAAACCAATAGAAAAGTGTGCAAAAAGATGCTCATGCTAACGCACGAGCATCTTTTAATATCATTTTATTCTTTTTCCTCTTGATTGGAAGCGCTATTTGCTTTATTTCTATTAATTGATGTTATAGCAATAGAAGCAACTCCCGAACCACCTAAAACTGCCGCCGATACAACTCCTGCTGCTTCCGGATATGCAAAAACCATTATTATTGCTGCTACAACACACCCTATTCCCAATGCAAATCCAAATATAATTCCTAACAGGCTATCTCTTGCTTCTGTTTCTATTATTTTCTTTTCCATTGAGTGTCTATGCTGAGTCTGTCTTTCTGCCATACTTAAAATTCTATCTGCAGCACCTGGCAGCAATTCTTCATATCCACTTAAAATATTTGGGGGAGGTATTGGTCCACTAAACGCATATTCTTCAATTGCCTGATGTACAACCTGCTTAACCTCTTCGTTTTTCAATTCTATGACATCATTTTTTTGATTTTGCGCATTTTCTACATTCTCTTGCAATTGAGTTTCCGACATCTTGCCAATCCCTCCTCAATGCCGAATAGTCTCTCGTCATACCATTAGAAATATTCGGCCATTCTTTTGTGCCTATTATATCTGTTGTCCTAGTAAAACCTTTCAAAAAACTCCTGCTCATCATAATTTTCATAACACCACTCCCTTACAAGCAGCTTTTGCAACAAAATAACCGTTACATATATAGTATAATATATATATTATACATTATTCTCTTTACTCAAATTATAACATATTTTCTTATTTTGTAAATAAAATTTTAAATGCAAAATATTGTATTGTAAGATGCATATATAATCGCCATTTCGCCCAACTATGCAACACAAAATGCAACACAAAATAAAAAGAGTGCTGATTTTTCAACACTCTTTTCATGCGGATAACAGGAGTCGAACCTGCACGGTCGCCCACTGGAACCTAAATCCAGCGCGTCTGCCAATTCCGCCATATCCGCATTTGCACGCTTTTCCAAGCGTGCTCCTATATTCTACCAAATAGCATTATAAAAGTCAATCCCTTTCTAAAAATGTAATTACTGCCTGCAACAGTTCAGCCTTTTGTGCATTCCTATCCGGACGAAAACGACAGATAGTGTCCCCCTAAGGCTGAATTGCAGCGCCGCCTTGTCCTATGCCTCATCCGGCACATTTCTGATCACCTTTCTATTAATCGCAATCATAAAGACAACCGATACGCCAAAAGACACCATTTCGGCAATCGGAAACGCCCACCATACCTTACTAAGTCCTCCGATTCCCGCAAGGATAAATGCTGCCGGCAAAAGTATTACAAGCTGCCTTGCGGCTGATACCACAAGACTGTAAACACCATTTCCAAGCGCCTGAAATACAGCGCTTGCGATAATACCAAACCATGCAATAAGAAAATGTATCCCTATAATACGCAGTGCCGGGATACCAATAGCAAGCATATCCTCTGATGCGTCAAACAGCCCAAGCAGCAGCTCCGGTACTGTCTCAAACACAATAAAACCTGCAGCCAGCAGTATCAATGCATATACAAGACTGCACTTTATCGCCTTTATCATACGGCTTCTCCTGCCCGCACCATAGTTGTATGCCACAATAGGAATCAATCCATTGTTCAGTCCAAACAGCGGCATAAAGAAAAAGCTTTGAAGCTTGAAATACACTCCAAACACTGCCGTTGCAGTTGATGAGAAGGCAATCAGGATTATATTCATTCCATATGTCATAACAGAGCCTATCGCCTGCATTACAATAGAAGGAACACCAACCTTATAAATATTTGCTATTGTGCGCATATCAGGCTTGAACCCTTTCAGGGAAAAACGAATTTCCTTATTCTTCTTCACATTAAATATCAGGCCAAGGATTCCTCCCGCGATTTGACCGACAACTGTAGCAATCGCTGCGCCGGCAACACCAAGCTCAGGCATGCCATAAAGTCCGAAAATCAATATCGGATCAAGAATAATATTAATGACAGCGCCGGCAGCCTGCGAAATCATTGTATACAAGGTCTTTCCTGTTGCCTGCAGCAGTTTTTCAAAGATAAGCTGTGCATACAAACCAAACGAACATACGCATATAATTGTCAGATATTGTACACCCATTGTAAAAATTTCCGGGTCTGACTCTTTAACCTGACTTGCATAAAAGGGTCTGACCCCTGCAATACCGACAACCACAAATACCAGATAGCTTACAACTGCCAAAAAAATACCATTCATAGCAGTCTTATTTACCTGCTTGTAATCCTTCTCTCCCAACTGTTTTGACAGCAGGGAATTAACCCCTACGCCGGTTCCGGTTCCGACTGCAATCAAAAGAGTTTGTATCGGGAAGGCAAGCGATACGGCAGACAATGCATTCTCACTCAATTTCGATACAAATATACTGTCTACAATGTTATAAAGCGCCTGCACCAGCATGGAAACCATCATCGGCAGGGACATATTTAAAAGCAGCTGATTGACAGGCATAACGCCCATCTTATTTTCCTGCGCCCTTACTTCACCGTTCATCGGTTCTCCTCCATCTCTTTATAATGTATATAGTAACTTGTCTATGTTATCACATGAATATATAAAAAACAAGTCCATATCCGTTAAGATATGGACTGTCCTGTAACAGCCGTTCGATTACTGTTCATGCATGCGAAACTGCTACTATATTCTTGTTTCCACAAAAATTGAGTAAATCGCCTGAATTGCTGCCTCAAAATCGTCATTTGACACACCGATAATAATATTCTGCTCACTTGAGCCCTGGTCAATCATTCTGACATTTACATTCGCATGCGCAAGCGCTGCAAAAATCCTGCCTGCAGTACCTCTCTGTGATTTCATGCAGCGGCCTACAACAGCAATCAGGGCAAGGTCTGACTGAATATCAACATTGTCCGGGCTTACTGCCTTATTAATGCCGGAAAGGATATTCTGCTCCTTATCGACAAATTCAGACTGATGAACCATCACGCTCAATGTATCAATTCCTGAAGGCATATGCTCAAAGGAAATATTGTATTCCTCAAATACCTGCAGCACCTTCCTGCCAAAGCCAATCTCCGAATTCATCATATCTTTCTCTATGTTGATTGACGCAAATCCTTTTTTACCTGCGATACCTGTAATCGTATACTTTGACTTCTGACAGGTATGCCCCACAATCCATGTTCCTTCATCTTCAGGGCTGTTTGTATTTCTGATATTGATAGGGATACCCTCTTTTCTTACAGGGAATATCGCATCTTCATGCAGAACCGTTGCACCCATATAAGAAAGCTCTCTAAGCTCTCCATAGGTAATAATATCAATGCCCTTCGGATTATCAATGATGCGGGGGTCTGCAATCAGGAAACCTGACACATCTGTCCAATTCTCATATACGTCAGCCTGTATTGCTTTTGCCACGATAGAACCGGTAATATCAGAGCCGCCTCTTGAAAAGGTCACTACCGTACCATCTGCCATTGCTCCGTAAAATCCCGGAACCACAGCGCGCTCAACATTCTCAAGTCTCTTGGATAAAAGCTTATGTGTAAGCTCTGCATCAAATACGCCTGCCTCATTAAAACGAATTGCTTCGGCAGGATCAACAAACTCATAGCCAAGATAATTTGCCATAATGATGCCGTTTAAGTACTCTCCTCGGCTGGCAGCATAATTAGAACCTGCCTTTTTCTTGAAATTGTCAATAATCTTATCAAATTCCGGCGTAAGGTCAAGGTCAAGCTTCAAGCCGTCAATGATTTCCTGATACCGCTTCTCAATCTGTGCCATCTCAGCATTGAAGTTATGATCCTTTTCAGCCAGCGCATAGCATGCATAAAGCATATCCGTAACCTTTGTATCCTTGTCAAAGCGCTTTCCGGGCGCTGAAGGAACGACATACCTTCTGTCCTCATCTGCATGAATAATATTTCCTACCTTCACAAACTGCTCCGCACTTGCAAGCGAGCTTCCGCCGAATTTTACTACCTTTTTCATTTTATAATCTTTCCTTTCTCATATCTGCGCACACCGCATATTGCTCCTCTAAAAAGTATAAGCTCTTTATCTTAATCTACCCTGATCATTGACAGTACATTACCAAGTTTTGCAGCTTTTTCCTTATATTCCGCCTCAGACATCTCTTCTGTGACAAATCCAATCTCATCCGGAACTACATCAGAAAACAGTTCGACATCGCCGAATAGCTCTTTTATCTGCGCTGCATCTGTTGATGCGGCACGTACAAAGAACCTTCTGACTGCACCGTCAATCGGAGAAATCTCAAGCTTCTCATCTTCCCACTTTACGTCAAGATGCTTGCCGATATGCCTTGCACAGTCAAGGACATCGGCTACCACTGCACTTGCTGTTGCAAGCTTGCCAGCTCCTTTTCCATAGTACATTGTCTCTCCGCCCATATTGCAGTTGACAAGAATTGCATTAAAGACTCCTTTTACTGCATAAAGCGGATTCTCCGGCTTTACGATAAATGGAGCTACAATCGCATAATATTTATTGTCCTTCTTAACACTTTTCGCAAAAAGCTTTATTGTAGCGCCCATTTTCTTTGCATAAGCAAAGTCGCTGTCTGTGATGGCTGTAATTCCTTCTGTAGTAATATCATGAAAGTCAACATTCTTTCCGTATGCAAGTGAAGTAAGAATCGAAATCTTCCTGCACGCATCAAATCCAAGAATATCCGCATCAGGATTTTTCTCGGCATATCCCTTTTCCTGTGCTCTTTTCAGCACATCTTCAAATGCCAGTCCTTCTGTTTCCATCTTCGTAAGAATGTAGTTGGTGGTACCATTCAGTATACCTGTAATAGACAGAATTTCTTCCTGCGCAAGCGATGTACGCAGCGGTCTGATAATAGGAATCCCCCCTCCGACACTTGCTTCAAACAAATAGCTGCAATTGTGTGCCTTAGCAATCTGCAGAAGCTCCGGACCATGCTTCTCCACAAGCTCTTTATTGGAAGTGCACACGCTCTTGCCGCTCTCAAGCGCACGTTTTGTGAAATCATATGCCGGTCTCTCACCGCCCATTGTTTCACATACGACAGCAACCTCCGGATCATTCAGAATCGTATCAACATCATGAACTAATACTTCCTGCACAGGGTCTCCCTCAAACTCTCTTAAATCAAGCACATATTTCACCTGCACTTCATCACCGAGCTTTCCGGTAATCGCGTCCTTATTTTTACGAATTACCTCAAATACTCCGCTTCCTACTGTACCATATCCCAATATTGCTACCTTTATCATATTCCTATGACCTCCTCATATTTATTCATTTGCTGTTACCGTTCAGTCTTTAATTTTCCGCATACTGCAATCGTTAGCTGTCTCTGCTCCTGCATCTTGCTTCATGGCTTCAATTGCCGTGCAGAACTCATTCTCTGCCCAACACCTTTACATTATGCACTCCGCTTCTCTTTTCCATCTCTGTCACCATTTCCGATACATCTCCGGTTGTGTCCAGTATTTGAATGCTCAATGACAGGGAAGCAATCCCGTTAATCGGTATCGTCTGATGTATGGTAAGTATATTGGCACCAAAATCCGCTACCACCTTCAGCACATCTGACAAAAGCCCCGGCTCATCATCCATTCTGCATGACAATGTAAGTGTTGTACCCTGCGCTGAATCATGGAATGGAAAAATATCCTCTTTATACTTGTAATAAGAGCTTCTGCTGATTCCCACCCGTTCAACCGCTTCCTGAACTGATGATACCTTCTGCGTCTCTAAAAGCCTGTTCACCTCAACAACCTTTAGCAGCACTTCGGGCAAAGCTCTCTTCTTAACAACAAAATACGCTGTTGTCCCTTCCATATAATCATCATATCCTTTTCATCTTTGTTTCATAGACATACTCCTGCCATGAATAAGACATTTGTCCATTTCATAAAAACATATCGTTTGTTTTGTTTCTCCAAAAAAGACATTTGTGCGTCACTGCAATACATATTATCATAACGCACAAAAAAGCGCAACCCTTTTATTGCACTTTTTCCCATACCATTTTTCGTCATAATGATTGCGCAAGCCTTTGTTACCAGATTCCGGCGCTGTCCATCATAAAATTGCGGAGCTGTTGTGAGACAGTCCGAAGATGGTCGTAGAAGTCTACAACCACGAAATCCTTGGAAAAGAAAAGCCTGCAGAAACGGTCCCTGCTGCTATGGCTTTGTGAGTCAAAAAAGTGGCTGAAAGTCTTTACTTTACTGACTTTCAGCCACTTCCTATTTAATGAGACATCGGGGACTCGAACCCCGGACAACTTGATTAAAAGTCAAGTTGTTCGATGCCGTTTGAAGTACTGTGAATAGCACTTATATCCAATATATGTGAGTCAAAAGTGAGTCATTAAGTAACAAATTAGTAACATTTATCAAGCCTTAATCAGCTTGCCGGATTTCAACAACTTCAGCAGCTTGGTGTTCTGTGTTGCAGTTATCACCTTCACTTTCTGCTTTCTTGCTGTCTGCCTTTTTCTGTAAAATAAGCATTTATCGGCATTTTTATGCTTTAAAATTTTAAATGATATTTATAAATTTTTTAACCTAATTTAAAACTATACAACACGAAATGCAACACAAGAACAATAGGCAATGCAGCCATTGTTCTTGTGTTTTCTTTTAGCATATTTTTTAAATAGCTGCTACATCATATCCGGTTTCTGTCAGGCGGTTGATTCTGTCCTGA
>JAGAQJ010000035.1 GCA_017622845.1 Lachnospiraceae bacterium | reverse complement strand
TGTTATTCGGGTATAGCCTTCCGGCTCCCAACCAGCTAAAACATAAAACCCTGTCGAATGGACTAATTGACTTTTTTGCAGGTATAGGCTGATGAGAATCAGCTTCCCAGGGTGGCAGACATTATTTGTCCTATCCTAAAGAATAATACCTTATGTTTTATCTGGTGTCTATCAGGAACCGTCAGACATGATAATTATTTATGGATAACATCTGATGAAGGAAGAAATCCTTCTTCTGTTATCTGATATAGAAACTTATTAACCAAGTAGTCTTGATTGACTACACCATTATTATACTAGGGCGGCAGTCCTATGCTGGAACAGGCTGGCGGAGAATGCTGACATTTTCTTATGGGTGATTCGATACATCAGTGAAAATCCGCACGGACGCGGATTTAGGACGAAACGCGTCCATGGACGGCGCGTAGAGTCCGGTCGCGGACGCATCCTAAGACTTTGGCATCACCCATTAGAAAATTCGCATTTGGAGTCCAACCGCCTGTTCCGGCATAGGACTGCCGCCCTTCGTCCCGGCTAAAATGAGCCATAAAGCTGAACTGTTACTATGAAATGTAATCATCTATATATCCGTCAACAATCCATTTGTTCACCAATGCACCTCCAAAAAAAATGTACATGCAGAAATACAGCCATATCATTACAATTACTATAGTAGTTAAACTTCCATACATCGAAAAGCCGCCAAAATAGTCAATATAGATTGAAAAGCCAAAAGAGTAAAGTGTCCAGAATACGGAGGTAAATACTGCACCGGGATAGTGCTCCTTCCATGTCAATTGGTTGTTGGGAAGCAGGCTGTACATCGTACAGAAGACTACCGAAATCATACCTGCTACAAAGATATGGCGGATTCCTCCAAAAACTTTCCACAAGCTTGCTGCCATGCCGCTGTCGGGGATTATCCACTCCGCAAGCGTGTTACCAAACACGAGAATCCCAGCCGACAGCAATACGGCAAGTAGAAGGAAAATCGTATAAAAAGAAGCCTTAAGCCGCAGAAGAATATACCCGCGCGATTCCTCCACCTCATAGATATGGTTCAGTCCTCTTATCAGAGCCAGCACTCCCTTTGATGCAGACCAGACCACAACAAGCGCAGAAACTGACAGCAGTGTCACATTATTTCCATGGTATCCTTCAACAATACCCAGCAGAAAGCGGTATATCTTCTCGGGTACAACCGCCTGCGAGATATTGACCATATCCTGTCTGCTTACAACCTCATGCGGCAGAATGCTGCTGACAATCATCACCATCGGTATTAATGACAAAAATAAGAAGAACGCAGCGCCGGAGGCGTAGGTTCCCACCTCAGCCTCCCGGATTGACGTGCGTATATCCTTTTGTATTCTGTACAGCTTCGTATATATTGACATCCCGGACTGCCCTTTCCACATCAATCAGCCGCAAGCTCAAGCTCATTAACGTCTTTGATACTTCCATTATAATAATATGCCAGAATTTGTGCAGCCGTTAATCCTCTCTCTGCCAGACACTTCGCACCATTCTGCGACATACCGCATCCATGTCCAAGCCCTGCCCCGTGTATTTCTATCTTCTTTAAATTATCCCCGTTTTCCGTATTATTATCATAAATATTTTGTATATAAAAATAAGCGCTTGGAAGAATGTCTCCCATTGTATAGCTGCTGCCGTCATTTTTTGTCACGGTTTCTCCGGCGCAGCCAAGCGCCTGTCTGATGGTATGCTGGGACATGATGCTTACCCTGAAATGCTCTGTCTCTATCATAAGGGCTGTGACAAGACCGCTTTTTCTGCGGCTCAGCACTCTGATATCTTTTATCTCCTTTTCCTGTATCAGCTGGTCTGACGGCAGATATTGCGAGCGGATTCTTACCTTCTGCGGCTGTGATACCGATAGGTTGTAAAGCTTTTGCAGCAGCTTACGCACCGCTTCATCGTTTAGTTCCCTGCTGTAATCCCACCGGTACCATGATTCATAATACTCCACATCCCCAGCATTCCCGTTATCGATATATTCCCTGTATGCCGCTTCTCCTTCCTCATTGTTCAGCGCGTACTGCTCATTCCCTGTCTCAATCAGATATTCGTCCTCCGGCGCTGCATAATCTTTCCAAACGCCTGCCCCTCCATTGAAGCCTCCCGACGTGGAATAATAAAAGCTCTCTACAATACGCTCTCCAAATGTCAGTACCTGCCCCTTTGTGCTATCTACTGCATTACATGCACTCTGCATCTCTTCACAATTCATATACACCTGAAAGGATGTGCTGTCATCCATATGTGCATTCCATTGCGGATATGCATAAGTCTGCTTGTGGAAATATGTATATGTCCTTGCACTGACTGCCTGTGCCTTCAACGCTTCTTCGGGATAGGATGGCGGCATCTCGCTTGGAACCACGCCATAAAGATACTCCTCCACAGGAAGCTCATTGATAACGACAATTCCCTCCGGGGCGAAATAACACTCTAAGAAGCCTCTGTATTGCGCTGAGCTGTTTCTCCCTATATTTTTGATGTGAATCCTGCCATCATTTTTACTGCTTATTTTGATTACAGCATTGTCCTTCCTGTCATCTGCCCTTAAAATGTATTCTGAATCCGGTTCGTATTCCACTATCTTTTCCCTATCGTCCACTATCATTCCTTCACTGCAGGAGAGTATCAGTTCTGTGTGATAAATTCCCTGATATCCTTGGTTCTTCAGCAAAATTCTTACTGTTTCACCAAAGGGTGAGACAGACTTTTTCCAATCCGCTGCTGCGCTGTCATCGTCTTCCTCTTCTTCCGCTTCCGTTTCTGTCTCTTTTATCACATCCGTCTCTGTTTTCTCCATATGGATTCCGCCGCTTTGCACGCTGCACTGATAGATGCCAAGCGATATTGTTATCCATATCAGTACAATCAATCCCTTTCTCCAATTTCCCTTTCCATGGACGATAAGCCTCTCCTCCTACTGCTGCAAGCATTGAATCAGATAACTATTCAGTACCCTCATAGTTACGTCATCAAGTCCTGCCAAACCACTTCGTGGTGACTTGATGCCTAACGCTATTTACGCATTCTCACGCACTCCGCAGCATGTGCGTAATGCTGTACTGAACAATTACTAATCAGGTAACAAATACAGGATTGAAAGCTGTCCGCATCCAATCCTGTATCGCAAAAAAGCAGCCGATAAAGGCTGCTTTTCTTCATTCGTGTATCCCCAAAATGCCGGCTCCTGTATTTTGACTCCTAGCTAATGCTAGGTGGGCGACCGCAATCTTTCTCGCTGCCTTCCCCTGGCCAATCATGGGGGGCATGACATTGATCAGACAATATAGGAATCCCGTTTAAAGTGATGTAGGTTCAAAATGACAAGAGTTATCGTACATCTCAGATTAATTATAGTATAACCTATGATTCCTAAAATATCAACCTATAATCAATTTACATGTTTACTAATATTTGACATAAAATTTCTGTTATTTTACATATTGATATTTTAGTTGTTTAAAGCATAGAATTTGTAGATGCCTTTACCCGATTTCTTAACATCATAAAGCGCTTTATCCGCCTCTTTTACCACCTTCTCCAGCGCTTCCTCCGAATGGAGCTCTTTCGTGCTGCTGATACCGATGGAACAGGATATCTGATTCTCCTTTGGAATAACAACCTGTTTTCCAAGCTTATCCCGTACAGCAGCCATAAAGCCGTCTGCAAGCTCTATCCTGTCATAAATTCTCTCTGCAAGCTGTTCAATATAGCATTTATCATCGGTATAAAGCGTAATCAAAAATTCATCTCCGCCATATCTGGTTACAAAGCCTTCCCTGCCGACTTCCTCCTGAAAAATTTTTGCCATCTCAATCAGTATAATGTCACCGACGCCATGTCCGAAGGTATCATTGTAATGCTTAAAGTTGTCCAGATCGATGTACATAATCGTGAACGCCTGCACCTTATTCGCATTACGGCGGCGCCTTACCATACTGCTTATATTTCCATAAAAGCCCTCTCTGTTATACAAGCCGGTAAGCTTATCTGTAACCGCCAGATGATTCAGCTTGTCATTCATATGCTTAATCTTATCGTTTGCCTCCAGCATATCGATAGAGCTTAAAAGCTGTCTTATCAGAAATTCAAAAACAGCATAATCTCCCTCATCAAGCAGATATCTGTTGGTCGGTGAATGCCAGTTGTCCTTCATGGTAATATAAGCTACCATAATTGCTTTTAAAGAATCATTATAATAAAATGGCAGACCAAGAATGGAGCACACTTTATTTTTATCAAAAAGAGAAACCACGTCAAGATAATCGATGTAATTATTGTTGATCTTAGAGGTGACAAAACCAAGCCTGTTTCTATGGAAAAATTCCTCTATGCGTCTTCGTCTCTCGCCTTCATACCGGTAGCCTGTATTATTAAAAAGCTCCTCCGGTTCCTTTCCGTCATATTTCACAAGCATAAGCCTGTCGATATTAAAATTATGGATAAAGGCATTCACTGTGGGATTTACCAGCTCTTTTCTGCTCTTTTTACCTATCTCTATCATCTTCTGCCACGCAGAAAGGAAACTCATGCGCTTTTGCTGTTCCTGATTTTCCTTGTATATGGAGGCATGCTTCAATGCTTCGTCAATCTCATATCTGAGCCTGTGCGATAGGGTAAGCTTGTGATTTTCTATTTTGTACGGCTTGTTTGCAAGCTCAGCCTCCAGCTCAGCCACCTTACTACGGCAGTCCTGCTGCTTGTAAAACTCAATCGCTGCTTTCAGCCGAAGCTGTGCCTCCTCCTCTCTGCCCACAAGCCTGTACAGCCTTGCAAGCTCAGAGATATACTGCCGGAAAATGTAAAATTGATTTCCAACAGACTCATCAATACAGCCTGCTGCCAGCTCAAAGTCCCTCAGCGCCTCCTCATAATTTTCTCTGCTGATAAACTGTAAACCGCAGATATAATAATAAATAAACAAATCATCTTTACACATGGTGTAATCGTGAATAATCAGATGTTCGTTCCCGGCATCTTCCCTGTCAAGCAGATGTTCCAGAAAAAGCCTTGTCTTCTCAGTATAGATGGAACATTTCAATTCATTGCCGTTGTAATAGCTGCATAATGCCAAAAGCCCTGCAAGCTTCGATATGTTGCATACTCTAAGGCTGTTCATCTTCATCTCTTTGACAATCTTAAACGCCAGCTCCAGATAATCGTATGCATTTTGATAGTCCTGTGCCATAATGCAGTTTATCGCCATATTGTAAAGCGTCTCGCCTACATAATCTATCTTTTCCATATACAGAAAGCTTGTCAGAGCCTGATTGTAGCAGTTAAATGCCTTGTCATACTCCTCCATGGCAGACGATATGTAGCCTACGCCATTATAAATCATCGCCTCTTCATAAGCGTCCTTGCCGCGCACGATTTCATGGCATTTATCATAATAATAATTTGCCGTTTTGAAAAAGCCGTTTGTTGAGGCAATCATGATATTATTTCTGTAAGCCTCCATCATGAAATATTCATTTCCGAGCTTTTTCATGATTTCAATGCCTTTATTAAAATGTACCAGCCTGTTGTCAACCTGTGTCTCATCTGCAAAAAGAGCAGGAAGATTATCATAGGCATAGACATAGATATGAGCAAGATGATTCCAATAATGGTATTTCTCTGCCATCTCTATGATTTCCTCATCAATCGGAATATCGTTTGCACAGAAGAATATATTATGCCAGCCCGACATTTTGACCATCGCGCCGGAAAGCTTTGAAAGGAATATGTTATAATCTGAATGCTGCCGTATGGCTATCTCAAGACTTTTCTCTGCATAGCTTCCGGCTTCATCAAGTTTTCCATTATACATATGCGCAATGCACATAAAATAATAATATGAATAATCAAGCTCCAAATCCGCCTTCTGCTTTCGCAACTCCTTCAGCTTCTCGCACAAAAGCAATGCCTGTGAAAAGTCCTGTGTATAAATCGACACACGTGTATACAGTCTGATAATCTCACATGTATGTTCCCAGTCAATATCAATCTCCTCAACTGTTATCATCTTATACATAATTTCGAGGTAATAGTTTGCCTGCGAAAAATCAAGACAAAAGAGCAGGTTATTGATTTTCACAATGTAGCTGTCGAGAGACTCCGCCGAGAATACAAAATCATTCAGGCTGCTTTTCTGATTATTTAAAGTACCATAGCTTACTTCAACCACAAGGTCTTTCTCACACATATATCTGTAAGATTTTTTCCACAATGGCTCGATATGCGGCAGCGCTACTTTCGCCTCATTATAAGCTGCTATTACCGCTATGTTTTTGCAGCTTCCGTCCTCTATCAGATTATGTATGAAGTGAAACGACGAACCGCTGGCATACTGGATATCATTCAGCAAAAAGATAAGCTGTCTTCCTCCTGCCAGGCGTGAGACAATATTTACGGCAGCCGATGCAATCTTATCCTGCTCATATCCGACTTCATCTATCAAAAGCATCTCCTCACGAACACAGACGCCTGTCTTCAGGAAGCTCTTAAACACGGACTTATGCAGACTATATGTCCCGCATTCTTCAAGGAGTGCGTCAAGCTCAGCTTCCGATAACTGTCCTAACTCACTCCTTGCGAAATCCAAAAATGGCTCAAACACACCAACCATATCAGACAATCTAAAATCATGCAGATATACCGCAGCTCTTGGATTCCCCTGCTGTATCTGCAGTTTGTCCTCCCCGGTAAGAACCAGTGTATTATAGTGCTTTAGCAGCAGAAAATTTCCGCTATTAATATCCAGTCCGGAAAGCACTCTGTCCTGAATGTTTTTCCTCAAATTGTCATTCATACCGTAAACATTCCTTTTTATCGTACTATCATAGTTCAAAAGACTGAAAATATTATATCAAATCGAAACTATTACTGTCAATGTTTACGCTGTTTTCCGTCCCCGGAGCTGTAACAGGTCTTTACTGCTCAGGCTTTCGGCTTCCTGTTCATTTCTGCCTTATCATCAAGCCTGTCAAAGACGAGAATCACCTTAAACAAGTCTCCGTCTACAATGATATCCATCTCCCCGCCTGTTATTTTCACGAGGCTTTGCGCTATGGACAGCCCCAGTCCATGACCTTCCGTATTGCGTGACTTATCTCCCCTCACAAAACGCTGCATAAGCTCTTCGCCGCTGATATTAAGCGGTTCCTTTGACATATTTCTAAAGGTTATGTTTACCTGCCTGTCAGACGCTTCCAGAGTCACATATACCCTTGAGGCTGGCTGGGCATATTTGCATACATTGTTCATCAGATTATCAAATACGCGCCAGAGATGTCTCCCGTCTGCCATCATAAAAATCTGTTCATCAGGCTTTTTTATAACCAGCTCCAGACCTGCAAGCGAAAGCTTTTCTTCAAACTCTCCTACTGTCTGTGTTATAAAGACGCCCGCTTCTATTCTTTCCTTGGTCACCGGCAGGCTCCCTGAGGCGGCCTTCGATGCCTCCACTAAATCCTCTGTCAGCTTTTTGAGCTTTGATGACTGTCTTTCAAGCACTTCCAGATACTCAGACGCCTTTTCATTATGAAGCTCCTCCTTCTCCAGCAAATCCACATAATTAATAATAGAAGTCAATGGTGTCTTGATATCATGCGAAACGTTGGTAATCAGCTCTGTCTTAAAGCGCTCGCTTTTGATGCGCTCATCGACTGCCTTAGACATTCCCCCGCCTATTTTATTCAGGTTTTCTCCATGCTTTCTGCACTCCCAGAACATTTTCGCGGTATCAATCTTGTATGACAAATCACCCTCTGCCATATGCTGACTGGCTTTTTGCAGCTCATACATCTGAACTGCCAGAAGCAGGAGAATGACACACACGACAACCTTTTCCATCAGCCAGAGCAATACGATGCTTCCTCTGTCAAGCTCTGCAATCACAAAAAACTCTACAAACGATACTACGCCTGTCAGCAGAATGAATTTCCAAAGCAGATTGAGACTTCTGAATATCGTTTTGCTTATCTCACATACCCGGTTCAATAACTTATAGCAAATACTGTTTCTCCACCATCCGCCATTTTTCCCTCTCACGCACAGGCTGAGCAAATACCATATTCCTATAGCTATCGTCACAAAAACTGCCACACCAAGGATACTCAAATATACTGCTGTTGTAGAATTCCAACCGCTCATTTCCTCCAAAGAATACATACAAACAGCCAGCAGAATATACTCAATCATAAAGACAGACAAACTAAGCACATCTATCGGAATCCTGTCAGCAAAGGTCAGTACGATTTCCTGTTTATTCTTTCTATGGCCTGCTGCACATGCAAGAAACACGAATGAAATAAGCGCTGTACATGCACTGATACCAAAGCCTTGTACAATATTCAACCCATTATCATAATACAAATCAACAAGCCTGCCGGATTGATAATAGTTACTATCTGTAAGCTGCGCCGGAACAGCTTCCGGTATCAGTGATACCACCCAGTAGTTTGTACTCTCTACGGTTGTTTCGACTACAAGTGTATAATCCTCATTCAAATAATATCCCGGTGTATTGATAAACTGTTTTTCTGAATAGTTCGCTGAATCAATCAGTGTGAGTTCCTCTCCGCCTATATACCGGATATTGTCAAGTATCAGCGTTCCCCAATTGCTGTAATTAAATGTTGTGCTGTTTAACGCTGCCAGATTTACAATGCTCCCTGCTCCGCTGCCTCTGAGAACCGCTTCTATTTTATCAGAATTACCCTGTTTATCAGAATTATCCTGCTGATATTGTTCCTGAATTGTTTCTTCTGAAGCTTCCGTCTGCTCCATTCTTTCCACAACTTCTGCTGCTTCTGTCTCATCTGTCATTTCCAAAAGTTCTGTTTCTTCTAAAGCTTCTGCCTCATCTGCTTTTTCAACAATCTCTGCTGCTTCTGCATTTCCTTCAGTATTCTCAACAATGAAGTCTTCGATAATTCTATCATTGGCCGGTATGTTATAATTTAGTTTATAGCCTTCCTCTGTAAAATCATAGCTGTAATTGTATAAAACCGATTCTCCGCTGCCATCATATAACAGTGATACATTCTGCACCGGATAATACTTTCCGTCAGCGCGGTAATAGATAATTCCCTTTGCCACATCATAGCAGATTCTGTCTGCATAAAGATATGACCGTACCGTTTCGTACTCATTTTGTAAATTACTGCTCATCTCATCCAACTCAGAGATGTCATCATAGTCCCCATAGTAACCTCTTGAAAAGCCTTCCAATGGAAAGTCCCCTCTGCTCACAATCTGATACAGAAAAAGCTTTTCCGGATTGACCGTCTTAAGCTCCTCATCGGTCATATTTGTCTGCACATAAGACTGCTTATCATAAAAATGAATATTCCTAAGATTATCCGCCTGAATAATGCCAAATTTGAAATCATTTTCTGCCAGCGTTTTTGCATAACTGCTGCTGTCACAGTTTCGAAATGCATCCATTGAATAACCTGCAGTGACATTCTCATAGGAATCCTGCAGTGCCTCTTCGCGCGTCTTATGAAAAAAATCCTCCTCAATCCCTACTATTGTCAATGCTCCCAATGCGATTGTCCCCATCAGGGATATCATGCACAAAACCCATGCCAGCAGCTTTGCTGTTACAGAACCTCTTAATTTATTCATCTCAAACATCACCCTTCTTTTCTTATTTGTAACGATTCAGTACCTTCATAGTTACAAGCATCAAATATTTTACTTTTCCAGCTTGTAGCCTCGTCCCCAGACTGACTTCAAATACCTTGGTTCAGCAGGATTATACTCAAGCTTTTCCCTCAGGTGCCTGATATGTACTGCCACTGTATTTTCTGTACCATATGGATTATCCTTCCATACTGCAGCATATATCTGTGCCGGTGAATACACCTTTCCCGGATTTTCCATAAGCAGTTTTAGGATATCGTATTCTGTAGGTGTGAGTGCCGCCTTCTCGCCGTCAAGCATTACTTCCTTCGTGCGGTCATCCAGTTCAATGCCGCCTATGGCGAGAAGCTCCCTCTCCCTTGGCATATTTCCTCCTCCAAGCTGCATATACCGCCTGAGCTGTGACTTGACTCTCGCCTGCAGTTCTACCGGATTAAACGGCTTTGTCACATAGTCATCCGCGCCTATATTCAGACCGAGGATTTTGTCCGTATCCTCACTTTTTGCCGTAAGCATAATCACAGGCACATTACTCCTCTCACGAAGCTTCACCATTGCTGTAATCCCATCCATCACAGGCATCATGATATCCATAAGCACCAGATGAATTTCTTCTTTCTCAAGTATTTCTAAAGCTTCCTTTCCATTAAAGGCTTCATATACCTGATAGCCTTCAGATGTGAGATATATCCTCAAGGCTGACACGATGTCTTTCTCATCATCACATACCAGTACATTGTACATTTTTCTCTCCCCCGGTTCGATTTTTACAACAAGAGTATATCGCAGATTGTTTTAAATTCCAATTGGGTAAATATTTAAGATTTTATTAAGATGAATATAGAAGTAAATCCTATAAATTCGCTGATTTTGAGAATTACTTGTTTCTAATATGTTACTAACCTCATTTTACTATATCATGCTTTGTATTATAAAGTTAGCATATTTTTGTATATAATCCGCGTGTAATTTTTCCAACTACGCCATCTGCTGTTGTTCCTAGCAATGTCTGGGACATTTTAATCACTTCCACGTCCCCTGCCGAAATGATTCCATTTATCTTCTTTACATCAGAAAGTCCGTTTTCATCCAGCAGCAGTCCGAAACGCCACAAATACCAGAGCACC
>JAGAQJ010000034.1 GCA_017622845.1 Lachnospiraceae bacterium | reverse complement strand
TCGTGTGACATTGGGAAAATCAAACAGCTGGTATTCTGAAAAATAAACGTTCAGAATTCAGTAGGGACTTTTTGGGCTTTTCGGACCTTTCTGTTGATTATACCGGGTTAATTATATTAATTAGCACAACGAGTTAAATTAGTATTGATATCATCCCCTCTAAGAAGTATAATTGCATTGTTAGTTTCCTTTTGATTTTCTCTCAAATATTGTTGCTGATCCTCTCCTATTGCTTTTTCTATAGAATACACAATTTTTCTAAGTAAAGCATCATTAATAGAAATTTTATTATTTCGAGATTCGTCCAAATTTTATACCTCCATTTTATTATATGTTTTCAATTTTTACACAAATTAATAATTTTGTCAAGAATAGCTTGCCATTATTTTTATTTTTCATTTACAAACAAGAAAATGTCATGACAACCTCTGAGTGAAGTATTTCCCATGCTCGCTTGTCAGCTTCTTTTCCTCAAAAATCCGCTGCTTCTTTCATAAGTATTTCATGGTCTTGATTTTCTTTACGAATCACCTTTTTCATAAAAAATGTGATATAATGGTTTAAACACTTAAACGAAGGAGGTGCTTATTTTGTCTGTACACAGCGAGGAAATTCGGCTTTTAGCAGAAGAATTTGAAGGCTGTCAGAAAATATTGCTTGCATTGGGAGACGAGAACCGCCAGCACCTTATGCTTGAAATGATGCGGATGGAGCATTGCAGCGGCGTCCGCGTTGGAACAATTACAGAAAAATCACATCTTTCCCGTCCTGCAGTATCTCATCATATTCAAATATTAAAGGATGCGGGAATCCTGAAAATGCGGCGAGAAGGGACAAAAAACTACTATTATTTCGATGCGGACATGGAGGCAATAAACAGGCTGGTCAACATGCTGGAGCATGCAAAGGAAATTATGCAGCAATTACCGGAGCGCAGCGAGGACAAAGAGTAAAGCCTTTTCATATTGAGCATCATAATAATTACAGGAAACAATGATTTAATGGAGGTAAGAATATGAATTTAATGGAAGCAATGAAGAAACGGCATAGTGTCCGGCAGTACCAAAACAGACCTTTAGAGGCAGATGTTATTTCTGCACTACAGACTGAGATTGAAGGCTGTAATAAGGAAAGCGGACTGCATATCCAGCTTGTGACAAATGAGCCAAAGGCTTTTGACGGATTTATGGCTCATTATGGAAAATTCAGCGGCGTTACCAGTTATATTGCCATGATTGGGAAAAAAGGAGCCGATTTGGACGAAAAGTGCGGCTACTATGGAGAACGTCTTGTATTAAGGGCGCAGCAATTGGGATTGAATACTTGCTGGGCTGCAATGACATATACGAAAATAAAAACTGCTTTTTCAGTAGCCCCGGGCGAAAAATTATGCATTGTCATTTCTATCGGTTATGGAGAAACGCAGGGCATGGCACACAAATCAAAGCCTTTTGAAAAAGTGGCAAAGACAGAGGGAACAGTACCGGACTGGTTCAAAAACGGAGTGAATGCCGCACTCCTGGCACCTACGGCAATGAACCAGCAGAAATTTCAGTTTACTCTTAAGGACAATCAAGTATCGGTCAAAGCCGGCATTGGTTTTTATACAAGGGTTGACCTTGGTATTGTAAAATACCATTTTGAAATCGGCGCAAATAAGCCGGATTTCAAATGGAGTAATTAAAATCAAAGCGAGTGTGCATATAAAAAGGCGAGTGAATAGCAATTGCTTCTCACTCGTCTTTTTCTGTACCTTATACAGCAGCTGCTCTCATGCCGTTTGCCGGTTCATTCTGTTTGAAAGCAGCTGGCAAAAGCCTGTTTATTGATCTGTTTACTCTACGTCTGCAAGTGCAGCCACATCTTCCTCACCGGTACGAATCTTAACAACCTTATCGACATTGTATACGAAAATCTTGCCATCGCCGATATGTCCTGTATAAAGAACCTTCTTGGCTGTCTCAATTACCTTGTCGACCGGAATTGATGCTACGACAACCTCAACCTTTACCTTAGGAAGCAGTGTCGCATCGATTTCAGCTCCACGGTACTTCTCCCCTGCGCCCTTCTGGATACCGCAGCCCATAACCTGTGTGACAGTCATACCGGTTACGCCGATATCGTTCATTGCCTTACGCAGTACATCATACCTTGAAAGCTTTGCAATAATAACAACCTTGTAGATGCCGGAAGCAGATGCCAGCGGAATCTGTGAAACCTTGACTGCTGCATTCTTCTGCGCTTCTGTTGCTTTCTCATAATCATCAGAGCCAAGCTGTGTATTCTCATTTTCTTCCATAATCATGTTATTGGAAATATCCATCATAGCAAAACCTGCATAGGCAGAAGGAAGACCATGCTCTGTAGCATCAAGACCAATGATTTCCTCCTCCTCTGAAACCCGAAGCCCAAATACTTTCTTGATTACATAGAAGGTAATTGTAATCGTAACTGCTGTCCATGCAATAACGCAGAGCATGCCAAGCAGCTGCATGCCTAACAGCTTAAAACCGCCGCCGTAGAAAAGACCTGTACCGCAAATCTGATTTGCTCCAAAGGTAACGCCGTCGCCAAAACCTCTTGCATAAGCGGGCGCTGTGTCTGTCGCAAAAAGTCCAACTGCAATTGTACCCCAGATACCGTTTAAGCAGTGAACTGCAACTGCACCAACAGGGTCGTCAATACGAAGCTTGTAATCAAGAAGCCATACGCCGAAAACAACCAGAAGTCCTGCAACCGCACCGATTACGATTGCTCCGAAAGCATCTGTCACATCACAGCCTGCTGTGATTGCCACAAGTCCGGCAAGTGATGCGTTCAGACACATGGAAACATCGGGCTTGCCATATTTAATCCATGTAAATATCATACATACGACTGTTGCGATTGCCGGAGAAATCGTTGTTGTCAAAAAGATGGAACCAAGCTCAGCTACGCTTGTTGCTGCTGCACCATTAAATCCATACCAGCCAAGCCAAAGGATAAATACGCCGAGTGCGCCGATTGTGAGGTTATGTCCCGGGAATGCATTGACCTTTGTAATATTTCCCTGCTTATCCTTTGTGAACTTACCAATACGGGGACCAAGCATCTTAGCGCCAATCAGAGCGCTGATACCGCCTACCATATGTATTGCACAAGAGCCTGCGAAATCATGGAAGCCCATCTGAGCAAGCCAGCCGCCGCCCCAAATCCAGTGTGCTTCAATCGGATAAATCAATGCTGAAATCACGCCGGAATACACACAATAAGAAAGGAATTTTGTTCTCTCTGCCATAGCTCCTGATACAATTGTCGCTGTCGTAGCACAGAACACTAAGTTAAATACGAAGTTGGACCAGTCAAAATCAGCATAGCTGGTAAAAATATCAAATCCCGGCTTTCCGATTAATCCTACTACGTCCTCTCCAAGCAGTAAGCCAAAGCCGATTAAAATAAATGTACATGTACCGATACAGAAATCCATCAGGTTTTTCATAATGATGTTTCCTGTATTCTTCGCTCTGGTAAAGCCTGCCTCTACCATTGCAAATCCTGCCTGCATCCAGAACACCAATGCAGCACCGATTAAGAACCATACGCCATAAATTTCCCCATTTACGGCATCTAAAAATTCTTGTAACTCTGTCATAATCATATCCTCCTCGTTTCCCGGAAGAAATCCGCTTGTTCTTATGGAAGCATCGGATGTTCCTCCTCAATTAATGATTGCTCGGGCTTTTGCCGGCTTTGCCCTATTTGCGTTTTGTATCACGCTGTCTCAGAAATCCCGCTTCAAAACACAAAAAAGATGCTACGAGAGTTTCCTCTCATAGCACCTTCGCTTCATGTGACATATATTACCACCGAATGATTTCGTTGTCAAATGTTTTTTATGATTTCTTCAGATTTTTTTAACGTTTTTTTAATTCCGCTGCCGCATTTTACTTGTACACGAGTGCATACGCTGTTGTCGGCGCATTCGTGGCAAAGGTAATTGTTCCGTCCACAGTATCCAAATCATCATAAATGTTGACAACACCGGAACCGATAGCCAGCAGCCTGAAGCTTCTTCCCGCCTGCCGGAGCTGATTCGGAATGGTAAATGTATACTGCATCTGCGTATCCGTATAATTCAGTACCTTCTGATTCTTCTCAACTACCAGATTAAAGGTGACACCAAAGGTATAGTCCTCAATAAATGCCGCGTATGCCTGATAGCAGGCTTCTCCCTGATATCTTATCTGAGCTGATACCTTATAAGACGGGTCTGCATTTGATGCTGCCAGCCTGCAGATCGGCGTTGCAACATTTCCGTTTCCGTTATCATCTACATTTGTCCAGGGCGCTTTCTCATCAGAAGCCGAATATACATTACAGATGGTTGGGTTTACACTTTCCTGAAATGCCGCAGCTTTCTTATTATCATCTAAAATATAAGCCGCCCCCATTGAATTAGACTGTGCAAAAGCCTTGATGCTGTCATAACTGGTATATGGTATCGTACCAATCATGCGCGTAGTCTCTCCTTCATCTGTAATACGGAAAACCGGCTTATATGCAATTCCCTGAAATGCATTTCTATCCTCAATAAAAGTACTTGTGCTGATAAATACATTCTTAATATTTTCCATGCCATAAAATGCATATTTGCCGATTGAAGTAATCGTTGAGTCAATCATCAGATATTCGCATGATGAGGTATGCCAAGGGCACTCATACAGCTTCCAGTAATCACAGTCGGGAATGGAGCCTGTTCCTGATATCCGAATCATATTATTTGCTATCTGGACTTTTACATCGGTCCCCTGTAAATAATGCCATCCATTTCCTGCACTGACCCATGTTTCTCCGGCAGCCTGCGTTGTCATCACCGGCATCATGATAAATACCATAGCAGCGACTAAAGCTGCAGCCAATATTTTTCTCAAGTTATTTTTCATAAACCTTCTCCCTTCTGCATATAAATCTGCCTGAACTGTTACTGCAAATCCTTCTAATATCAGTTTATCTTTTATAAGGGCTTTTGTCAATTATTTACAAGGAATGTTTCACCATACCGGTAACAGTCCGCACCAAAAGCATGTCTCAATATTCAAAATACAACAGGGGGGTGAACAGCAGCGAAACAGTAGCGGAGCCAGCATTCCTGTATTCTTTCTGACAGCACAAACTCTAAACGCTCACAGAGGCGCCGAGATGGGGTATTCTTTTCATGAACCACGGCATAATATACGGACTGTTCCAACACCTGCACCCCATAATCCAGTACCGCGCGGCAGGCTTCATATGCATATCCCTTATGCTGATAGTCCGCGCCAAGCATGAAGCCAAGCTCCAGTCCTTCGAAACCTTCTTTGTACTCCAGTCCTGCCCTGCCTATCACCTGTCCGCTCTTTTTTTCTTCTATCACCCACATGCCATATCCATAAAATCCGTAGACATTTTTTATATATTCTTTCGTGTATGCAGTCTCCTGCTGCGGGTCCTCAAAAAGCGGCTCCATATAACGCGTTATGTCCCTGCTGCGGTACAGCTCATACAGCCGTGCCACATCATCAACTGTAATTTCCCTGATTCTAAGCCGCTGCGTCTCCGCAATATCCCACGGAATCCCTTTGAACCGCCTGTACACTCTCTCCAGATACTCTGCATCAATGTCACTCATATTTTCCACGCAGTATGCCCCGCATGGAAAACTTTGCCCCTTATTGCTCTCATTCAGCCAGACAATATAGGGAATCTGATTGGCTGCAAAATATGCTGCTTCTTCTGAATTTTCTGTAATTTTCACTTCATGTGTATTATTCATGATGGTTGACTGCTCCAAAATATGATTTGATACGTTTTTTTGGTTCCTTGTTTTCAGAAATATGTATAAGCCACATTTTATCGTTTCTCGGCATTAAAAGCTTCTCCATGGGAAGCGCAAGAATACCGCTGAGCATGTATAAATTGTCAAGAGACGGCAGCGTCTGCCCGTTCAGCCACCTGTATATCGGCTGCGGACATGACAGATTCAGCTTCTGCTGGATATCCTTTATGGTAAAGCCGCTCTTCATGATCTTATTCCGTATCACCTTCCCTGTCATAATCAAATCAAGACATACACACACATCTTTTTTCATAATCCAATAACCTCCGTCATCAATATTTGTAACACTATCATAGCGTTTTTTTCAACATCTGTCATTGGACTTTTAGTCCAAAAAATCGAACACAATTTCTTCCCTGTTTCACATTTTTTTCACAAAATAGACTTTATTTGAACACAATTTTTATTTATGATAATACTTGTAAAAAGGAACAATCCTTTTTGAATCAAAACTTTTTTCTTATATTTACCCTTCCCCTTTTGAAAGAGCTTCGGTTTCCCCACCGAAGCTCTTACTTTGTCATATGCTTTTGTCTATTGCGCAAGCTCACGGATCAGATTTACCATCTCAATCGCTCCTGTGGCACAGTCAAAGCCCTTGTTTCCTGCTTTCGTGCCGGCACGCTCGATTGCCTGCTCGATATTGTCCGTCGTGAGCACGCCGAACATGACAGGAATGTCATATTGCAGCGATACGGCAGCAATGCCCTTTGACACCTCACTGCATACATAATCATAATGTGAGGTTGTTCCCCGGATAACGGCTCCAAGGCAGATGATTGCATCATATTTTCCGCTTTTTGCCATCTTGGAAGCAATCAGCGGAATTTCAAAGGCTCCGGGCACCCATGCTGTCTCAATATTCTCATCGGGTACATCATGGCGGTGCAGCGCATCGACTGCCCCTCCCAAAAGCTTTGACGTGATAACCTCATTGAATCGTGCGGCTACAATGCCGATTTTGATGTCCTTGTTTGATGCTACATAATTTCCTTCATACGTTTTCATAATCCTTTTCCTTTCTGCTGCATTGTTTCTGTTACTGCTTATGGTGCACTTTTTGTTTCTGAGTAACGATTCAGTACCCTCATAATTACGAGTATCAAGTCATGCAAAACCACTTCGTGGCGACTTGATGCCTAACGCAATTTATGCATCTGAATAATTACCTTTCTGATTCCGTATTTTTGTTAATGACATTTCTCCGGAACGGCTCAGCCGTGCAGATAATGTCCCATTTTTAACCGCTTTGTTTCCAGATAAAATGCATCGTACTGATTTGCCTTGATTTCGATTGGCACGCGTTCTGTGATTTCCATCCCATAGTCCGAAAGCTGGTATACCTTGTCGGGATTATTGGTGAGCAGCCGCAATGTCTTCACTCCCAAATCCTTAAGAATCTGTGCTCCGATATAGTATTCCCGAAGGTCCTCGTCAAAGCCCAGCGCCAGATTTGCCTCAACGGTATCCATTCCCTTACTTTGAAGTTCATAGGCACGGAGCTTATTGAGCAGACCGATACCGCGCCCCTCCTGACGCATGTAGAGCAAAATTCCCCTTCCCTCCGCCTCAATCATTTCCATCGCTTTCGCAAGCTGCTCTCCGCAGTCACAGCGTGAGGAATGGAATACATCTCCGGTAAGACACTCGGAATGCACTCTGCAAAGCACATTTTCACCGCCGCCGATATCACCTTTTACCAGCGCCACATGATGTTCTCCGTTCAGGAGATTTCTGTAGCCATATGCCCGAAACTGTCCGAAGGCTGTCGGCAGCCCGGGACTAGCCACACACTCAACCAGTTTGTCATGCTTTTTTCTGTAATCCTGCAGCGCCTTGATTGTTATGAATTTCAGATTCCATTTCTGTGCCAGCTCTATCAACTGCGGCGTGCGGAGCATCTGCCCGTCATCTCCCATAATCTCACAGCATAAGCCGCACTCCTCAAGCCCTGCAAGCTTCATAAGGTCTACGGTCGCCTCGGTATGTCCGTTGCGCTCCAGTACACCGTTCTTCTTTGCCAAAAGCGGAAACATATGCCCCGGACGCCTGAAATCCTCTGGTTTGGACGAGGGGTCTGCCGCCTTTCTCGCTGTATAGCCTCTTTCTGCTGCCGATATTCCGGTTGTTGTGTCCACATGGTCTATCGATACTGTAAATGCCGTCTCATGATTATCGGTATTCCTGTTTACCATCTGCGGAAGCTGTAATCTCTCACAAAACTTGTCGCTCATTGGCATACAGATAAGCCCTCTGCCATGTGCTGCCATGAAATTTACATTCTCTGTTGTTGCAAACTGTGCCGCACAGATCAAGTCACCTTCGTTTTCCCTGTCCTCATCATCGGTTACAAGAATCAGTTCTCCGTTTTTGAGCGCTTCAAGCGCCTCCGGAACTGTATGAAATGTAAACATGTCCTGCCTCCTTTTCAGTCTTTTTCATCTTTTCAATTCATTCCTTATTTGTAACGATTCAGTACCCTCATAGTTACGAGCAATGCAAAACCACTTCGTGGGAACTTGATGCCTAACGCAATTTACGCATTCTCATGCACTCCGCAGCAAGTGCGTAGTGCTGTACTGAACAATTACCCTTATTTCCTTTAATTAATTCGTTAATTCCTAGTGTACTGACCATCTGGTAATTATGGTAAAAGTGCTGATTGCCATAAATTACAAGTGGTCAGTACACTAGTTCCATTCTTGTCATCATGCTTCATCGTTTCTGCGCTTCTGTCCGGGGCCTGCTCTATAGCCTGTTCGTCTGGTATCTGCTCTATAAAAATCCGTTTTTCATAAGAAATTTCGTGTCTATCCGGCTTTTTGCGTTTTGAGCGTCTTTTGGGGCTTCAATATTCAAAAATTTTTCTATGTATTTTCCTACCATATCATTTTCAAGATTCACAATATCTCCTTTTTTGCGCTCTGCAAGCGTTGTCTGCTGCAGTGTATGGGGAATGACAGATACGGAAAAGCTCTCCTTGGTGACTTTTGCCACAGTCAGGCTGATTCCGTCTATGGCGATGGAGCCTTTTTCTATGATATAACGGAGAATCTCCTGCGTTGCTGCTATGGTGTACCACACTGCATTGTCATCTTTTTGAATATCTGTTATATGACCTGTACCATCTATATGACCTGCCACCATGTGTCCGCCAAAGCGTCCGTCTGCTCTCATAGCACGCTCAAGGTTCACTCGTGAACCAATTGTGAGTGTTCCGAGTGCAGAGCGGTTCATGGTCTCATGCATGACATCCGCCTTGAAAGAATTTTTCCCAAGCGCCGCCACGGTCAAACACACTCCATTTGTCGCAATGCTGTCTCCAGGCTTCACATCTTCCAGTATTTTCTGTGCTTTCACGGTAAGTGTCATGGACTCTCTGCCCCTTTGCATGGCAAGTATCTCACCGATTTCTTCGATAATCCCTGTGAACATCCGTTATCACCTCCTGCCGTAATGCTATACAGCTTCCTGTTATGGGAATTTATTTGATACTGAGTACACCTCTATTGTATTTGGGTATTTATCATAACGATTCAGTACCCTCATAGTTACGGGCATCAAGTCATGCAAAACCACTCTGTGTTGACTTGATGTCTAACGCAATTTACGCATTCTCATGCACTCCGCAGCAAGTGCGTAGTGCTGTACTGAACAATTACTATTCATCTATATTTCCAGTATAAACAGCAGCATTCATTCTTCTATAATTCTCCTTCTATTATAGAATCCTTGCCGTGGACAGGCTTGAAAACAGCACATATACTTTTCTATAGTTCGCCTTCTATAAGGATATCATCGCCAAACATACAGATTTGCATATTTTTGAGCTTCAAACTGTCCTCCACCTCAGCAAAGCCAATGCCCCCGACGGGTGTTTTGGCTTCTCTTCCGCCAAACAGCTTTGGCGCGATATATGCCTGCACCCTGTTAACGATTCCGGATTTTAATGCGGAAAAGTTCAGTGTTGAACCTCCTTCCAGCAAAATACTGTCGATATTCTTATCACCAAGCTTTTTCATTAAAACAGGCAGGTCAATGCTCTGTCCTTCTGGCTCAAGCGGTACTTCGATGATTTCGCAGCCTCTCTCAAGATATGGCCTTTGCCGCCCGCTGTCGGTGCAGGCAGTGGCAATCATCGTCCGAATCCTGTCTGCTGTTGACACAATCTGACTTTCTATCGGCGTGCGCAGGTTCGTGTCGCAGATAATTCGAATCGGATTGCGCCCTCCCTCAGGCAGGCGGCAGTTCAGCATGGGATTATCCGCAATGACTGTCCCAACGCCTGTCATAATCGCCGTGTAACGATTTCTGTCTTTATGCACATATTCTCTTGCTTTTTCCCCTGTTATCCACTTTGACCTGCCTGTATATGTGGCTATCTTTCCGTCCATCGTCATAGCATATTTCATTACCACATAAGGGGTCTTAGTTCGTATATAATGGAAAAAAACGTAATTGAGAGCATCGCATTCCTTCTTCATCAACTGTGTAACGACCTCAATTCCGGCATCTTGCAGCATTTGGATGCCCTTTCCTGCCACAAGCGGATTGGGGTCATCTGAACCAATCACCACTTTCCGAAAGCCGTTTTCAATAATTGCCTCGGTACAAGGCGGCGTTTTACCATAGTGGCAGCAAGGCTCCAGGGTCACATAAATTGTGGCTCCCTGCAGATTATCATTGGGATGTTTTTCATAAAAATGCCTGATGGCATTCCGCTCCGCATGAAGCTCGCCATATCTCTCATGCCATCCCTCTGCCAGTATTTTGTCATCTCTTACAATGACCGCTCCCACCAGCGGATTGGGATTGACTGCACCGATTCCGCGCTTTGCAAGCGCAATCGCATGAAGCATGTATTCTTTATCTGTCATGAGCTTCCTCCTTCCTTGAGATGCTTTTGCTGACATTCTTCCTTGGGGTACACATTCCTATTCGGGCAGAGAGAGGAAGGGCAGGTCTGTGTATAAAATAAAAGCCCTGAACTATATTGCTATAATTCAGGACTTTGTATCCATCATATTTGCCTGCTATGTCATATGCGCTCTCCCACACTGATTTACCGGAATGCGGATATTACAAACTGCACCATTCGCAGATGACATTTCATATCAAACACTGCACATCTTCTTTCATCCAGACTTTACTGTCGGCTTTGGAATCTCACCAAATCATGCCTTGCGGCTCGTGGGCTTTACCACCGGTAGGGACTTGCACCCTGCCCTGAAGATTTATTCTGTTGTCTATGGTGATTATTATGGAGGAAATGGATTGAGAAAGCAAGTGTTTTTTATTATTTGATGAAGTAAATCTATTGTCAGTTGGGAATGATTAGAGATATCTTAAGAATTTTTGATTCGGCTTAGTTTTTCTTATATTTTACAATCCCTGTTCTGACTTGTCAAAACTTTCTATTAGTTCTCGTAAATTAGATACTTATAATCCGTTCGAAAACTAACTCTCTTAGACAAATCTGCTTCCATATATGGAAACTCCTGTATGCGCTCAAATCGAGTGACACTCGGTTTTTCACTCGATTTTTCCTGCTACATATTTTGTTGCCGGTCCTGCGCCTACTTTCGTAATCAAATCATCCTTTATCATTTTTTCTATAGCAGATCTCGCCTGCTGCTTTGTAAAGCCACACAATTCTCTTATTATTGCATTAGTTATGGATTTATTTGTATTTAAATACTCCGTAATCAGGTCTTTAGCTTTAATATATTGAACAACCTTATCCCTTGTATACTCTACCTGTGATTTTACAGCCTCATATAAAGAACAATTTTCTTTTTGTGTCTATGTCAACTCGTGCCCGATATTGTTTATGATTCGATAACTTAGCCTGAATTATCCTTCAATTCCTCTCCATACATCAATTGATTACGTTCTAACTCGTTCTTCAGTTCTTCTACCGTAGGCAACACAGTCATATACTTAGATGCAAAAATCTGTTCACTCTCGTTCAAAACGGAATACTTTACTATTGTTTCATCTTTATCTGTGCAAAAGATAATACCAATAGTCGGATTATCATCTAACTGTCTTTTTATATCATCAAACATTCTGATATACATATCCATCTGCCCTATATCCTGATGTGTCAGTTTATGAGTTTTCAAATCTATCAATACAAAGCATTTCAATATATAATTGTAAAACACTAAGTCAATATAAAAATCAGATGTTTCGGTGCAAATATGCATCTGTCTGTCAACAAAGCAAAAGCCTCGCCCCATCTCTAAAAGAAATTTTTGCAAATTACTGATAATTGCGTTTTCAACATCCTTTTCAGCAATTTCATTATTAGCTCTAATACCCATAAATTCTAAAACATATGGATCTTTCACGAAATTAGAAGTTTGTCCAACTTTATCATGAAATTGTGTTGAAAGAATGCGTTTGTAATAGCCGGATTTTATATTGCGCTCTAATTCCTTAACAGACCAGTATTCATTTGCAACCTCTTTCAAATAAAAATTCCGTTCTTCCTCGTCATCCAACCGCATAATAGTTCTAAGATGTGACCAATGAATTTTTCCAATCAATGAATATCCATAAGATTCTTTTGGAAATGTCAAATATAATTGTCTGCAATTCCTAATATTGGCAACCGAAAATCCTGTACCATATTCATCAGACAATTCTTGCGAAAGACGTTTTATAAGATATGAACCATACTTTGCTTTTCTATTGCCCTTTTGTTCCTGCTCAATAATTCTTTTTCCAACATTCCAATATGCATATGTCATGATATTATTAGCCGCTTCATATGTTTTACTTTTTGCCTCATCCAATATCGCATGAACATCCTGATAAAATTTCAGTTCATCTTCTGTATCCATTAATGCTGTATTCACCATTTTTCCCTCTCCTCAATTCGCTACACGCGTGTAGCGAATTCAATTTGATAACTATTAATCAACACGTTCAATGAACTCCTTAATGCAAGAAATCTTTCCGTGTTTTAAAAATACAGATGCTAAAATCCCATATACATCACTATTCAAATCGCTTAAAATTGCATCATACTCAGAATATGTCTTGTTCTGACATAAACTTAAAGGATTTACCATGTTCGATGCTATGTTATGCATTTCATTGATTTCAGGATAGTCCCCATTGATTCTTTTATCCAATTGTTTCGCTGCGCTAACAAACTCTAACGTTGGTTTTGCTGTATCAATCATAAAATTTATTTCATTTACATCATTCAGAGCTTTTATATCATCCTGCCTGCTTTTTGTATCAATCAATTTCTTTGCTAATTCTACTTGTTCCCTATAAAAATGTATCATTCCCAATTCTCCACCTTACAATCTATTTAATTTTACAGTTCTCACATTATATCTGCAAATTTCTCAGAGCAAAATAGCATTTCCTAAAATTTTAATTTCAGCTTCAAAATATTATACATTTTTCAATCTTCTCGCTTAAAAGACTAACATTCTTCCTAAATGCTCTCCGAAAACCTTTTCGCTAGCTGTCCAAAGGAAGAATTACTATGTATCTCTCCTGCTGGAATAAAAAGATATTGCCACTGCTTATATCCGTTTGCCTTGCCCCATTCAGAAACAGCTTTGCAGTATCGGATTGCCCTTTCTTTCTTGGCAATCACATCCTCATCGCCCAACCTGTCCTCGCCCTTTACTTCAACGAGATATATCAAATTCTCCACCTCTACCACAAAATCTGGCTCATAACGATGCCCATGATTATAAGTAATGTTAAACTGACTTGATGCTGGGCGAAGCCAATTTTTAACATCATTATCCCGCTCTAAAACACGAGCAAACACAAGCTCAGGTTCACTGTCAAACTTTACATCCTCGAACACGCCCTTTTTAATACCTGTGAATACAATATTTTGGATTCTTGTTTATCAACAAGCGAGGTTCAATTTTTAGTGGCTCCTCCTTGCCATACCATGTCAGTTCTAACTTATTTCCCATCTATTGATCCTCACTCTCTACCGAATCTCCATTTACAAAATCTAAAATATCATCTGCACCGCAATGCAATACACAACATATTTTTTCGACACTTTCCATCGAAATATATTCATTTCTTCCCATTCGTGCAAGAATGTTGCCACTGATTCCAGCTTTTCTCTGCATCTCAATTTTTTTCATGTTCTTTTCTTGTAATAATTTCCATAGTTTGTCATATGTGACTGCCATTATATATCTCCTTGCTAATTCTTTCCAAATTATATCACTAAATCGTTATGTGCTCAATCCGAATTTAAATTCATTATGGAAAGAGAGCAGATTTCTCTGCCCTCATCTTCATAACGTGTATATAATTTCTTCCCCCACAATCTCCTATGCCCTCGCCCTAATCCTTCCTTAATATAAAGAACATATTAGAAATTGAATGAGCTGCGATACAGCCTTTTGTTTTCTCGTAAGAAACTAATTCTGTGTCATCATCTGTAACAGTACCCTTTCTGCGTAACTGTTCCAATCTTGCATATGCCCCTTTCTTTTCTGATTTTGTATCGGTATATAAACCATTTACACCTTGCATTATCTGAATCATAAATCCAAGTTTATCTTCTGGTAACTTTTCCAATTCCATTATTGCACTCTGTCTTAAAGCTGTCATAGCAATACCTCCTATTCGTCACTATTTTCACAAGCGACAAGTCATAAGGTGTTGCGCATTGAAACACAGCACTGTCAAAATTACTTCTAGTCAAGCACTCCGGCATAAAACGCCAGTGCCAATCCTTGTCCCCATCCCTGAATCCAATCCTTTGATATTTTGCGATAGCCATCCCGATCCCTCATTACCGCTGTACCGCCTGACACATCCAGCACACGCCCATCTTCACTGATATGCGCCCTCAAGCCACGGAGCGTTTGATTGATAAATCTTATGTGCAGCGGATTTCCATTGGTCAGCATTGCTGCCGCGATGCCACAGGAAGCCGATATTTCCTCATAGGACTCCTCATCATCCAAAATCGTGCGCCACAGCCCATTTTCTGTCTGCACCAGTTTCAACGCTGCAAGCTGCTCATTCAAAGAACCCACGATATCCAAATAAGCCGGATACAAATAACACTTCGGCAGCACTACACCCACCTGAGACATCGTATACGCCGCCCATGCATTTGCACGTCCCCAATAAAAGCCGGACATATGATTCTTTGCAATATTGTCATAACCATGATACCACAACCCGGTAGCCGGATTCTGAAGATAACGAATATGCCAGTAATATTGATTCAACGCATCGTTAATGATCTCCTCATTTTCGAGCTTTACACCCACGCGCAGCAGGAAAAAGGCTGCCATAAACAACGTATCTGCCCACGCCTGTTCCGGAAAATCATTATTTTCAGAAACCGTATGCTGCAAAACGGAATCTCCAAAACGCTGCGCATGATTTCTCAGATAATCAACCTTGCTCATCACGACATCCCAGTATTTTTCTTCTTTCGTAGCATCATAGAGCGTAATAAGGCAATGACCCATCGCACAGGTGTTCACCGTCCAGGCTGGAAGCCCCAGTTCCATAAGTTCGTCAATCCGTTCTTTCATCATATCCAGATACTTCTTATTCCCCGTCGCTTCATATGCTTTGCTAATCCCGTAATAAGCTACACCACATGGCCAATCCCATGTCATATCCATCCGCATAGTACGCGTTACAATTTTATCAATTAATTCCTCAATTTCTTTCTTGTCAAAATTTAGTCCAGCCATATTTCAGCTCCTTTTTTCTATCTATTGATATAGATTACTTCAATGTATCTGTGCTCTTCTTCCTCTGTCATTTTTTATCGGTAATACCAGGAACTCGTTCAAATATATATTCTGTTTCTGTTGATAAACTCTCCTGATAGCTGTAGCCCAGCCTGTCAAAATATTTCATATCCTGCGGATTTTTTATGTTTTTATCCGCCATAAAGCGAACCATTTCACCTCTTGCCATCTTTGCATAGGTTCCCTTTTGTATCAGCCTGCCATTTACTGCCTCACAAAATGTACAGGCAATATATGTATCCTGTGTGCTGGCACCATATATTGATACGCAATTCCTTCATATGAGAGAATCGCCAGCGTCAAATTTTTCTCCAGATTCATTTCTTTCAGACGCTCAACATTCTGACGCGCAATCTTATCATTGCAGCCCCAAAGCTTTTGAAGCTCCCCATAAGACTTATTTTGCAGTTATTCTTCTTCATCTTCACCTTCCAGCATCTTGAGGTAATCGCCTTTGTCAATATGCATCATGGATATCCTGTTTTTAAACCGGCGGAAGCCATACACACAATCCACATTTTGAATCAAGGACTGCAGCCGCTCATCGGGAACACAGACAATCAACTGTAAATCCATCTTGCGCGCATATTTTAAGCAGACGGCGCTTCGCTCCTGATCCATCTTGGAAAACGCCTCGTCCAACAGCACAAGCTTAATCTTGGAATCCCTGTTGCTCTGCGACATATAAAGCATTGCAAAACCGGCAAGCAGGGCTACATACTTGGGATTTTGTCCCTCACCGCCGGAATCGCGTCCTGCCATCTCGTCAACGTAATTCTCGCGTATCACATTTCCGTTTTCATCTGTCACCTGCTCGTACATACTAAAGGAGAGATAATTTCTGTAGTCTGCATATTCCTCCATAGCTTTCATACGCTGTTCCCGGATTCTGCCATCCTCCTCCCGTATCGGCATAAATTTATCTGTCAGAAGCTTAATCTTCTGTTCATACTTCTGATAAAATTCGTCCTCGCCAAGACTTAACTGTCCCTCCGTCGCATTGACGCCTACATTTTTGCTGTCAAGCTCCGGTGCGGTGAGCATCTCATAAAACTGCCCTCTTTCATCTCTTGCAGGCTCTATCTTAATCTGATAGGTGCTGTCTGCAAAATTTGTCTTTCGAAGAAGTCTGTTAATCTCATGCGTGTGGCGCTTTGCGGCATTGATATCGCCGTGAATGGTCGCAATTACATTTTCACGCAGACTCTTGTATATGAGATTACACTGCTTTTCAAATTCGCTTTCATACTTAGGCTCATAGTCATTCCGGTAATCGCTTAACAGCTTGTCATATACCGTATTATCCTTTTCCGCGCCATGAAAGCCGACAGATGGGTACTCTCTGTTAAATCGGTTTCTTGATGCCTGCAGGACCTCATTCTCCTCCTGCTCCTTCTGCTCAAGCTCACCGATTTTGGCTGTCAGTCTGTTTCGCAGCGCCTGACCGGAGCGCACCCTGAGCTGTTGCGTAACCTCCGCTTCAAGCTGTGCGTCCGGCGTGTAGCCCGTTGTTTTTTCGGCAAGGTCGGTACGAAGCCTGTTCAGCTCGCCCTCTCTTTGGCTCTTGATTCTTGTCTGCTCATTGATTAACCTTGCATTCTGCTCCTGCTGTGTCTTCTTATCCTGTCTCCTTTCCTCCAGTCTCTCACGCCGTTCCTGAAGTTCCTTATACTCGCCTTTTCTCAGCCTTTCAATATCCTGACGCAGCTCTGTGATACTGCCTGTTATCTTGTCCAGCTCTTTTCCTGCCTTGGACAGACGCACAAAGTATTCTGTATCATTATCCAAATCCTCAAAGCCTGCCGCCGCCTTTAGGCGGTCAATCTGCCGCCTAAGCTCCGCATATTCTGTCTCCTGCTTTTCGAGATTTTCCCGATACTCTGCAAGCTTTGTCTTTGATACCTTCGTTCCGATGCAGGCATATTTTTCATAATCATTTTTCCTAAGATGGCGGAAGATAAAGTTACTGTAAGAATAACAGTCCGGTGTAACGCCATCGCGCACCTTCTCAAGCTCCTCGATGGTATGACACTTTTGGATTCGCCCCAGGTATCGTTTCAGGCAGGCATCAACATAGGGAATGTCGGTACGAACCGCCTCGTAAAGTGAATTTTCCTCTGTAGCGGCGCCCGACTTTTCAATGGCAGCCGTGTTAATCAGCTCCACTTCCTCAAACTTTTTCATCTCACGAAAGAGCTTCGCGGCATCATGCGCATAGCGCGGCTCTGTCACAAGGGAGAGCTTCAATCGCCCCATCCTGCCCTCAACAGCATTTTTCCACTCTGCGTCCTCCACATTAAATAAATCGGCAAAAATGCTGACTTTGATGGTACGCCCATAGCTGTCGCTAAGGCGGCGTTCCAATGCCGACCTTGCTTCCTTAAGCATCGATGAATAAGGCTTTCTGTCATTTTGCATATCATCAACAAGACGCCTTAACTCCTTTACCTCCTTCTCCAGCTCACGCCGCTGTTCATTGTACTCCTCAAGCACATCATCAATGCCTGCCCTTGCAGCCTGTATGCTTTTTCTGAGACTCTCACACAAGTCCGCATCAAGCCTTCCTGCACAGAAATCAGCTATTTTGTTGAGCATGGGATTGCTGACGTAATCGGTGATAACATCATCTTCCTCCCACTTTTTGAGTCCTGCCGTGACCTTTCTCCACTGCTCGCTGTCTGCCGCATACATGGTCTGCATCTTTGCTAACTCCTCAAGCTGATTCTCCTTCACGCCTAAGTCACTTGCTTTGAGGTCAGCAGATACCTGTATCAGTTCCTGATTGATATCTTCCATCTCCGCATCAAGCTTCAGCTTGTTTTCCTCGAGATATTCCAAAGCCTGCGCCGCCTTCTGCATATCGTCTTCATCTGCGGCAATCTTGTCCCGAAGCTCAAGCACGTCGGCACAGCGAATCATAGCCTGGGAATGAACGATATCTGTTCTGACCGCCAGCCTGCGCTTTCCTGCCTCCTGAACCTCGGTCAGAAGTTCGATTCGATGCCGCATATCCTTAATTTTTTCCTGAATATCGCGGTAGGAGCCGAGCTGTTCGCTGATTTTCCCGATGATGTCGCCGTCATTCTTTGGAAACATATAGTCCTTGATAAACTGCCCTGTTCCGTCTGTCATCTTCAGCGCGATGGCGCTCTTTTGCATAACGGTAAAACGGCTGCCGTCAATATAGCCTAAAATGCTGTCGTACAGCGCCCCGGTATATGCTTCTTTCGTGAGATACACGCGGTTGATATTGCCTCTCCCTCTGTTTTCATCAGAGGCATCACGTTCGTCTACAAGCGTCCGGATTTCCTGATTGGTATATGGACAGTCATTACCTGAAAGATATCCTGACTCCGGCATATGTCCGGAATGGCTGAAATATAAAAGCTTTTTGATTTCGGTGTCATTTTTTCTGACCTCAAATGCCAGTCCGACACAGCTTGCTGCGTGTGTTCCTGTATCCTCGATTTCCAGTACGATATTGGAGCAGAAATCGACACCGGCACGGTTTGCGGTTCCGTCCTTCTGCTCACCGCGCAGATAGCTCAGTACGCTTCTTTTGTTCTTCGCATCATCTGCCGCCTTATTCAAAAAGCTTGATGATGTGCTTCCGTACAGGATAACCTGTATCGCATCCATCACGGTCGATTTACCTGAACCGCTCATGCCGCTGAAAAGATTGACATATTCGTTAAACTCAAGTATCTGGTGCGTGATTCCTCCCCAGTTATTGAGACACATTCTTGTAAAAATTTTTTTTGCCTGCTTCACTGCTCCACCCCTTGCTGCTGATTTTCCGCTGCCTCTGCTTCAAGCGCTTCTTCCTCCTGCGTTTCCGGTTCCCCGGCATACTTTTGGACAAGCTCATTGATATCAACGGAGGAGCAGAAAATGTTAATGGTACTGTACAGATAAATCGGTGTATCATCTTCTAAATTTCCGATTGCTCCCGGAAGCTCTATCATCTGATGCACCTTAAGCGCCGACAGCGCCTCCTGCCATTCCTGTGCAGTAAGCTTTCTTGTAAGCAGATTTGTATTTCTGCCGATTTCCCGGATTTCCCTAAGACATGTGACCGTCGCATTCAGTCCCTCTCCCATGATTTTTTCCCTGTAAATCACCTTGAGAATCAACATGATGCGCGTGCTTGCCAATGTCATTTTCTCGACCGGAACACCCTCGCCCCTGATTCGGAAAATATGCTCCTGCGGATCATGCACCAGTTCACAATCCAGCACAGATAAATAATCTGCAATAAATTCTCTGTGATTCGCGCAGATGCGGTACTTAGGATTGTCCCTTTGCACTAATGTGACAGGATCGCATTTGACCTGCAGAATACAGGTCTGACGAAATAAATCCTGTATCGTCTTTTTGATGCCTGCTGCCTCATTTTGAGAAAGCTCCTCCATATATTTTATCATTTTATCATCTTGTCCTTTCCATATGCTGCGGATAAATCCGTTTTTGCCTTGCTTCCTGCCCTCATAGTTATAGTGTAATGTCTGATTGATATTCAGGCAAACCTCCTTGCCTAATTTTCCCGGATATCAATGATAGCGTCAGTGTACCGTACACTAATCAAGCTTTTCATTATCCTTGATCATAAGCTCCGAGAAAGCAAAACCTTGTTCATTTTTCAGCTCGTCTCCAAGTACAATACTGTTCTCCTCTGCCTGACTGCCTGTGACCTCCTGCCACAAAAAAAGCATCTTTTCCAAATCCTCCACGGACTGTACCGTATTCTTAGTGGTTCGGAACATGCCGTTTTTCGTGTTCTTCTCCCAAAATGCGCGAAGCTGCTTTTTCGTATAAAGCGGCTTCGGCACGAAATCCGTTATCTCTGTTTCCATGACCTCCCCACTCTTATCCACGGCTAATGGCTGGAATACATTTTCAGAGCTGTCGCGCCGTTTGTACATGCTGTTGTCATCAAATATCCGAAAGGGTGCAGTGAGTTTGATTTTACTGCATACTTCCTCTAAGATGGCATCCTTATCCTCCCGCTTGTCAATGAGACGAACCAGACGAAGCACGTTATCCTCCCCGGCGGCGCCCTCCTGAAAAATGTAATGAATTCTTGCCAGCGCACGCTTTGCAAAGATTGCTTTTTGTTCCACAAGGCGATTGTATTTGCGCTCTATCAAATCAAATTCTCTTTCTATCTTGTAGACAAGCTCAACTGCCTCCTCGCTGTACCGGACCGCTTTCTCAGCGCGCAGATATCCCACAGAGCCTTTTTCACAAGCATTCAACGCCTGCAAAAGCTTTGGTCTTTGTCTGTCATTATCATTCAGAATCCGGCTGATTAATTCCTTGACGGATTCCTTATAACGGTAAAAGCTGTCTGTCGTGGTAAGAATCGCATACTTTTGGCTGTCGCTGTTATTAATCTCGTCCACAAGCACCTGTTGTATCCCGATAAAATTCCTGCTTCTGGAAAGTTCGTCAAAGTAAGTCCGCATGCCGTTTTGCATGTTGGAAAGGAGCAGCTCAAGGTTTTTTGAAGTGCGCAGCGCATTTTGTAAAATCTCGTTATTTTTTTCTATATCGGAATGATAAGTAAAAAGAGCACTATATATGGAAAGAATGCTTTCACGTTCTTTGCTGTCATCCTCGCTTTGCAGCTTTTTGAAAAGCTCTACATAAAGCTGGCTGTACTCGGGAAAGGATAAGATATACGTGTTTAACCGCTCATCATAATCACTTTTTATCCAGCCCCAGTTTATCAATGTATTTAAAATAGCAGACGGGCTGCCCGATGGCTCAAAGGCTGCACCTTCCGGCGCATCAGAAGACTCCTCACTGTCCTCCTGCCATTCTATCCGGGATTTGCTGATCATCTCGCCGATAATCGCCTGTCCCTCCTCAATCGTTAAGCCAAGCGCTGTGTATACCTCATTGTTTTCATCATAGATTGCAGCCAGAAACATCATGTAAGCATCCATGTTTTTGGTGCGGAATAATCTGTAAAATTCCTTGGGAATTCTCTGTTTTAAAATCATTGTAATGTCCTTTTATGTGATAACCGTTCAGCCCTGCAGAAATAATGATGTAATATACTTGTGACTGCCCGCAGGCTGTCAATCTGACAGCTTACGAATAAGACATGGCTGAATCGTCACTTTATGTATCTACTGTTCATCGGTAACCGGAAGCACAAGCCGCATATCCCTGCGCTCCTTTATCATAAATACCGGCCGCCAAAGCTCGCGCTCTACCGGCTCAAAATGCAATGCGGTAATGGCAATCCGACCCTGTCTTCTGTCTCGTTTTCCGGCAATGAATATGGAGGTCGGTCCGTCAGCGCCTCCAATAACGCTGATTTCTGCCGCCGCCTGCGCGCTTTGTCCGCGCGGTTTATCTCCTTTTCCGGCACTCTGCAGTAAAAAAGCGTTTTCCGGAAGCTCCGGCTCTATATGATAGGAAACGGTCATATAATGACGGGGATATTGCAGCTTATGGCGTCTGCTTTGATGCAATGCGAGCATATCTTCCGACAATTCCTGCTGCTCCACCTTATCCACATGGAGCGTATACTGTCCGCCGTTTACAGGAGATGTCAATGTCCATTCCTTATTCGCATCCTCCAATCCAAGCTCTATGTCCTCACAGGCAAGGGGCTTGTCCGGTGCCAGAAAGTCAACTGTAATTGTATTCATTTGCTGCGGCTGTCCATCCCACCTGCACATATGGCGTTTGAACACCCAGCTTGCACTCTCATCACAGCCATAGGCAAGAAATAATTGCTCCTCAAGACTGCCTTCCATATTGTTTTCATATTCCTTTGTATAGCAGGCTCCGCAGCCGAAATCATTCTCCAGCTTCTCGCCATTGATGCAAATCTGAACATTAAAATCTATATCCAGCGGATTTTCCTGAAAAAGCGTTTCCTGCTCATCTTCATTCATTTCCTCGCCAAGCCTTTGATGCCATTTGTCCCAAAAACACCGTACCGGCTCATTCGGCACACGAATGCAGATATCAATTGCAATGCCTTCACTGCAGACATATACTGATGGGATAAAGCCGGAAATATCGTCCCACAGGAAATCCTGATTCAAATGGATTTCTTTCATTTCCGTTCCGGACCTGCCGCTTCCCCAAAAATTTTCGCCATAATATACCTTCAAAGTAAAATTGCACTCCTTTCCAATTCAGTGAGCTGTATCGTCTTCATTATTCTTTACCGGGTCATAACGCCGCAATGTACCAGTATAATTCATGGTAATTGGCAACCTGTTTCACACAGAATCATTTTTCATTGGCAAGGCATCTGAACGAGGCGCTGCCGCTTTTTTATCCGACATAATCCACCATGTATTTCCCTTTTCCCTGCCATGTAATTTCCAACGGCTGTAAGGAATATTCTGAAATTTGATATCCTGACGGGGTGAGTGATATAGTAAATCGTGCCATGCCGCCTTTGATGCAGGATTTCTCCGGCTGTGCACTGATAAAATTGCCGATAGAATAATAGACAAGCATTTGATGTCCGGTATCGTCCGTAAGCATTTCATAAGGCTGGAGCACATGCGGATGCGTGCCGATTACAACATCTGCCTTACTTTCCAAAAACACCTGTGTCCACTTTTGCTGAGATGCATCAATCTGTGAGGAATATTCGGTTCCCCAATGGACAAAGACAATCACAAAGTCTGCATCAAGTCCGGCTTTCTCTATATCATTTCTGATTTTACTTTCGTCCTCCAGCAAATGAACCATAGAAGGGTTCTCAGACGGAATCGGGATTCCGTTTGTTCCATAGGTATAGTTAAGCAGTGCAAAACGGACACCTTTTCTTGTGAGTATCTCATACGGCTTATCGTCCGTTTCTTCTTCCGACTGGATTCCAAGACACGTCACGTGATTCGAGTCAAAAAAATGCTTCGTGAAGCTCACTCCGTCCGCCCCTTGGTCAAGCGCGTGATTGGTTGCACAGGTTACCGCGTCAAAGTCTGCTGCAGCAATTGCCTGTCCAATGTTGACGGGCGTGCCGAACCTGGGGTAATCACTGTATGCAGCCGGATTATCCGTCAGGGGTGTTTCTTGATTTATGACAGCGATGTCACTTTCTGCAATTATCTCTCGGAAATTCTCAAACAAAAACGAGAACGTCTCGTCCTGCAGCAAACCATATCGATAAATCGGTTCATGCGCCAGAAGGTCGCCAAAAGCAACAAAAGAAATGTCAGTATTCTCCTTTGTAAAGCCCCATGAATCCCAGAACCAACTGCTTACCTGCTGGTCTGAATCAGTCAGCCAAAGGCGGGTAAAAGGTGCGTCCTTGCCGTTCTCTGCCATGTTTACAACATCCTGTCCGATATAAGAGGACATCCATTTGGGCTGAATCTCACTCCGATTATATTCGTATACGAAGATATGCTGTGACCATTTCTTCTCATCCTTTTCCACCCAGAAGGGTTTACGGCTGCCGTAGCGTCCTATCTTCCAGCAGAGCAGTATCAGCTCGTCCTGATGATCATTGTCAATGTCACAGGATAATGCCTGCTGAACCTTCACGCCGTCCGGTGAAGTCCATATGACACTGTCCTCATAAACGACACGGACTGTTTTATGTTCTAACGAAATTTCATATGCACCGGACCGGTCGCAAAGCTCCCTGCTCTCCCACACAATCCACCGCGGCAGAAAAGCGCCGTTATTCCATAAAAGATAGCATAAGGCGCCGACTGCCGCAGCGGCTGCCATCACAGTCAAAATGCAGACCGCTGCCTTCCTTATCATACCGTTCCTCCGCACCTGCACCCTCTTTATACTCTCCTGCCTCATGGATACAGGTGACCTCACTCATAATTGTATCGGTAGCTCTCCGTCCACTCCGGCTTGGGGAACGACTGGAACATTTCATAGCTTCCGTCTTCCTTTGCCTCCAGACCCATCATCTGACGCCATCTGGTGTCTGTCAGCCTGTCGTCCATTGGCCATGGGAACTGGTAAAAGGAGTAAACGCTTCCCCTTGCAAGCTTAAGTGTTCCATCCACCTTCACCACGACATAAATCAAAGAAGGATTACCGGTTGCCGCCTCAAGCACTGTTCCGTTCGGGTCAGTCGCAATATCCACGACAAGCGCTGCCGGATATTCGGCACTATCAATATACGAAGATTCACCGTCTCCCTTGACGGCCTCATACCAGAAATGCTCAAGGTTTCCGCCATAGTTTTCTATAAACTCATATTCCTCATCTGTAAGTGTTTCGTCCTGAAGCTCCTTGTTTGAAATCGTCAGAAGGCGGTCGGAAATTTCTGACAGGCGTGTCAGATTTTCCTCATCAGCCGAATCCAGCATTCCGTATTTCTTAAGTCCCTGCGCTGTCTGACCGGCAAGGCTTGAAAACCGTTCATATACCAATGGCTCCGGCTGCACGTAACCCCTGTAATCCGGTTCTTCATCATAACCGCCGCCCATCTCTGCCATCACCTGTTTTGAATAAAGTATTGTGTCATGCTTCAGCTCTGTAAAGCTGCCTGCAAAACATTCAAGATCCTTCTTGACCCACTCCTCGTTCTGCATAAACATGGGATAACCTTCTCCCTTTACTGTCAATAACGGGCGGAGTGTATTGAGCCAGCTTGCATACAGGCTTGCAGACCACAGGGTATCATTTTCTTCTGCCAGCCCCTTTCTGAGCAGCTCCATATTTTCAGAGTAACCTGCGTAGTCTGCCGCACCGTTTTCCTCCAAAATGCGCAGTGCAGTATCACTGCCAAGTGCCGCCGGAACATCCAGTACGTCCGGAAGCATACGCTTTGCTCCCTCGCTGTTTTCCTCCACATTACTGTAAATCAGCTTCTGCATCACAGCCGCATCAATGCTAAATCTTTGACCCATAAACCGAAATCCGGGAATCACATTATCCTCACCATCATTAATCGGAATTGAATTAATCTGCGGAGCAGGAAGTGACGCTGTCATTGCATGGAACTGCTCAAATGCTTTTTCCGTTCCGATAAGTCCGTTTACCGTGATATCCTCGCCGTACACCTCACGAAGAAGCGGCGCATATTCACACACACCCAGATCATCGCTTGCACCTGCGAAAAATGATGTAACGGCATAAATGGATTCCCATAAAGCATATGCTTCTCCATCATCAGCAAGAGCCTTGGTTATCAGAAGTGCGCTTCTGTCAAGCTCTGCTTCCTCCTGTGCAAAATGAATCCTGCCATACCACATCATTGCCTTAAAATACCGCTCCAGCTTCTCGTCTCCCTCATAATATCCGCGCGGTATGTACTGTGAATAATCCTCCTCATCTCCGGTGATTTCGGAAAAATCAATTCCTTTGGCATTGTTAATACGCTCAAGCTCTGTCTCGACAATCTCTTTCACATCCTCACTCACTGCAGCCGTATCGTCCAAAAGCTTTGCCCCGATTGTAAAAAATGCGACGTTGCGCTTTGCCGCACTTTCCCATTCGCTTCCTTTTAGCTGCCCGTACTGTGCAATGCTGTTATCCAGCATTCTCGTGCTGAGCTGTGTCAGGGCATTTGACAGGAAATCCTGTTCCAGATTCTTTAACAGATAGCTGAAATACAAATGATATGTATGCATCAGAGAGTCCACTGTCACGAAGCTTGGAAGCATCATATACCGGTTTTCCTCATAGATTTCAAAAAACTCGCTTCCGGCATTGCCTGCTACTACAAAACCGTTCTGAGACAGCTTTTGGGTCATTTCATCTGACAGATAATAATACTGCCATAAATTGTCAACATTGCTTAAATCCGGCTCAACGGTATACGCCTCGACGCATGGTACCACGCTTTCTGTCTCACTCCTTTCCACAATCTGCACCAATAACGGCCGTTCTCCCGAATAAAGCCGCTCTGTATCTGCCGACACCTCTGTCACATCAGCAGAAGATGCCTGCTCGCTCTGCTCCGTCTGCACAGAGGTTTCTGCTTCTTCACTCTGCATGGTCTGAACCGTATCTATCGCTTCATTGGTCTGCTTTTGCGCAGTGCACCCGCTCAAAAGGCTCACTGCCAATGTCAATGCAATTATCTGCTTTCGTTTTGTTTTTTTCATCATGCAAACTCCCTCCCTTTCAAGATAGAAGTATATCATGAAATGCCCCATCCAACAAGGCAGACTTTCAGCAGACACAGCAACATTCAAAATAAAAAGTTATAAAATTATCATTTGTATCTTGACTCTGACGTTACGTCATAGTTTATGATAAGCTTACCCTCAGTTTACAAGAGCACACATGGTCAAGACAGAGTAAATTTTGCGTCCTGCTTCGTTACTTTCACTCCGCGTACGCCCTGTACGCGTTGTTCAAGTGCCTCGCAGGGCACAAAATTTATCTCTGCCTGACTCTTCCGACCTCAAACGGAGAGAATTTCGTCATTTTCAAGGCAGACGATTGAGGATAACGCAGAAAATGGCGAAATTATCCCGTTTTAAGGCATGTGTGCTCTTGTAAACTGAGGGTACACGAAACAAAGCATCAGTTCAAAAAGGAATGGTGATTCTAACATGAAAACAGTAAAAGAAGTCAGTACTCTAACCGGTGTGAGTATACGCACACTGCACTACTATGATTCCATTGGTCTTCTGCACCCGTCTGTGACGACAGACGCCGGATACCGTCTGTATGACGATGCTAATCTGGAACGGCTGCAGAGCATTCTGCTTTTTCGTGAATTAGAATTTCCGCTAAAGGATATTATCAGAATTTTGAACAGCTCTGATTTTGACAGGGAAAAGGCGCTCACACAGCAAATTGAATTGCTGGAAATGAAAAAGAAGCGTCTGGAGGACCTGATTTGCTTTGCACGTGAAATCAAAACATTAGGAGTGAATAAAATGGATTTTAAAGTATTTGATACCAGTAAAATTGACGCATATGCCGCCCAAGCCAAGGCTTCATGGGGCGGCACGGATGCCTATAAGGAGTTTGAGAAAAAATCAGCAGCTTACTCTGAGGAACAGAAGAAAACATTGACAATGCCGGAGGCCGCGGCACTGCTGAATTTGCGGCAAAAGCGATTGCCATCTACTGTGAGTCGGCAGACAGATAATGCTTTTTCAAAGATATCCCCGCCTTTTGGCTTCCTCCAGCAGTCTTGGCTGTATCAGAGGATAGGTCCAATTATCAACCAAATGCTCTGTAATAATGATTTTTTCAATTTCGCTGTGAAGCTCTTGCTCAAAGCTCCTGATATCCGCATAATATAACATTCCAAAGCTTTCCTCGCCATTGAAATTGTCTTCGGCTATGACAGAGTAAACACATACTGGCGCCATATCAAAATCAATGGCGCCGGTTTCCTCGTACAGCTCCCGCTTTGCAGTGTCCAAGATACGCTCTCCTTCTTCTCTGTGACCGCCCGGCACCTCATAAGTATCCCGTTCCTTATGCTTGCAGAATACCCATTTTCCTTCTGTCCTTGCAATAATCACTGCGAATTTCAAAAGCTTGTCATCTGCTTTTTCATAAAAATTTACTTTTGTCATTCTTACCTCCTGGCGTACTCTATCGAATCGTAAATTAATCAGCTATACCAATTATGCTCGAAAACACAGTATTGGTGCAGTCTGTCTGCTTTACGTATGTTCTGCTGGTATAATGAAATTCCTAATTAGGGGAAATTGTGACACATCTGTCTTTTTCACAAATCTGTGTCAGCTCTCCGTCCCTGATAAGATATGCTTCTCCATGCAGCGTCATTGTTTCATTTTCTATCATGACATAGCTTCCATCTGTCAAACCATAGAATTCTCTGCCATAGCTGTCCGGAAGTGTGATATCTTCCATAATCCGCTTTCCATCTAAGATGTTGTTCCTTATATATTGAAAATGCGGGAGTATCATCAGCCTTGTAATTCCTAAGCCGGATAAAAAACGCCGATACTCCTTGTCAATGCTCTCGCCCTCCAGCTCCGGCTGTGCATAAACGGTTTCTGCGCAGTTCATCGTTCCGGCACTGATTCCAATCAGGATTCCGTCAAAATCTTTGATGCGCTCTTTTAACCGTATCTTTTGAAAAAAGGCATTCTGTGTCGGGACATGGCCTCCGGCAAGTATGAGTACATCATAATCCGCAATTTGAGCCACAATCTCCTCGTTTCTTTTATCACATATCTGCATCCGGCGAATGGACAGTCCGCTCATTGGAAAAGCTTCTGCAAAGACATCCCTGATACTGTCATTTGTTTCTGAAGAATCGGGGTCTGAGCTGATAATCAGCACATCCGAATTGTCTTTCCAGTGCTGCTGCAGGCTCTCCAGAAAACCATTATCAGCAATGAGCTGTGTTGGTATCCTTATCCCGTTTTCTTTGTAAGAACCGCCTATGTGGCTTGATAAATATGCAATCATTCAAATTCCTCCCATTCTCCGCAAAATGTATCCAACATTTCCATCATTTATCCCTACAAATCTTTTGCCTTATACACAGCATAACCTTCATAATAGTAACTATGATCAATACCTTTCCTATAAATTTCTCTATCTTCAATCTTATCCGTCAACGCCTGTCTTAATATATACTTTATTTCAACATCTTTTATCGGACTTCTTTCCATTGCCAACAGATAATCGTCTTTATCAACCAATCTCCAGTCAACCACAAGATTCAGCTCATTTTTCAGCATTAAATCGAGCCAGATTCTTGTACTGCGCCCATTACCTTCCCGAAACAGATGTGCAATATTCATTTCTACGTACTTCTCGATAATTTCATCAAAGGTTGCCTGCGGCATCTTCTCAACATTTTCTATTGCTGCCTGCAAATACATAACCGGTGCAAATCTGAAATTACCTTTTGCAATATTGACATCTCTTACTTTTCCTGCAAACTCATATATCTGTTCAAACAGATACTTATGAATCGCAGCGAGCATACTAAAAGTTCCGGCTTCATAACTGTCCAGATAATCACTTTCAAATAATTCAACTGCTCTTTTCTTACTTATCTTTTCTTCCATTCTTGCCAATTCTGCTGAATCATTGATATTGAGTTTATTTTCCAGTGCCATAAAATATTCCTTTCCAAATATGTGCTAAACATTCTTACATTCACCTCCCGTCAATGGTTTCCATAAGGGCTTATAAGACATGTTTTCTTTCTGATTTATCATGTCAAATGGTCCGTATTTTTTAATAATTATATCATTTGTTTTTCCTGACTGCAATCAAAGCTTTCAGACTGTGAACAGGAAGCGTAACAGTTCAGCTTTTTATACATTCCTATCCGGACGAAAACTGCAGATAGTATTCCTCCGGCTGCCGTTGGTTCCGAATGGGAATTTCCTAATACGATGAGGAAAGCTTACCAACGAGGACGGAGCCGACTCGAGACGGCGTCCATGCCTCCGTCTCACCTAAATTTGCTTCCGTACAAATTTACTCCTGCTTATCTAGCGTCAGTTTACAGGGGCAACACGCTATCATCGTATAAGGAAATATCACCATTCTCCACCGAGGCATTCTACGGGATACTATCTGCAGTTTTCTGTTCATCGAAAGCAAAAAACTGTGTTAATAACGAATAAACTTTACTGTATTTAGAAATCTAAAACAATAAATAATGGCAAGCTTTAAGATAGATAACAAGCAG
>JAGAQJ010000033.1 GCA_017622845.1 Lachnospiraceae bacterium | reverse complement strand
TCCTTTCGGTGTTTTGGAATTTTGGTCAAGGACATTATACCAGAAAAGGGAGGTCAATGCTCTTTTTATTGCAGATTTCCCTTAAAATCAAGGTTTTTATTAGATTTTGAAACAAAAAAACAGGTAGTTTTTGACACTACCTGAAGTACGCAGGAGGGTATGGAAATGAGAATAGGAATGGGCTATGACGTACATCGTCTGACGGAGGGAAGACCTCTGATTATAGGCGGCGTAACAATACCGTACGGGCTTGGACTTTTGGGACATTCAGATGCCGATGTGCTGCTCCATGCAATATCGGATGCCTTGCTGGGGGCGGCAGCGCTTGGCGATATCGGAAAGCATTTCCCGGATACGGACCCTGCCTACAAGGGAATATCAAGTTTGATTCTGCTTGAACGGGTGGGAAAACTGCTGGAGGAAAATATGTTTTTTATTGAAAATATTGATGCCACGATTATTGCACAGGCACCGAAGATGCGGCCGCATATTGACCAGATGCGCGAGAACATAGCAAATGCATTGGGAATCAGCATAGAGCAGGTGAATGTCAAAGCGACGACAGAAGAGGGGCTTGGTGTTACCGGTGAGGGGAAAGGAATTTCTTCTCAGGCGATTTGCATGCTGACAAGCCCAAGAGAAATGGCGACAATCGAGGCAAAAGAGCAATCTGCCGCAGTACGTTCCTGCGAAGGGTGTCCGGGTTGCAGTGCAGTAAGATAAAACAGAGGATACCAGGAAGATACTGAATAGCTACAAATAGGAAATGATAAGGGGAAACAGCAGAACATGGAGCAGGTGTTAAAGGCTCAGGAAGCGGAGCGGAAAATCAGAAAAAGGATAGAGACAGCGTTTGGACTTTGCATTTTAAACGGGGAAGCTGTCACGGAGGCAAGACAATTGTGGGAAGAAGCATTTCCGGAGGTTTCTAAAGATTTTTTGGACTATTATTTTGAGCAGAGAGTGAAGGATAATATTGTTTTTGCCATAAAAAATGACACAATACAGTCTATACTTCATCTTACGCCTTACTCTGCAGCAATGCGCAGAAATCCGCCTCTGCCCGGAGCCGGACGCCTTCCCTGTATGGCTGACGTACTGCGTGTTGACACGAATGTTATCCATGCTGCAGCCACACAGAAAGCATATCGAAATCAGGGATATATGAGAAAGGTGCTGACTGGAGCATTGGAGTACCAGAGAGAACGGCAGATACCGTTTTGCCTTGCAGAGCCGGAAAACGGGGAGTTTTTTGAACACTTTGGATTTCATTATATTTATGACAGACCGCAATATGAACTAAACACGGAAATTATATCGATGCAAATGCTCAAGAGGGCAGCTGATGGTGAGACAGTGCACCTGAATCCCTCCAATATCACATTGACTGCAGCAGATAAGGACAGCCTGCTTTCACTGGCGCATTTTGTAAATGCAAATCTCTGCAGGCATTATGGGCTTTTTAATATCAGAAGCGCGGCGTATTATGAGCGCTTTCTAAGTGAGCTGCAAACCTATGGCGGAAATTTATATCAAATCATGGAAAATGGGAAGCGGAAAGGTTATTTTGCATATACGCAGGAGAAGGAGTGCAGCATCAGGGAGGCAGTTTTTGAAAATGAGTCTGACATAGATCGGTATTTCTATACAACAAAGGGGAGGAAGCCGGCTGTTATGGCAAGAATTGTGAATCTGCCGGAAATACTGAAGCACATAGCTGCGCATGGAAAGGTAACAATAGCTATTCGGTTAAAGGATTCCGTGATAGCGGAAAATGACGGCCTTTTCCTATGGTACCTTGATGAAAAGGGAAGCCGTATGGAGCGTGTGGAGGAGACAAAGCAGTCAGAAGAAACTTCCATGAGACCGGAGGTTACTGTTACGATTGGTGAGTTTACTGCATTTCTTTTTGAATATATCAAGTTGAAACAAAATATGAAATTTGATAGTATATACCTGTCAGGTCCTGCATGGATTAATGAGAGATATTAGTGTACTGACACATTCATATTCAGACAGTGCATTTAGATTCGACAAAAATAGGAGGAACACGATATGTCATTTGTTACAACACCGCACATTAATGCAGAAAAAGATGCGTTTGGCAAGACGGTACTGATGCCCGGGGACCCGCTTCGTTCCCGGTTTATCGCTGAAAATTTTCTGGAAAATGCAAAGCTTGTCAACAATATCAGAGGAATACAGGGATATACAGGAACTTACAAGGGCACCAGGATAAGCGTCATGGCGAGCGGAATGGGCATGCCGACAATCGGCATTTATTCGTATGAGCTTTTTCACTTTTTTGATGTGGAAAACATTATGCGAATCGGTTCAACAGGCGCATTGCAGGAAAAGGTCAAGGTGCGTGACATCGTATTTGGCATGGGCGCATGTACGAATTCAAATTATGCAAATCAGTACGGGTTAGGAGGAACTTTTGCGCCGATTGCAAGCTACCCGCTTCTTAGAGAGGCAATTGCGCAGGCGGATAAGCTCGGAGCAGCCTATCATGTAGGCAATATCCTGTCGTCCGATGTGTTTTATAATGATAATGGGAAGGCAAACGAAGGCTGGCAGAAGATGGGGGTGCTCTGTGTTGAGATGGAGGCAGCGGCGCTTTACATGAATGCAGCAAGATGCGGCAAGAATGCGCTTGCAATTCTTACTGTTTCAGACAGTATGGTGACAGGAGAGGAGACAACTGCACAGGAGAGGCAAAATTCCTTTACACAGATGATGGAGATTGCATTAAATACTGCGGTGGGCCTTGAAAAGTAATCAGATGCAAAACTTGCATTTTATACATAATATATGGTAGAAGAACAGTCTCAATGGAGGCGTAGAAATGGGATTTATTAAAAATGTGAAAAACGAGATAAAGGTCATAAGGGAGCGCGATCCGGCTATCCATTCCAATATGGAGGTTTTCCTGTACCCAAGCTTTAAGGTGATGCTTCACTATCGTGTGGCACATAAGCTGTATCGGAGCGGACATTACTTTTGGGCAAGATGGATATCCCAGCGTGCAGTCAGAAAGACAGGCATAGAGATACATCCCGGTGCAGAGATAGGTGAGAATTTTTTTATTGATCATGGAAATGGTGTTATCATAGGTGAGACAGCAGTGGTGGGCAACAACGTGACACTTTATCAGGGTGTTACTTTGGGAGGCACTGGAAAAGAACATGGGAAGCGCCACCCGACTGTTGGAGACAACGTGATGATTAGTGCGGGAGCTAAGATTATCGGTTCCTTTAAGATTGGCGAGAATTCAAAAATCGGAGCAGGAAGCGTTGTGATAGAGGAGGTTCCGCCCAACTGTACGGTTGTAGGCGTGCCCGGAAGGATTGTAAGACGCAATAATCAGAAGCTTGTGCGTGAGGAGCTGAATCAGGTAGACCTTCCCGATCCTGTCAATGAAGATATCAAAAACCTGCAGTATGCAAACAGTGAGATGACTAACCGCATATTAGAGCTGGAGCAGCAGGTAAAGCTGCTGAAAAAAGAGCTTGAGGAGAGATAAAGATACATATATTTGGAGGTTTTGACAGAAAATGGAAAACAAATTATCGTTTTATAATACACTGACGAGAAAGGTAGAGCAGTTTGTTCCTAATATAGAGGGCAAGGTGGCGATGTACACTTGCGGTCCCACGGTGTATCACTATGCGCATATCGGAAATTTAAGAAGCTACATCATGGAGGATTTACTGGAAAAGACACTGCGCTATATCGGATATGATGTGAAGCGCGTCATGAATATTACAGATGTAGGACATCTTTCCAGTGATGCCGATACCGGCGAGGATAAGATGCTGAAGGGTGCCAAAAGAGAGCACAAAACGGTGATGGAGATTGCAAAATTTTATACAGATGCATTTTTCAGTGACTGCGGTAAGCTCAACATTAAGACACCTGATGTGGTGGAGCCGGCGACGAACTGCATTGCTGAATTTATCCATATGATTGAAGTGCTTATGCAAAAAGGATATGCTTATGAGAGCGGCGGAAATATTTATTTTGATACTTCGAAGCTAAAGGAATATTATGTATTTTCGAGCCAGAATGAGCAGGAGCTTTTGGTCGGCGTGCGTGATGATGTGGACGAAGATGCAAATAAGAGAAATAAGAGCGATTTCGTCCTGTGGTTTACGAAGTCAAAGTTTGATGACCAGGAGCTTAAATGGGATAGTCCGTGGGGAGTCGGATATCCGGGGTGGCATATTGAATGCTCCTGCATCAGCATGAAGCATCTTGGCGAGTACATGGATATTCACTGCGGAGGCGTAGATAATATTTTCCCGCACCATACCAATGAAATTGCACAAAGTGAGTCTTACACAGGGCATAAGTGGTGCAATTACTGGTTCCATGTGCATCATCTGAACGACAAATCGGGAAAGATGAGTAAATCAAAAGGAGATTTCCTTACGGTGTCACTGCTTGAGTCCAAGGGGTATAATCCGATTGTATACAGATTATTCTGCTTACAGTCGCATTACCGCAAACCGCTTGAATTTTCCTATGAGGTTCTTGACAATATGAGTGCTGCATATGATAAGCTGGTCAGGAAAATCGGAACACTTGACAAAAACGGTGTGGTGGATAAGGCAAAATTTGATGAGTACAGAGCGAAATTTGAGGCGGCTTTGTGTGATGACCTTAATTCCTCTATGGCAATTACTGTGTTATATGATATGCTCAAGGATGATATGTCAGAGGCAACCAAGTATGCATTGGCGGAGAGCTTTGACGAGGTGCTGTCTCTTGACCTTACCACGGCGCATGCTGTGAAAGAAGCAGACAACAGCATTGACACTGAACTTGAGAGCTATGTGCTTGCAAAGATTGAGGAGAGAAAGGCTGCAAAGAAGGAAAAAGACTTCGCAAAAGCAGATGCAATCCGCAATGAACTGTTAGAGAAAGGCATTGTGCTGGAGGATACGCGAGAGGGTGTAAAATGGAAGAAGGCTTAAATAAACCGGGCATGCTGTCACAAATACACACAGAATTTGGTGTAGAAGGAGCCGATATCAGAACATTTTCTCCGCTTACGCTGGCATATATCGGTGATGCGGTGTTTGAAATTATCATAAGAACGCTTATCGTAGAGCAGGGGCAGAGACCAGCGCAGACATTGCATAGCCATACAACCAAAATCGTATGTGCGGACACACAGGCAAAGATGATTGAGGCGGTTTATGATACGCTGACAGAAAAGGAGCAGGAGATATACAGGAGAGGGAAAAATACGAAGATTAATTCCTCTGCTAAAAATGCAAGTCTTGCAAGCTATCGTAAGGCAACCGGATTTGAAGCGCTTTGTGGATATCTTTTTCTGCAGGACGACACCGAGAGAGTCATGCAGATAGTAAAACAGGCGATGGAGGCAGCACAGATTGTGCTGTAAGGCAACTGCAAGGGTACTGGGGAGTTACGCATAACAGCGGCAGTGAGGATATCGGAACTGTCAGGAAAACTTGGAAAGGAAATGGCACATAGCACATGAGATATGAGGAATTTACCATAGAGGGCAGAAATGCCGTAATTGAGGCTTTTCGTTCAGGAAAGCCGATTGACAAGCTTTTTATACAAGACGGCGTGCAGGACGGACCGATACAGACAATTAAGAGAGAGGCAAAAAAGCATGATACCATGATTAAGTTTGTGTCAAAGGAACGGCTTGACCAGATAAGCGGGACGGGAAAGCATCAGGGCGTGATTGCCTATGCGGCTGCCTATGAGTATGCAGAGGTGGAGGATATTCTGGAGGCAGCACGTGCAAAAGGAGAGCCGCCGTTTATCTTTCTGCTTGATAATATTGAAGACCCGCACAATCTGGGAGCAATCATCAGAACCGCAAATCTTGCAGGAGCGCACGGAGTAATTATTCCCAAAAACCGTGCGGCAGGGCTTACGGCTGTCGTCGCCAAGACCTCGGCAGGAGCGCTGAACTATACGCCTGTAGCAAGGGTTACGAACCTTGGAAAGACAATGGAGGAGCTGAAAAAGGAAGGCTTGTGGTTTGTCTGTGCCGATATGGACGGAACAACCATGTATCAGCTTGACCTGAAAGGACCGATAGGGCTTGTCATTGGAAATGAAGGAGAGGGAGTGGGCAGACTTGTCAAAGAAAAATGCGATTTAACAGCTTCTATTCCGATGAAGGGTGATATTGATTCGCTGAATGCTTCTGTGGCTGCCGGTGTGCTTGCGTATGAGATTGTAAGACAGCGAATGCTGTAGGAGGTATCAGATAGTATATGCCGGACATCTATGAAGGTTTAACTGACGAGGAACTGATAGACAGGCTGAGAGACGGTGAGGCACAGGTTACGGATTATATTATGGACAAATACAAAAATCTGGTACGGAAAAAGGCAAAATCCATGTATATTCTCGGAGCGGACAGCGATGACCTGATTCAGGAGGGCATGATTGGACTTTTCAAGGCGGTAAGAGATTATGATGCAGGCAGAGATGCAAGCTTTTATACGTTTGCAGATTTGTGCATATCCCGTCAGATGTACAATGCAGTGCAGGCATCACGCCGGGAGAAGCATACACCGTTAAATACATATATATCACTTTATGCGGATATGACAGGAACAGAAGGTGATGACAACAGCATAGAGCTTGTCAATGTGCTTGTCTCAGAGACAGAGATGAATCCGGAGCAGCTTGTCATTGACAAAGAAAATGTAGCTGATATAGAGGCTATTATTGACAAGGAGCTTAGCAGCTTTGAAAAGCAGGTGCTTGATTTGTATATCACGGGCATGAGTTACTCGCAGATTGCCAAGGTTCTTTCCAGAGATGAGAAGTCTGCTGACAATGCGCTGCAGCGGTTAAAGGCGAAGCTGCGAAAGGCAGTAAACCATAATAAGACAACAAATTAGAGGATACAGAGTAGGGATAACATGAACGGACAGAATAAATATGAGATTTTGAAAAGCTATTTTGGATATGATTCTTTTCGTGACGGGCAGGAATCCCTGATAGATGGATTATTGGAGGGCAGAGATGTATTCGGCATCATGCCGACGGGCGCAGGCAAGTCGCTTTGCTATCAGGTGCCGGCGCTGATGTTTGAAGGAATTACGCTGGTGATATCTCCGCTGATTAGTCTGATGAAGGATCAGGTGGCGGCACTGAATCAAGTGGGCGTTTATGCGGCATACCTGAATAGCTCTTTGACGCAGGGACAATATTTTAAAGCGCTGGATTTTGCAAAAAAGGGAAAATATAAAATCATTTATGCAGCGCCGGAGCGGCTTCTTACAGAGTCCTTTCTCGATTTTGCAGTCCATGCGGATATCTCGTTTATCAGTGTCGATGAGGTACATTGTGTGTCGCAGTGGGGTCAGGATTTCAGACCAAGCTATCTGAAAATTGTGGAGTTTGTGGAGCGGCTGCCCAAAAGACCGATTGTCGGGGCTTTTACGGCGACAGCTACAAAGGAAGTCCGTGATGATGTCATGAGGATTCTGAAGTTAAGGGAACCAAAGATAGTAACGACAGGCTTTGACAGGAAGAATCTTTCCTTTTTTGTGAAGCATACCAAGGATAAAAAGACGGAACTGTTTAAACTGCTCAGGGAGCATTATGACGAGAGCGGTATTATCTACTGTATCACCAGGAAGCTGGTGGAGGAGGTGTATGACCTGCTTTCGGAGAGGGGGCTTGACGTATCAAAATATCACGCAGGTCTGTCTGATGAGGAGCGGCGCAGAAATCAGGAGGAATTTACTTACGACAAAACACATATCATGGTGGCGACCAATGCATTCGGCATGGGGATTGATAAACCCGATGTGCGGTTTGTGATTCACTACAATATGCCCAAGAACATGGAGAGCTATTATCAGGAGGCAGGGCGCGCAGGGCGCGATGGTGAGAAGGCGGACTGCTATCTGTTATATAGTCCGCAGGATGTACATACCAATCGTTTTTTTATCGAGAACAACCGCGAAAATGAGGGGCTGAGTGAGACTGAGCTTGCGAATGTGATGGAAAAGGACAGGGAACGGCTAAAGCAAATGACCTTTTACTGTCATACAAAATACTGTTACCGCAAATTTATGTTAAATTATTTCGGAGAGAAGGCAGATTCCTTCTGCGGCAGCTGCGGAAATTGTATGCGGCAGCTTGAGGCGGAAAACCATCAGGAGAAGCTCGACAGGCATCCTGAGTATGCATACAGCGCTGCAAGTGCAAAACGGCCGCTTGTGAAAGCAGGAGAAGGCGTGAGAATAGCTTCTGGCAATCCGGAACTGTATGACCGGCTCAGACTGCTCCGCAACAGTCTCGCCAAAGAATTGCAGGTTCCTGCGTATGTGGTATTTACGGATAAAACCTTGAAGGAGATGAGTACATATCTGCCGTTGACACGTGATGAGATGCTCGGCATATCAGGTGTGGGGCAGACAAAATACGAAAAATTCGGGGAAGCGTTTCTTGATGAAATCAGGCAGTACAAAAGCAGTCACGATGTGCCGCAGGACAAAGTAAAGGCAAAATCAAAAATTAATTTTTAGAATTGTTTCAATTAAAAATGTTTTTTATGAAGGGAGAATACTATGAAACGAAATGTAGTAAAAACACTGAAAAAATTAACCGCTGTTATACTTGCAGCAGCAGCGCTGGCAGTGCTGCCGGGCAGCAGCATAACGCAGCAGACAGTGGTAAAGGCTGATGAAGCGCTTCCGGGATACGTTAGAAGTGTCTACACAAATGAGTGGGTACCGGCAGAGCAGGCAGTAGTCCGTCCAATCGCCATAATGATGCCTACCGACAAGGTAGCACAGCCTTCCTATGGAATCAGCAATGCGGACATCTTGTATGAAATTATGGAGGAGGGCGAGATTTCACGCCAGATGGCAGTCATCAGTAATTGGACAGGACTTTCCAAGATAGGAAATGTTCGAAGCTGCAGAGCCTACTATATTCCTGAGGCGACGGAGTGGGACCCGATATTGATTCATTTCGGGGGTGTTTTCTATATGAAGGACCGCATTACAGCTCCTGATATCAATAATATATCAGGCACAAACCAGTACGGTGTCGGAGGAGGCGCTCCCGGTTCCGGTGCATTCTTCAGAACCTCGGACAGAAAAGCGCCGCACAATGCATATACAAGCGCTTCCGGGATAATCAATGCCTGCACGGGGCTTGGATATTCACTGAATATCAGAGAGGGCTTTTACAATCCGAAGCATTTTACTTTTGCAGACGGCGTTAATACATTAGAGCAGTATGGAGCGGCAGCAGCAACCGCCAATACGATTGATTTGTCCCAGATTTTTACTTATACAAAGAGTGCCTTTACATACAATCCTGCTGACGGCATGTATTACAAGTCCATTCACGGAAAGGCACAGACAGACGGACTGAACGGTCAGCAGCTCAAATTTGCCAATGTTATCGTACAGAATACAAAGTGGTGCAGGCTTGATGACAAGGGCTATCTGTATTTCCAAAATATTGACAACACAGAAGACGGATATTATTTTACAAAGGGTAAGTGCATTCATGTGACATGGCAGAAGGCAGGCGATTATACCCCGACGGTATATTATGATGATTTTGGGAATGAGATACAGCTCAACGAGGGTAAGACCTATATTGCAATAGCTCAAAAGGGCAGAACAGCAGTATTTAATTAAACAGGTGGTTTGAAAAGCAAGAATGGAGAGTCAGTATGAAATACGAAAGTGTGAAAGTGGAAGTAAAAGGAAGCGTACAGGCAGTTTTATCTTTATATATACAGGACGACCATCCTGAAACTTACGGTGACCGCAAGCGACCGCTTGTTTTAATCTGCCCGGGCGGAGGATATGAACATGTGTCTGTCAGAGAGGGAGAGCCTGTCGCGTTTCATTTTCTGACAGCAGGCTGCCATGCAGCAGTGCTTTGGTATGATATTTCAAGACAAGGTGTGGAACATCCGCAGGAGCTTATGGAGCTTGCATGGTCTATGGCATATATCAGAGAGCATGCGGCTGAGTATGCCATAGATAAGGACAAGATTCTTGTTGCAGGTTTTTCGGCAGGAGGACATCTTGCTGCAAGCCTTGGCTGCTTTTGGGATAAGGATTGGCTTGAGAAAGAGATGCAGATGAATAAAGAGCAGTATCAGCCCAATGGCATGATACTTGCATATCCTGTGATTACATCAGGAGAATTTGCACACAGAGGAAGCTTCGTCAATTTGATGGGAAGCAAGGCAAGTGAGGAGCTGGAAAAGGAATTGAGCCTTGAGAATCAGGTAACTGACAAGGTGCCTCCTGTGTTTATGTGGCATACCTTCGAGGACGGAGCTGTTCCGCTTGAAAATTCCCTGATGTTTGCTGCCGCACTCAGGAAAGCAGGCGTGAATTTCGAATATCATGTTTTTCCGCACGGAGGACACGGATATGCTCTTGCTACAAAAGAGACAGCAATGATGGAGGGCAAGGAAATAGAACCGCAGTGTGAGCAGTGGATAACGCTTTGCGCAAGCTGGCTAAAGCATAATTTTGTAAGTCTTTGATAAAATAAAAGGGGGTTCCTTCACATCGTGAGGAGCCTCCTTTTTGTTCAGATGGAATGCTTATGCAATGGCTCAAAAATTGTCTTTCTGAAAATATATCCGAAAATTCTGACAAACAAAATTCCGACAAGAGCGCCGCAGCTATCAATGATCACATCGCGCACGGAAGCACCGCGGCCCTGTACAAAAAGCTGGTGAAATTCGTCCAAAGCAGCAAAGCCGGAGCACAAGATGCCTGCGGTCAGCACAAGCCAGATGCCGCGAATGCCATAGACATACAGCGGTATGGAGACGGACACTGCAAGCAGGAAATATTCCGTGAAATGGGCGATTTTTCTTATATAAAAGTGGATTTTCTGAATACACCGGTTGACCTGCTGTTCGGTAAGCTCTAAGTCCAGTGCATTGTCTGCAGCAGAAACGACCTGCCGGGTGACTTTATAGCTGAGCTTCGAGCTGGCAGTACCGGTTTGAGCGGAAAATGAGAAAATAATATACATCATGATAAGCGCCGGGATAAATGACAGCGGCTTTATAAAAAAACGCATGCAGTAATCTCCTTTAATCTTACAAATTTGGATAATTTATTATGTGATAAAGCAGCCTTTATTATATTATCCCGATTTGCGGATAACAAGTAAATTTTTATTAAATTTTAGTAACAGTTCAGTCTTTCTTGCATTTCTATCCGGACGAAAACGTCAGATAATATCCCTCCGGCTGCCGTTTTCTGTTCAGTGAAATCATAAAACGGAACAGTTGTCAATGCACAGAAGGTCGGCAGTCCAATTGCCTGTCACAGCATAGGACTGCCGACCTTCGTCCTGATAAAATAGTCCATACGGCTGAACGGTTACGCTTCGTTACAAATTTCCATAATTAATGACTGTACATTTTCTGGTTTTATGTTAAAATATAACTATCAGTGTGCAGAGGAGGAACTCGTATGCAGGATCGCGTGAAGCTTTCGAGAGATGAAATCATTATATGTTATCAGGAGGACGTGGCAAAGCTGATGAAATATTTGTCATGGCTTCAAAGCAAAAGCGGCAGCAGTACATCAGACATTTACAGCGGCGAAGGAATCGGCAGGAACTCTATGGCAGTTCCGGTTTATGACTCGACTCTGCTTAGCTTCATTAAGGAAATCAAGACAACAGACTTTTTAAATAGAAATTACGTGTACACTTATTCAAGATACCGCATGAAGACAGCGGCGGACGAGCTTCGGGTGATTGATGCGTGTTCTTTGCAGGATATCACGGTTTTAGGGGATATTTTGTCAAAATATGTTCTCCGCGGAGATGTGAAAGGCGCTGTTTGGTCAGAGGGTGTGCAGAACGGAGTGTATCTTGCGCTCCTGTTAAAATTGAAGGAGTTAATGGAAATCAGAAAACCATTAGAATATTAAGGCATGAAATCAAGGAGCATAGATATGGGAGAGAAGTCGTTGCAGAAGAAAAAGTATATTGTAGAAAAGGCAAAAGATGTATTTTATAAGAGCGGCTACAGGGCTGTTACAATGAAAGATATCGTAGAGGCCTGCAATATCAGCAGAGGGGGGCTTTACTTATATTTTACCAATACAAAGGAGCTTTTTGAGGCAGTGCTTGAGGAGGAGCGGATCAGTACCGCTTCCGTTATAGAAAGCGGAAAAGCAAAAAACGCTACACCGGGCGAGATTATGCTTATGTTTCTCGATGAACAGAAAAAAGCCATTTTGAAGAAAAAGGATAACCTTACAATGGCTGCATATGAGTATATGTTTGAAAATAAAATATTGGAAACGGATAACCCGATTAAAAAAAGCTTTCTTGAAAATGTTTCTGCGTTGGAGAATTTGATTAAGGAAGGCGTGGAACAGGAATGGATGGTCTGCGAGGACGCGGCTGAGGCGGCAAAAAATATTTCCTATACGATTGAGGGACTCAAGGTATCGGCACAGACAATTGGTGTGTCTGCGGAGGCAGTCGACAGGGAGATTGAATATATTATGGGAATTTTGGGCATGGTAATCAAATAACACGATAAAGGGAAAGAGCATGGTTTCGCTGCAGACCATGCTTTTTATGAACACAGGTCCGGCGGATTGCCTGATGGAACAGACTTGTGCAGAAGGAGGTCCCTATTTGATGGAGCAGCCCTATGAAGAGTTATACACTCTAAAACAATAAGAAAAGAGGTTATGGATAAAATGCAGGAAACAAATGAGAATACAGCTGTGTCTCTTGAGGAAGTGCGGGAGCGGTTTTCGCATGACCGTTTTGCAACGGTAAACGGGGCGGTGGTTGAAGCGGTAGAGGACGGATATGCCAGATGCTCAATGGAGCTGAATGAGACGCACCGCAATGCGTTGGGAGCGGTAATGGGCGGAGCGATATTTACTTTGGCAGATTTTGCGTTTGCAGTAGCATCAAACTGGAATAAGGAACCAAGTGTCTCTCTGACAGCATCGATAAGCTTTCTCGGAAAGGCAAAGGGCAGCAGGCTGATTGCTGAGGCATGCAGGATAAAAGAGGGAAGAAAAACCTGTTATTATGAGATAACGATCCGCGATGAGCTTGGAAGTCAGGTGGCGCATATGACCTCTAACGGATTCACGGTTTAAACAGACATATATCAGGATTGCGTATCATATTTAGTAGAATAGGAAAAACTATAATATTCGTAACAATTCAGTACCTTCATAGTTACAAGAACAAATTCATGCATAATCACCTTCGGTGATGAAATTGTTCCTGGCAAATATACATTTTCTTACGGCAAACGCAGTAAATGCATATGTCTGCTGAATAGTTACCAATATTCATATAAAAATAAGGAGGATTCAAAAGAATGGAGCGTGTAGTAATCAACAACAGAAAAGTAGCGATTGTGGGATGCGGTTTTGTAGGGTCAGCGACAGCGTTTTGCCTGATGCAGAGCGGACTCTTTTCAGAAATGGTGTTAATCGATGCGGATCATGATAAGGCAGAGGGAGAAGCGCTTGATATTGCGCATGGTATCCCATTTGTAGGTCATGTCAACATTTATGCAGGCGGTTATGATGATATTGTTGATGCGGCAATTGTCATTGTAACAGCAGGAGCAAATCAGAAGCCGGATGAAACCAGACTTGATCTCGTACACAAGAATGTAGGAATTTATAAGAGCATTATGCCGGAGATTGCCAATCGGAATTATCAGGGAATCCTTTTAATCGTATCGAATCCGGTTGACATTCTCACTTACGTGGCATGTAAGCTCAGCAATATGCCGGAAAACCGCGTTATCGGTTCCGGAACAGTTCTTGACAGTGCAAGGCTCAAATACAAGCTTGGAGAGCATCTCAATGTAGACAGCAAAAGCGTTCATGCTTTTATTATTGGTGAGCATGGAGACAGTGAAATCGCTGCATGGAGCAGTGCCAATGTTTCCGGTGTTCCATTAAATGATTTCTGTGAGCTGCGCGGACACTATCAGCATGAGGAGTCCATGGAGAGGATTGCAGAGCAGGTTAAAAACAGCGCTTATGAGATTATCTCTAAAAAGAGAGCAACCTATTATGGAATCGCGATGTCAGTAAAGCGGATTTGTGAGGCGATTGTGAGAAATGAACGTTCTATTCTTCCGATATCAAGAATGATTCATGATGAGTACGGCATAGAAGGGATAGCGCTGAGTATGCCGGCTGTTGTCGGCAGCGACGGGGTGGAGACAAGAGTACCCATTTCTTTAAGCGAAGAGGAGCAGTTAAATCTTAGACGTTCGGCTGATACGCTTGCAGAAGTTATCAAGGAGCTTGATGTGTAACAGGAAGACTTCCAGTGCATTTAAGCGCATGTGTGAAAAAGGCAACCTTACTGATTTTCAGGAAAAAGCAGAAAACTCAGTAAGGTTTTTTACAGGGCGGAAATATAAAATAGGTACTTTTTGGAATTGTGAATAAAATATCAAATTTAATTGCAGCGATTCTTGTTATATAGTATAGTATATGTAATCTATGGGACATAGCCGTTTATGCGGATATTTATGGTCAGCACATTCAGATAAATAGAGCGGCTGCTTCATAATTTTAGGAAAGTGAGAAATTTACATGACAGGAAAAGTAGAAAAGGCAGGCAGGGGAGCTGTCTTGTATATAGGGATAGCAGGCGGTGCGGCGGTTTGTCTGACAGCCCTTTACCTTCTGGGCGGACTGCGTTATAAGAGCCGTTTCTTCCCGAATGTAACAATAAACGGAATAAATGTATCGGGAAAGACAGCGGATCAGGTTCGGGCAGATTTAAGCAATGAGTCGCAAAACTATGCACTGCGTATTGAGGAAAGAGACGATGGCGAGGAATTTCTCTATGGTGAGGATTTTGGATTAACATTTTATTATGAGGATACGCTTACGGATATTCTTGCCGATCAAGAATTTTGGAAATGGGGCATGAAGCTGCTGACGCATACAGAGCTTGAGCTTCCGGTACGGGCAGAGTATGATGATGTAAAACTAAAAAGTCTGGTAAAAGGACTTTCCTGTACGGATATTACCCAAATGGTTGAGCCGGAAAATGCATATCTGACATATGATGCAGAAAATGGAATCCATATCGTGCCGGAAAATCGGGGAAATATGCTGTCATTAGATGACTTTTATGAGCAGGTTGTTGAGGCGGTGGAAAATGCCAGACAAAGTATATCGCTGGAGAGCCTTGGCTTGTATGAGGAGCCTGAAATCAGCAAGACTGATGAGGCATTAAACGAAAAGTACAATCTGTGGAAGCCGTATCTGGAGACAAAAATCGTATATCATTTTGATGATGAAACCGAGATTTTGGACGGAAGCATCTTTTATGAGTGGATGTCAGAAGATGCCAAAGGAAAGATCAGCTTCGACAAGGAGCAGATTAAGGACTATGTCAGAGGACTTGCCAGAAAATATAATACGGCATATTCCAGCAAGGAATTGGAAACTTCTTATGGCGAGACAGTGACCATTATAGGAGGACCTTATGGCTGGCTGATTAACCAGCCGGACGAGGCAGATGCTCTTGAAGCAGCGCTTCTTGCATGTGAAAGTCAGGACAGAGAGCCTGTATATTATCAGACTGCTGCCAGCCATACACAGCCTGATTATGGAGATACATATGTGGAAATTAATCTTTCTGCACAGCACTTATTCTTTTATAAAGATGGGGAGCTTATTGTCGAGTCTGATTTTGTATCGGGCAATGAATCAAGAGGCTGGGCAACTCCGGCAGGTGCATTTCCACTGACCTATAAGGAGAGAAATGCAACGCTGAAAGGTGAAAATTATGCGACACCTGTGTCATATTGGATGCCGTTTAATGGAAATATCGGAATGCACGACAGTTCATGGAGAAAAAGCTACGGTAAAAATATATACAAGAAAAACGGCTCGCATGGGTGCATTAATCTACCGCCGGATGTGGCTGCTGTCATCTATGAAAATATTGAGAAAGGAATGCCGGTTTTGTGCTATTATTTAAGTGGTACAGAGTGGGTAGATACAAATCCGAAAAAGGAAGAAAGTACGAATCCGTCCGAGTCCGGGCCTGAGCTGCCGGATAATGCAGTGCCGACAGACCCGAATGCGGTGCAGCCGGACAATACGGTGCCAGCAGACCCGAATCTTGCCTTACCGGATAACACGGTGCCAGCAGACCCGAGTGCGGTGCAGCCGGACAATGCAGTACCGGCAGACCCGAGTGCGGTGCAGCCGGAAAATACAATACCAGCAGACCCGAATGCGGTGCAGCCGGACAATACAGTACCGGCAGACCCTAACCCTGCAGTACCGGAAAATAACATACCGGCAGACCCGAATGCTGCGTTGCCGCAGAATCCACTATAACATAATACTGCTTCCAGGCAGATAATGGAAAACCTTGCTTACTGATAATTTTTATCGATAAGCAAGGTTTTTATAGATAGCATGTATGTTAGGTGATATGATTATATGAAGGTCAAAGATAACTGTTTAGAATGGAAATCTGCATTTTCTGCAAATTCTGTAAGAAAATGTATATTCTGCAGATATCACAGGACGGTCGTTTCATAGATAGGCGGCAGTGTTGGGGTTTGGCTTTTTATGGAGTCAAAATGCATCTGATACATAAAATTTATCATTTAGGAGGAATAACAAATGAAGTGCAGATTTAATGGAAAGTGTACAGGAATATTTGCAGCAGGCGTTCTGTTTGGAACGGCGGGTGTTAAGCTTTTATCAAGCAAGGACGCAAAGAAGTTTTATACAAGCTGCACAGCGGCGGTTTTAAGAGCAAAGAAATGTGTGATGAACACAGTTAACACGCTTCAGGAAAATTGTGAGGACATTTATGAGGATGCCAAGAGCATCAATGAGGAGCGTGAAGTCAGTGCGGAGGAATATGCAGACACTTCAGAAACGCAGACACAGGATAACTTTCAGAAAATAACAGAATAAAGAAGGCGAAGGCTATGCGATTTATCATAAAACATGATGGCAAAGCGCGGATACGTGTTCATGTGCTGACAAGGGAAATGACCTGTGAGCAGGCAGATATTCTGGCGTATTATTTTGAGAAACTTGCATATGTTGATAAGGTAAAGGTATACGAAAAGTCCGCTGATATTGCCATCAGTTATATTGGCGATAAAAATCAGGTAATTCAGGCTTTGCAGGAATTTTCGTATCAAAAGGCTGAAGTACCTGATGCTATGCTTGCCAACTCCGGCAGACAGATGAACGAGGAGTATAAGGAGAAGCTGATTATGACAGTCCTTATGCACTATGGAAAGCAGTATTTTCTGCCGCGTCCGGTACGCATCGCACTCACAGCAGTGAAAGCCTGCAAATACATCTGGGCAGGAATGAAGACACTTCTTGCAGGAAAGCTGGAGGTTCCGGTCCTTGACGCAACGGCAATCGGGGTATCTGTATTACGAGGCGATATTACTACGGCAGGCTCTATTATGTTTTTACTGAGAATCGGTGAAATCTTAGAGGAATGGACACATAAGAAATCAGTAGGCGACCTTGCAAGAAGCATGTCATTGCAGACGAAAAAAGTCTGGCTTGTGACAGATGATAATGCGGAACTGCTCGTTCCGGCATCACAGATTCAGCGGCAGGACAGAGTCAAAGTACATATGGGGAATGTGATTCCGTTTGACGGTGAGGTGGTAGACGGAGAAGCAATGATTAACCAATCCTCTCTTACCGGTGAATCATTGGCAGTCAGGAAGTCAGTGGGAACCTCTGTGTATGCGGGCACAGTGCTTGAGGAGGGAGAGCTTACCATTCGGGTAAGGCAGCTTGCAGGTTCCAGCCGGTATGAGAAAATTGTCACGATGATAGAGGAATCGGAAAAACTGAAGTCAGGTGCGGAGAGCAAAGCGGAGCATCTTGCGGACAGACTGGTGCCGTATTCCCTGTTAGGAACGGCGTTGACTTATCTGATAACTGGAAATGCAACAAAAGCACTGGCGATTCTTATGGTGGATTTTTCCTGTGCATTAAAGCTTGCCATGCCGGTTACAGTGCTGTCGGCAATTCGGGAGGCAGGAAGCCACAGTATTACCGTAAAAGGCGGAAAATATCTGGAAGCCATGGCGGAGGCTGACACGATTGTGTTTGACAAGACAGGCACGCTTACGAAGGCAAGACCTTCGGTGGTCAAGGTGATTCCGTTTGACGGACAGTCTGAGGAGGAATTGCTGCGCGTGGCAGCCTGTCTGGAGGAACATTTTCCGCATTCCATGGCAACCGCAGTGGTGGAAGCGGCAAAAGAACGCGGGCTGAGTCATGAGGAGATGCACACAAAGGTTGCATATATTGTGGCACATGGAATTGCGACGACAATTGACGGTAAACGTGCAGTTATCGGGAGCCGCCATTTTGTGATGGAAGACGAGAAGTGTACCGTCTCAGAGGAGATGCTTTCAACCTATCATCATTTACCCAAGGAGTATTCTCACTTGTATCTGGCAATTGAAGGCAGGCTTGTGGCAGTCATCTGCATTGAAGACCCGCTTCGTGAGGAGGCTCGTGAGGTTATCAGGGCATTAAAGGCAGCCGGAATAAAAAAAGCAGTTATGATGACAGGTGATAACGAAAGGACGGCAAGCGCTGTTGCGGCTCAGGTCGGCGTGGATGAATACTATGCAGAGGTTCTGCCCGAAGACAAGGCTAAATACGTTGAGCTTGAAAAGCAAAAGGGCAGAAAAGTGATTATGATCGGCGATGGAATCAATGATTCTCTTGCACTGTCACAGGCAGATGTAGGCATCGCTATCAGCGATGGGGCGGAGATTGCAAGGGAAATCGCCGACGTGACGATTGCTGCTGAGGACTTATATGAGATTGTTACCTTAAAGAGGCTCAGCAATGCGATGATGCATAAAATCAGCAGAAACTATCGTGTGATTGTAGGCTTCAACTCAGGGCTTATCGCATTAGGTGTGGCAGGTGTGATACAGCCTACAACATCAGCATTACTGCACAATACTTCAACAATTGCAATCAGTCTGGAAGGAATGAAAAACCTGCTGTAATACGCTGTCTTCTATTTCTTGAAAAAATGTATTGACAACTTACAGATGTTAGAATATACTAACATCTGTAGGATATGATAAATATTATCATATACAGATGCAGGCGTAATTGTACAAGAGAAAAGGAGATGAGCATTATGCCGTTAAGTATGGCAAAAGTCGGGGAGCCGCTTGAAATCAAAAAGGTCGGCGGAAAAGCAGAAACAAGACAATTTCTTGAGAAGCTTGGCTTTGTCGTTGGAGGAATTGTTACCGTGATATCTGAGATCAATGGAAATATCATTGTGAATATTAAGGATTCAAGAGTTGCTATCGGAAAGGACATGGCAAATAAGATTGTTGTTTAGTCCCGTTTTGGGCTATTCACATAAAATGAATGAAGAATGAGGAGGAGAAAGATGAAAACACTAAAGGAAGTACAGTGTGGTCAGACGGTTAAGGTATCTAAGCTTAACGGTGAAGGTCCAGTCAAGAGAAGAATCATGGATATGGGCATCACAAAGGGAGTAGAGGTCTTCGTCAGAAAGGTGGCGCCGCTTGGAGACCCTGTTGAAGTAACAGTTCGGGGTTATGAGCTGTCGCTCAGAAAAGCCGATGCGGAAATGATAATTGTGGAATAAATTTTTTTTGTGCATAAGTTAGACTAAACTAATAAAAATAAGAAAAAACGATTATCAAATAGTATTAACAAACACGCCTTAGGGCAGAAGGAGCAAAATATGTCAGTTAAAATTGCATTAGCAGGTAATCCAAACTGCGGTAAGACAACATTATTTAATGCATTGACCGGTTCCAATCAGTTTGTTGGAAACTGGCCCGGTGTAACAGTTGAGAAAAAGGAAGGTAAGTGGAAGGGTGATAAGGAAGTTATCATCATGGACCTTCCGGGCATTTATTCGCTTTCTCCATATACATTGGAGGAGGTAGTTGCAAGAAACTATCTAATCGGTGAAAGACCGGACGCAATCTTAAATATTATAGACGGTACGAATATCGAGAGAAATCTTTACCTCTCTACACAGCTTATGGAGCTTGGCATTCCTGTAGTGATGGCTGTCAATATGGCGGATATTCTTGAGAAAAACGGCGATAAAGTACATATTGATAAGCTTTCAAAGAAGCTTGGCTGTGAAGTTGTGGAAATCTCAGCATTAAAGGGAACAGGAGTGACGGAAGCTGCAAAGAAGGCTGTTGAAGCTGCAAAGAAGCAGGCTTCCCTTCCGGTTCATACCTTTGACGAAAAGGCTGAGAATGCAATCAAGTCTGTAGAGGCAAAGCTGGGTTCTGAGATACCTTCAGAGCAGAAACGCTTTTTTGCAATCAAGCTTTTAGAGAAGGACGACAAGATTGTGAACCTGATGAGCAAGGTTCCTGATGTGACAGCAGAGATTCAAGCAATGGAGGAAGCATTCGACGACGATACAGAGAGTATCATCACAAACGAGAGATACATATATATTTCTTCTATCATTAACGAGTGCATCACAAAGAAGAATAAAAATAAGCTGACAACATCAGATAAAATTGACAGAATTGTCACAAACAGATGGCTTGCGCTCCCGATATTTGCAGTAGTTATGTTCCTTGTATACTATGTTTCCGTGACAACTGTAGGCGCATTTGTGACGGATTGGACCAATGATGTTTTGTTTGGAGAAATTATTCCTCCGGCAATCGAGAGCGGACTGAACGCAATCGGCTGTGCCGACTGGCTTCAGGGATTGATTCTTGACGGTATTGTTGCAGGTGTTGGTGCAGTACTCGGCTTTGTTCCTCAGATGTTAGTGCTGTTTATCTTCCTCGCTTTCTTAGAGGCTTGCGGATATATGGCACGTGTAGCATTTATTATGGATAGAATTTTCCGCAAGTTTGGTCTGTCAGGAAAGTCCTTTATCCCGATGCTGATTGGTTCAGGCTGCGGCGTTCCGGGTGTTATGGCATCAAGAACAATTGAAAATGACAGAGACCGTAAGATGACAATTATGACAACGACCTTTGTTCCATGCGGTGCAAAGCTTCCAATCATTGCGTTAATTGCAGGTGCATTTTTTGATAATGCAGGCTGGGTATCATGGAGTGCTTACTTTGTCGGTATTGCAGCGATTATCTGCTCTGGTATTATCCTGAAAAAGACAAAGATGTTTGCAGGCGAGCCGGCACCGTTTGTTATGGAGCTTCCTGCTTACCATATGCCGACAGTAGGCAATGTACTTAGAAGCATGTGGGAGCGCGGCTGGTCATTTATCAAGAAGGCAGGCACTATTATCCTGTTATCAACAATTATTTTATGGTTCCTGATGAGCTTTGGATGGGCTGATGGAGGCTTCGGCATGGTTGAGGAGCTGGATCAGAGTGTTCTTGCTAAGATTGGCAGCGGTATTGCATGGATTTTCGCACCGCTTGGCTGGACACAGGCAGGCGAAGGCTGGAAGATGGCTGTTGCGGCTGTTACAGGTCTGATTGCAAAGGAAAATGTTGTCGCTACCTTTGGTATGTTGTTTGGATTTGCTGAGGTTGCAGAAGATGGAGCAGAGATTTGGGGAAATCTTGCTGCTGTCATGACACCTGTTGCAGCATACGGCTTCCTTGTATTTAACCTTTTATGTGCTCCTTGTTTTGCGGCAATGGGCGCTATCAAGAGAGAGATGAACAATGCAAAATGGTTCTGGTTTGCAATCGGTTACCAGTGTGGTCTTGCATACGTCGTTTCAATGTGCATTTATCAGATTGGCACATTGATTACAACAGGAACTTTTGGTATCGGAACAGCTGTTTCTTTCCTTTTGGTACTTGCATTTATCTACCTTCTCGTAAGACCATACAAGGAGAGCACAACACTGCATTTCAATACCAGTAAAAAAATGATGGCAAAATAATTTTCATTTCATTTTTGGAAGGAGATGCGGATATGGGCACTTTCATTACACTTGCAGGCTTGCTGCTTATCGTGGCTTTGATTATTCGGAGCATGATTCGCGACAAGAAAAATGGAAAATCCTTACAGTGCGGCGGAGACTGCAGTAAATGCGGCGGACATTGTCATTAACAGAGTGGTAAAGACAAGGAGGGCATCTTGTGATTGGCAGCAAAGATAAAATAACAGATTTACAAGACGGCAGCTACGGCAGAACAAAGATGCAGAAGGAAATCGTGCTGCAGAAGCTTAAGGAAAAAGGCTGTCGGATTACAAGACAGCGCAGAATACTGTTAGATATCATTTTGGAGTCAGACTGCTCCTGCTGTAAAGAGATATATTATCAGGCAGCGGCAAGAGACCCCAAAATAGGAGCAGCCACCGTGTACAGAATGGTAAATACGCTTGAGGAAATAGGAGCCATCAGCAGAAAAAACATGTATAAGGTAAGCTGCGGCGATATCTGTCCTCCCGGGAATGAATTCATTGTTGAGTTTGCAGATGGAAGCTCATGCCGTCTTACTTCGCAAAAGTGGAAGAAGGTATTGAAGGCAGGATTGGAAACCTGCGGCTATACCAATATTCAGGATATTTTGACAGTATCCATAAAGCAATAAGAAAGAACAAAAATTTTACTTACAAAAAAACGGAAAATCTGATACAATAAATGTAACAGAACTTCTGGTAATTATGTGTGTAAAGGACTGCTTCACACTAGAGCATGGGAATGAATTTTCCTATGTACTCTGGGATTCACCGAATGTGAGGCAGTCCTTTTCTAATGATATGGCGTGGTATGAAAAAACGAAAGCGGGATTGAAGGGTCTGTCAGGCAGAGAATGTTTGACTGATTGAAAAGGTGGTATTAGTGGCTGATGTCATTCAGGCATTAATATAGATTAAAGAAACGGAGTATAAGACGATGAAACGAGTAAAAGCAGCTTGTATTACCCAAACACTACACTTTTTGTTAAAGGAAGATGTAGGACATGATTATGCATTGAAACTGGTAGAGGAGGAAATCAAAAAGTATAAGAACGGATTGGATAAATCAGGAACAAAGTACAAGATTTTATCGGAAAATACGCAGGAGGACGGTTCTGTCATCATTGAAATCAAGAAACAGTACAATACCTCTCCGGTAGGGGACTATTTAAACTAAAAAGCGATTGACTTTTATTCCGAAAATGTGATAGAATCACATTCGGCAATTAAATAAAGTGTAACGTCTGTAATGGATTGTTACAAGAAACGAACATAAACGACACAAGTTGTGCCCGGCACGTAAATCTGATCACGGTAAATATGTATTATCTACTGTCAGATGCATGGGTGCAGTTTGTGTCTTTTTATGTACACAAGAACCAAGAGGAAGATTGTCAGCAGAGCTGACGAATGCCCAGTGTGTGTAAGGACAAAGTCTGTTTGATTGTACACGGGAACCAAGAAAGATAACAAAGAAAAGGAGTGTTTTATTTATGCCAAGAAATCAATTTCAAAGAATGGTGTTTGCTTTTTTGACGGTTATTGTCACTGTTCATGCCTATGTATTTTACAGCCTTTATGTGGTAAATGGAAATACATTGATGGCAGTAACAGGAGCAGACAGCGTGATTCATGCAATTAATCAGCAGGGAGGAGTGTATATGTTTGGTCATATGCTTCCTGTCTGGGCGGTGATTATCATTGAGTTTTGCTTTGCTTATGGCTTGGAGTGCGTGATGGGAAGTCCTTGTTCCTTTAAGCTGGCAAGCAAGGTGTTTGACCCAAGGACGAGCCACCCGATGCAGTTTGAGAGTGCCATTATCTGTGCAACAGTAGGATTGATGTGTCCTGCGATGAGCTTTTTGGCGGCATGGTTTTATTATCCATATTACGCAGGATTTCACATGGCAACCTTGCTGGCAAACTGGTTAAAATTAGTCTGCTTTAACTTTCCATTTGCATTTTTTACACAGTTATTTTTTATTCAGCCTTTTGTGCGTACTGTGTTTAAGGTTCTGTTCAGAAAGGACATGGAAGCTTGCTGTACATCCTAAGATACGCTCTTAGAGAAGCTTTTACAAGCTGGCACTAAGAGCACAAGTAGGGGAAAAGGTATATCCCCTACTTGAATGCTTCCTTGACTTCATCCGGCATATTTTCCGGTGTCATTCCGGCTAAGTGCTCCTCGCTGCCGGCTTTGATTGCCTCATCATAGTACCAGCACTTGAAAATCAGCATATCCAGCACCTGATTCAAGCGTTCTATTTCTGCTTTTACTGCTTCTTTTTGTCTGATAAACAAGTCTTTGCGCTGAGAATATGTATCGCTTCCCTGTGCACACCACTGCATAAACAGCTTAATATCTTTGATTTCCAATCCGGATTTTTTGAGACATTCAATGACGCGCAATGCTTCGATTTCCTTATCATCAAACTTTCTGATGCCGGATTCCCGTCTCATATTAGGAAAAAGCCCTTCTTTATCATAATAACGCAGGGTTGAGACAGGAAGTCCGAACATTTCTGATACCTGACCAATCGTATACATAAAAATCTCCTTAATGAAATTTATTTTTGATATTGACCTAAAGTTAGGTTTAGGTGATATGCTGATTCTAACAGGAAATGCTTATCCTGTCAAATACTGATGTTTACGCGCTGTTGGCGTTTGCACGTTGATGAAAGTTTACACGGTCTGAGAAACGCCGGACATCGTACACTGAGATTTTATAATGTTCTGAGGAGGCTGAAATCATGTTAGGAAATTTTACTTATTGTAATCCGACAAAGCTTTATTTTGGAGAGGATTCTTTGGAGGCGCTGCACACGGAATTACAGAAATATGGAAAGAATGTTGTTCTTATCTATGGCAGCGGTTCTATAAAAAGAAACGGAATTTATGATGCTGTGACAGCAATTTTAAAGGAAGAAGAGAAAAATGTTGCAGAAATTGCAGGCGTTATGCCCAATCCGACGCTCACAAAGCTATATGAAGGAGTTGAAATCGCAAGAAACCATCATGCAGATTTTATCCTTGCCGTAGGAGGCGGTTCTGTCTGTGATTATGCAAAGGCGGTTTCCGTGTCCGTACATTGTGCACAGGACCCATGGGAAAAATATTATGTTCGTTTTGAAGAGCCTGACTGTGAGCTGGTTCCGGTAGGCTGTGTTTTGACTATGGTTGGAACAGGTTCCGAGATGAATGCCGGAGCAGTAATTACCAATCAGGATACAAAACAAAAAATAGGACACGTTTTTGCAGATGAGGCTGTGATGCCGAAATTCTCTATTTTAAATCCCAAATTTACGCTCACCTTACCGCATGACCAGATGGCAGCAGGTATTTATGATATTTTCAACCATATCTGTGAGCAGTATTTTTCGGGTGAAGATGATAATACAAGCGATTATATCAGCGAAGGTCTGATGCGTTCTGTGATTCATTCCAGCAGGATTGCAGTAAAGAATCCACAGGATTATGAGGCAAGAAGCAACCTTATGTGGACAGCGACATGGGCATTGAACACACTTGTGGCTAAGGGAAAAACTACGGACTGGATGGTGCATATGCTCGGGCAGGCAGTCGGCGGAGTAACCAATGCGACACATGGAATGACTCTGGCTGCCGTATCGCTGCCGTACTACCGCTTTATTATGCCCTATGGACTTGATAAAATGAAACGCTTTGCAGTCAATGTATGGGACGTATCAGCAGCAGATAAAAGTGACACGGCAATTGCAGAGGAAGGACTGAAGGCAATGGAGAACTGGATGAGAGAATTAGGTGTTGCTATGCATATCTCTGAATTAGGTGTTACATCTGAGATGATTGAAGACATTGCAGATAAAGTGCTTGCTATGAATGGTGGGTATAAAGCACTGAACCGGGAAGAAATCGTGCAGATTCTTAGGGAGAGTATGTAGACTATGGCGGTTATATAAACATGATACAGTATAGACTTTTCCCCTCAAATGTTATAGGAAAACGAACAGAAATATGATATAATGTACACGAAAGCCATGAGCAGTGCCGTCTGCTGAATGTCAAAACGGCTGCTTGCAGCCGTTTTAGCCAGGCAGCAGACGGATAGGGCGAAGCCCGTGAACAGTGACACTGCGGAGTTCATGATATGATGAGCGGCGAATGGCGATCATGAATACAGTTCATGATATAAAGTTTGCTTAGTAAGGAGGAAAAGCGTATGTTAAAGGGAAAGATTGCAGTCGTTACAGGCGGAACAAGAGGAATTGGTTTTGCAGTAGTAAAGAAGTATCTGGAAAATGGAGCAAAGGTTGTGCTGTTTGGCTCAAGACAGGAGACAGCAGACAAGGCAGTGGCAGCTCTTAAGGAAGAAAATCAGGCTTGGGAAGTGGAAGGCATGGCACCTAATCTTTCTGATGCAGCTGCAGTTGCCGGGGCATTAGAGAAGGTGAAAGAGAAATACGGAAGAATTGATATCCTGGTGAACAACGCAGGAATCAGCCAGAGTACGAAGCTGTATGACTATAAGCCGGAAGAGTTTGACAAGATTATGGATTTGAATGTGAAGGCAATCTTTTATGCAACCCAGCCTGCCGCAAAGATTATGAAGGAGCAGGGAGGCGGCTGCATTATTAATACAAGTTCCATGGTAAGCATCAGCGGCCAGGCAGCAGGCGTTGGCTATCCGGCAAGTAAATTTGCAGTAAATGGCATCACAATTTCATTGGCAAGAGAATTGGGTCCCGATAATATCCGTGTCAATGCGGTAGCGCCAGGAGTGACGAAAACAGATATGGTAGCGGCGCTTCCGCCGCAGCTTGTAGAAGGGCTGGTTAAAAACATCCCATTAAGAAGGGCAGGCGAGCCGGAGGAAGTAGCAAATGCGTTTGTATTCCTTGCAAGCGATATGGCAAGCTATATTACAGGAGAAATCCTTTCCGTGGACGGTGCAGCAAGAGCGTAAGTTTTTTGCATAAAGCATTTTTTAATTAGAACTGTAATTAAATATGTATTAAAATTGTTAAGTTAAGGGGTGAAATCTTCGGATTTACCCCTTAAAACATTTTAGATAGTAAGCCTTTGCTGTAATAGTTTTGCCTCTATAGGATAACTATTCATTATCCACTATAAATCTATTCTAAAAAATAACCACACAAATCCGAAAAATCAGCTTCACGGTATTTTACAAAAACATCAAACTGAAAATTCTTTTATGTTATAATCAAAACATGACATACAGGTGTCGTGTTTATCATGATATGATATAAGGGAAAGGAATGGCAATGAAAGTAGACCGACTGATTGGAATTTTATCAATTTTATTACAGAAGGAGACGGTGACTGCTCCTGAATTGGCAGAGCAGTTTGAAGTAACCAGACGGACCATTAACAGAGACATTGAAGATTTGTGCAAGGCAGGCATTCCCATTGTCACAAAACAGGGAAAAAAGGGCGGAATCTCCATTATGGAGGGATACAAGATAGACCACACCCTGCTTACCAATGTGGAAATGCAGGATATTCTGGCAGGGCTTCGTAGTCTGGACAGCGTCAACGGAACAAACCGCTATGTGCAGCTGATGGAAAAATTATCTGTGGGTTCCTCTGATTTTATGACAGGGAATCAGTCCATATTGATTGATCTGTCTTCGTGGTATAAGAATGCGCTGGCATCTAAGATAGAAACGATAAGAACCGCCATAGACAGTAGGATGGAACTTGAGTTTACTTATTATTCCCCAAAAGGCGAAAGCAGCCGGCAAATCGAACCGTATTATCTGATATTTCAATGGACAAGCTGGTACGTATGGGGCTGGTGCAAAACGCGGGAGGATTTCCGGTTATTTAAGCTCAACCGCATGGAAGAAGTGCGTTTGGGCAGACATATTTTTCAGGAAAGAAAATGTCCATTGCCGGATTTGAGCGATAACAAAGTATTTTCAGGAGGGATAGAGATAAAGGTACTTTTTCGTCCGGAATATAAGTGGAGGCTCGTGGAGGAATATGGACCGGCGTGTTATGCTGTACAGGAAGATGGGAGGTTGTTGTTCCAATCAAATTTTACCAATAAAGACTATCTGATATCCTGGCTTTTCTCTTTTCAGGATGGAGCGGAACTGGTAGAGCCTGAAGAAGTCAGGACAGAAATGGGGGCGCTGCTTGAAAAAATGAGAAGCATTTATAAATGACTTATGGTTCAGCCAAAGACACTGCACCTGAGAAAAAGCTTAGATGAAATTTGCATGCTGCAGATACTTTTGAAGGAGGGAAATTTATGAGATATGAATGGTTAGATGAATATTTGTTAAGTAAAAAAGGAGTTACCAAGGATTTGCAGAAAGATTGGAATTGGGTCCGGTATCAAATCGGAGGAAAGATGTTTGCAGCGGTATGTCTGAAATGGGAGAGTAATACCCCTTACTATATTACCTTAAAACTGGAACCTGCCGAGGGGGAGTTTTTAAGGAAACAATATGAAGACATTATTCCCGGATATTATATGAATAAAGAACATTGGAACTCTGTAAAACCGGACGGGAAAATTCCCGATGATTTGCTGAAGGATCTTTTGGACAAATCTTATGAGCTTGTACTTAGTGGTTTTAGTAAGAAGCAGCAAAGAGAACTATTGGGTATTAGCTGCTGTGGAACAGAGTGTGGGAAATGCAGCTTTTATGGAAATATGTGTGAGGGGTGTAATGAATGTCGGGGGAAAGTGTTTCATGCACCGAAAGGAAAAGCCTGTCCTATTTATGCCTGTTCTGTTGGCAGTAAGAAACTGCGCAATTGTAGTCAGTGTGAACAGCTTCCCTGCGCAATTTGGAGAAATACAAAAGATCCCCGGCTTTCCGGGGAAGCATTTGAAAAAGATATAGCAAAGAGGGTGAGCAATCTGAAAAATTGAAATGCTTTTAAGTCGGAACAAGTCAGGCTGGTTAAACGGCAGGAAAACGTAAGACGGAGTATGCCAAAAGAGTAGTACCTCCGTTTCCATGTAGGGCAGTGCGGCGGTTGCTCAGGCGTGCTGCCATTTGCCCTTTTTGTAGAAGAAAACTGACATACCTGTCGCAATTGTCCAGCCTACGGGCCATGCACACCAGATGCCGATGGCTCCAAACAAGCTTGAGAAGCCAAAGGCAAGCAATACACGAAGAATTAAGTCTGTGAAAGTAGCTGCCATGAAGGCGTTCATAGTCCCGGCGCCCCGGAGGACGCCGTCGGTCACAAGCTTGGTAGATACTACAAAATAAAAGGGTGACAAAATCCACAAAAATTGTCTTCCTGTCAGCAAGGCTTCAGCGGAGGCGGAATCCATAAACAATAAAAGCAGATATTTTCCCAAGCAGATATATACGAGTACAATCGGCACACAGATGCACCATACCAGCTTGATGCCGGCATGCAGACCGCTTTTTATTCTCGAATAAATACCGGCGCCGATATTCTGTGCGGTAAAGTTTGACACACCGTTGCCGATTGTCGTAAACGAGGTGATGACCAGATTGTTGAGCTTTACCGCAGCAGAATATCCTGCAGCGACACTAATACCAAAGCTGTTGATAACACTTTGGATGAAGATATTTCCCACAGAGATAAAGGACTGCTGCAGGGTGCTTGGAATGGCAATTACTGCAAGCTTTTTAAGCAGGGCAAATGAGAAAAGTGCTGCTTTTTTTTCTGTTTTAATACTGGCAAGCCGTTTTAGAACCAGTAAAACGGATAAAATGCAGCTTATGCCCTGACATAGGAAGGTTGCCCATGCTACCCCTGCAATCCCCATATGAAAACACTTTACAAACAGGATATCGACTAAAATATTGGCAGTTGATGAAAAGGCAAGAAAAATAAAGGGTGTCTTGGAATCGCCGAGTGCCGAGAAAATCCCGGTAGCGATGTTGTAGAAAAACAAAAACGGCAGTCCCAATATGTAAATGTCAAGATAAAGCGCAGAGTCAGCCATAATTTCAGGCTGCGTTTTCATCTGAATTAACAGTGTATCGCAGAACACAAAGCCCAAGAGCATTAAAACGCCGCACAACACGGCACTGGAAATTAAGGTCGTGTAGACAGCGGTCTTCATTTCGCTGTAATTTTTCGCTCCGAAAAACTGCGATACGATGACAGAGCAGCCGATATTGCAGCCAAATGCAAATGCGATGAAAATGAGGGTGACATTATAGCTGTTTCCTACGGCAGCCAGAGCGTTTTCACCGATGAATTTGCCGGCAACAAGGCTGTCTGCGATATTGTAGAGCTGTTGGAAAATAATGCTTCCAAACATCGGCAGGCAAAATTTCCATAGTACGGTTTGCGGGTTTCCCACGGTTAAATCTTTGTTCATAAAATTCCCTTTCTTATGTTGGTTGATAATCTTTCAAGATTTTTCTTTTGGACGCTCAAATGCTGTTTTGATGGAAAAGCAATCAGAAGTAACAGTTTACTTCAGAGGTTTGCACTTGCTGTTTAGGAAAAACTCTTGGAAGTTCTCATGCTTTACGAAACAGTTCGTTTGTATTATAATCATATTTGCGTTATATGAAAAATATATTGTTTGTATAGTTACCATATAAAAATAATATGGAGGGCGGAACTATGGACATCAATTATGAGTATTATAAGGTATTTTATTATGTAGGGAAATATCAAAATATCACAAAGGCGGCGCAGGCGTTGGGGAGTAACCAGCCAAATGTGACAAGAGTAATGAAGCTTCTGGAGGGTGAGCTTGGGTGTCAGCTGCTTGTGCGTAGCAATAAGGGAATCACGCTTACGGAAAAAGGAGCATTGCTGTATGAACGTGTGTCGACAGCTTTTTTTCAGTTACAGGCGGCAGAAGAGGAGATTAGCCGGAACGGAAAACTGATTGAAGGCACAATCATTCTCGGAACGACGGAATCAGCGCTGCATCTTTTGCTTTTTGAAAAGCTGAAGGAATTTAAAAGAGCAAATCCGAAGGTGCGTTTTATCATACATAATTACAATACAAAGCATGCAGTACGAGAGCTTACAAGAGGTGTAATCGACATAAGTATTGTGACAAGTCCGTTCAGCGTGGAAAAGAATATAAAAAGTGAGGATTTGCTTGCATTTCGGGACATTCTGATATGCGGCAGCGATTACATTGAGCTGACACAAAAAAAGCAGCATTTAAGCCGGTTAGCGGAGTATCCCTGGGTGAGTCTCGGAAAGGATACTGTGACCTATGACATGCTGAGTGATTTTTTCCTGAAAAACGGCATGGTATTAAAGCCTGATATTGAGGTGGCGACCTCGGACCTTCTGGTGCCGATGATACAAAATAATCTGGGTATCGGCTTTGTGCCGGAGCAGCTGGCGCAGGCGGAGTTCCAGGCAGGTACAATATTTCGCATACCAGTGTATGAGGAGATGGAAGTTAGGAAGATATGTGTGCTGTATGATGCAAAGCGGGGACAGAGCAGATGTGAAAAAGAGTTTCTTGATTTTCTGTGCAGCGGGCGGTAGTTATTCGGTTTCCGCAGCAGCGTATTTCCTGTGATTCCGGGGATTGATGGACTATGAGAATATCAAGAATTGCCATTTTCAAAGAAATGAAATATAATGATTTTATATTATGGTGCTATTGAAAAGTGAGGGTAATCGGAAAGGAAGGAACAGGCAATGAACATAAGGCGGGCTGAAGAAAAGGACATGGAGGGAATGAATAAGCTGCTCTGTCAGGTACTCATGGTACATCACAATGGCAGACCTGATTTATTCAAAGGAGACACGAAAAAATATACGGATGAGGAGCTTAAGGCATTAATCCATGATGACATGAAACCGATTTTCGTAGGAGTGGACGAGCAGGAACAGATTTTGGGATATGCATTCTGCGTATTTCGCCAGTATATTGATGATAACATTCTCACAGATATTAAGACGTTGTACATTGATGATTTGTGTGTCGATGAAACAAAACGCGGACAGCATATCGGGAAAACCCTGTACGAATATGTCCTGAAGTTCGCAAAAGAGCAGGGCTGTTACAATGTTACATTAAACGTGTGGGCATGTAACGAAAGTGCAAAGCGGTTTTATGAAAGCTGCGGACTTGTGCCGCAGAAGATTGGAATGGAGAAAATATTGTAAAGGGGAAATAGAGTGATGAAAGAAAGTAAATATCCAATACATACATTCGCGGATTGACCTGGACAACAGATGCGTTATTTAGAGAAACCAATGACAGAATTGCACAGAGAAAAGCAGAAGGCGCAAAAATTGTGGAAATGGAACAGGCAGGCTGTATCGCTGTCGCACAATTTAGAGGCTTTGATTACGGCGCATTGATATATGATGGCGATGATGTTTCTCAGGAGGAGTGGAGCAATAGGGGTTGGCGAAGCCGTGAAGGGATTCGTTATGACCTTGTGATGCTTTGTAAAAAGCTGGTTGAAATAATATAGTGTGATAAGATAAATATCTTCTTTCATAGTAAGGAATAGAATCTCCGCAATCCGGTTATTCTATTCCTTATATTATTGAAAAAAGGAGGAGCTTTTATGTCACTAATTAATAAGGAAATTGTAGATTTTAAGGTTCAGGCGTTTGTAAACCATGAGTTCAAGGAGGTCACGAAGGCAGATGTGCTCGGAAAGTGGAGCGTGTTCTTTTTTTATCCTGCGGATTTTACCTTTGTATGTCCGACAGAGCTTGAGGATTTAGCGGATAAATACGAGGAATTTCAGAAAATCGGCTGTGAGATTTACAGTGTATCCTGTGATACACACTTTGTCCACAAGGCATGGCATGATGTGTCAAAGACGATTCAGAAAATAAAGTATCCGATGCTTGCAGACCCTACGGCAGTGCTTGCCAGAGGATTTGATGTTATGATTGAGGAGGACGGTCTTGCGGAGCGCGGAAGCTTTATTGTCAATCCTGAGGGAAAGATTGTGGCGTATGAGGTGATTGCCGGAAACGTCGGTCGAAATGCAGAAGAGCTTTTCCGACGTGTACAGGCATCACAGTTTGTTGCAGAGCATGGAGACCAAGTGTGTCCTGCAAAATGGCAGCCAGGAGCAGAGACCTTAAAGCCAAGCCTTGATTTGGTAGGATTAATATAGGTGGCACGATGGAAACGCATAACAGATTATATGACGCAGTCATAATCGGCGCAGGTCCCGCAGGTCTGTCCGCCGCAATTTATGCGGCAAGGGCAAAATATCGGGTGCTTGTACTGGAGAAAAATAAGATAGGCGGTCAGATAACCATTACTTCGGAGATTGTCAATTATCCCGGAGTTGAGGAGGCAGGCGGCAAGGAATTAACGGAGCATATGCGTGTGCAGGCAGAGGGCTTCGGCGCAGAGTTTGTCATTGCAGAGGTGCTTGACATGGAGCTTGAAAAGGAGATAAAGGTTCTGCATACCACTAAGGGAGATTATGAGGCGCTCGGTGTGATTCTTGCACCGGGAGCCAATCCCAGAAAGCTTGGATTTCAAGGCGAGAAGGAATTTCAAGGCAGAGGAGTTGCATATTGTGCGACCTGTGACGGAGAGTTTTTCACCGGAAAGGACGTATTTGTCATAGGCGGAGGATTTGCGGCGGTGGAGGAAGGAATCTTTCTCACAAAATATGCCAGAAAAGTAACAATGATTGTGCGTGAACCGGATTTTACCTGTGCACGAACCGTTTCGGACAAGCTAAAAGATTACGATAAGATTGAGACAATATTTGAGACGGAAATCATTGAGGCAGGCGGCGAACATGCACTGACTTATGCCGTTTTCAAAAATAATGCAAATGGAGAACAATGGCGGTATGATGCGCCGCAAGGGGAAACCTTCGGCATCTTTGTTTTTGCAGGTTACGTTCCTAATACAGAATGGATATCGGAAAGTGTAGAGCGGAATGAGCAGGGTTATCTGATTACGGATATGGATAGGAAAACAAACCTTTCAGGCGTGTATGCGGCAGGAGATGTCTGCGTCAAGAATCTCAGGCAGGTTGTGACGGCTGTAGCGGACGGAGCAATCGCAGCAACCTCACTTGAGCGGATTGCATCAGAGCTGCATTCCAGACTCTCAATACCGGATTTGTATAAGGCGCCCGAAAAGTCGGAAACGGAATCGGAAAAAGTACGTGAGGAGAAGGAGTATTTTACAAAAGGTGAGGGCTTTATCAGCAATGAAATCAGACAGCAGCTTGCAGGCGTGTTTACCAAATTTGCATCAGGCGTTACAGTGCGTGCCTGGCTTAATGACAGTTCTCTTTCCGGTGAAATCAGAGGCTTTCTAAATGAGCTTACAGCTATCACTGATAAGGTAACATGGACAGAGGCAGCAGAAGACGTATCTGAAAGTGGTCTGAACGGCATGCTCCTTCCGGCAATAGAGCTGTTAGACAGTGCCGGAAAAAGCAGCGGTATCTATTTTCATGGCGTGCCGGGAGGCCATGAGTTTAATTCATTTATTATTGCCCTGTACAATGTGGCAGGTCCCGGACAGGAGCTGGACAGTCAGACATTAGACAAGATTCAGGCGCTTTCCGGTAAACGCAACATTAAGATTTTAGTGTCCTTAACGTGCACGATGTGCCCGGAGTCCGTGATGGCGGCACAAAGAATTGCAGCAGCCTCAGAGCATGTCTCAGCAGAGATGATTGACCTGTCGCATTTTCCTGATTTGAAGGAGAGATACAATGTCATGAGTGTGCCATGCATTGTTATTGATGACGAAAAGGTAGTATTCGGCAGGAAAAATGTGGAGGAAATGCTGGAGCTGCTGTAATTTGCAGAAAAGAATATAGCTGACCTACCCTTAGTTCACAAAGGAACACACACCTTGTAAACTAAGGGTATTGTTTTGTAACAGTTTAGCCTTTTATGTATTCCTATCCGGACGAAAACGGCAGATAGTATCCCTCCGGCTTCCGTTTTCTGTTCAGTGAAACCATAAAATGGAACAGTTGTCAGTACACAGAAGGTCGGCAGTCCTATGCCGGAACAGGCTGGCGGAGAATGCTGACATTTTCTTATGGGTGATTCAATGCATCAGCGTAAATCCGCACGGACGCGGATTTAGGACGAAACGCGTCCATGGACGGCGCGTAGAGTCCGGTCGCGGACATATTTTCAAAGACTTTGGCATCATACATTAGAAAATTCGCATTCGGAGTCCAATTGCCTGTCACGGCATAGGACTGCCGACCTTCGTCCTGGCAAAATCATCCGTAAAGCTGAACTGTTACTTATTTTTGGAAAAATAAAAATATTCTATTGACATACGATTAAATATGTGTTTAAATGTTCATATAAGAAAGGGAGTGACAACGTGAAAGACACAAAAATCACAACAGAGACAATGCAGGATTTGGCAGCAGTATTTAAGATATTTGGGGATTTCACCAGACTTACCATTCTTTTTGCTCTGATGGATAACGAAGAAATGTGTGTGGGTGATATCGCTGAACAGTTAAATATGACGCAGTCAGGGGTAAGCCACCAGTTAGCGCTTTTGAAGCAAAGCAAGCTTGTCAGGACAAAGCGTGAAGGCAAGAGTATTTATTATTCGATTGCTGACGAGCACGTATCCGGGATTATCCGCATAGGAATGGAGCATGTATTAGAGTAGATAAATTGTAATTGTTCAGTACAGCACTGCACATTTGCTGCGGAGTGCGTGAGAATGCGTAAATTGCGTCAGGCATCAAGTTACCACGAAGTGGTTTTGCATGACTTGATGCTCGTAACTATGAGGGTACTGAATCGTTATGATAAATTTATTAATAAAAGAAAGGAAGCATCATGATGAAAAAGACTTACAAAATCGAGGTAGACTGCGCTGCATGCGCTGCAAAAATGGAGGAGGCTGCCAACAAAACAGCAGGAGTGAAGGAAGCAACTGTCGCATTTATGCCGCAGAAAATGAAGGTTGAGTTTGAGGAGGGAGCTGACGAGTCGGCTGTGATGGCTGAGGTATTAAAAAACTGTAAAAAGGTTGAGTCCGACTGCGAAATCTTTTTATAGGAACCGGCACATAGATGCAACAGACCGCGCCGGTGTACTGACCCATAGATATCTGGCGAAACTCCGCAGAATAATTGTTCATTGGCAAGGCGGAGGAAGGAGACGATGGGTACACTGGCGCGGCTGCTGAAGGAAAGCCTGATAAAGTGCGATTATTTCGGACTGGAGGGATAGAGATGACAAAAAAGCAAAAGAAAGTATTGATTCGAATTATCATATCTGCCATATTGGTTTGTATATTCAGCCTGATACCGGTCGAAAATCAATATGTGCGGTTAGGTTTGTTTTTGATTCCATACCTGGTTATTGGGTATGATATATTGAAAAAGGCAGGTCTTGGCATTGTCAACGGGCAGGTGTTTGACGAAAATTTCCTGATGGCGATAGCAACAGTGGGTGCAATTATCCTTGGAGAATATGTAGAAGGCACAGCCGTTATGCTTTTTTATCAGGTTGGCGAGCTGTTCCAGAGTTATGCGGTGGGGAAAAGCCGCAGAAACATATCGTCACTGATGGATATCAGACCGGATTATGCCAATATTGAGCAGGACGGGGAGCTGGAGCAGGTTGACCCGGATGATGTAGAGATTGGAACAATTATTGTTGTACAGCCTGGGGAGAAGGTTCCTATTGATGGAAAAATTGTGAGCGGAAGCTCCACACTCAACACAAGCGCACTGACAGGAGAGAGTCTTCCGAGAGAAGTCAGAGAGGGTGACGAGGTCATTAGCGGCTGTGTTAATCTGTCAGGACTGCTCCGCATAGAAACAACGAAGGAATTTGGTGAGTCGACAGTTTCCAAAATATTGGATTTAGTAGAAAATTCCAGCATGAAGAAGTCCAGATCTGAGAATTTTATTACCCGATTTGCAAAGTATTATACACCAGCAGTATGTATCGGTGCGCTTGCGCTTGCCATTTTGCCGCCTGTGGCAAATCTTATCATCGGAAATCCTGCCAATTGGCCGCAGTGGATTATACGGGCATTGACGACACTTGTTATCAGTTGTCCCTGTGCGCTTGTGATATCTATTCCATTAAGCTTTTTTGGAGGCATCGGCGGTGCTTCCGCAAAGGGTGTGCTGGTGAAAGGCTCTAATTATCTTGAGGCGCTTTCCGAGACAAAGTATGTGGTATGTGATAAGACAGGTACGCTGACAAAAGGTGTCTTTGAGGTGACATGTATTGAGCCTGCAAATGGAATTTCCAATGAAGAATTACTTGAGCTGGCTGCATATGCGGAGAGCTATTCCAATCATCCGATCAGCAAGAGCCTAAAGGAAGCGTATGGAAAGCAGATTGATACGGCGAGAGTGACAGATATCGAGGAAATCAGCGGACATGGCGTATCGGCTGTGGTTGATGGAAGGAAGGTAGCAGTGGGAAATGTAAAGCTGATGAAAAAGCTGGATATTCCTTACACGATACCGCAGAAGGCAGGAACAGAAGTGCATGTAGCGGTTGACGGCGGATATGCAGGCTATATTCTGATATCGGATATTGTCAAACCAAATGCGAAGGAAGCGATTGCAGACTTAAAGGCAGCAGGCGTGAAACAGGTCATTATGCTGACAGGGGATGCAAAGCCGGTGGCAGAGGCAGTAGCGGCAGAGCTTGGCGTAGATGTGGTTAAGAGTGAGCTGCTTCCGGCAGATAAGGTTTCTGAGGTTGAGAAGCTCTTGGCAGTAAAGTCAGAAAAGGAGAAGCTTGCCTTTGTAGGAGACGGTATTAACGATGCGCCTGTACTTTCCAGAGCAGATATCGGCATTGCGATGGGTGCGCTTGGCTCTGATGCAGCGATTGAGGCAGCAGATGTTGTGCTGATGGATGACGACCCTGTCAAGATTGCAACAGCGATGAAGATATCAAGAAAAACGCTTCGCATTGTGCATCAGAACATTGTCTTTGCACTTGCTGTCAAGCTTGCCTGTCTTGGACTTGGAGCGGTCGGCTTTGTCAATATGTGGTGGGCAATCTTTGCCGATGTAGGAGTTATGATTATTGCGGTAATCAATGCCACAAGAGCATTGAAAATGTAACCGTTCAGCCTTTTATGCATTCCTGTCCGGACGAAAACGGCAGATAGTATCCCTCTGGCTGCCATTGGTTCCGAATGGGAATTTCCTAATACGATGAATCAAGGCTTTCTAATGAGGCAGGAGCCGGCTCGAGTCGGCATCCATGCCTCCATCTCGCCTAAATTTGCTTCCGTGCAAATTTACTCCTGAGTATCTATCATCGTATAAGGAAATATCACCATTCTCCACCGAGGCAGCCTACAGGATACTATCTGCCGTTTTCTGTTCATTGAAACCGAAAATGAAACAGTTGTCAGTACACAGAAGGGCTGCAGTCCTATGTTGGGACAGGCTGGCGGAGAATGCTGACATTTTCTAATGGGTGATTTGATACAACAGTGAAAATCCGCATGGACGCGGATTTAGGACGAAACGCGTCCATGGACGGCGCGTAGAGTCCGGTCACGGACGGTTTTGAAAGCTTTTATCATCACCCATTAGAAAATTCGCATTTGGAGTCCAATTGCCTGTCCCAGCATAGGACTGCTGCCCTTCGTCCTGGCTAAAATAGAGTCCTGTAACAGGAAGCCGAAGGCTGAACTGTTACTTGAAAATAAAATAACAAAAGGATTTGCTTTGACTTTTTCCTCAGATTTTTTTATAGTATATAATAATATGATGTTGGGGTCAAAAGGTATTTTGCCCCCATGATATCTGCGGATTGCTGCGCACTTAGTGCTCCTGCAATCCTAAAACACCTCAAATTCGCTCATTTTTCTGCGAAAAATGGCTGCTTTTCGGTGTTTTGTGGGTCTCAAAGTCATATATTGACATGCAAGCATGCCAAATATGACCTTCTGACCCTGATATCATAATACGAATAGGAAAAGGAGAGGAATATCAGATGGAAAATACAAGACTCCCGCATGATCATGGGCAGAATGTAGAACGGGTGTTGGAAAAGATGCCGGATGCTGAGGCATGTGCACAGGCGGCAGACATGTTTAAACAGGTCAGTGACGGAAGCAGACTGAGAATTTTGTGGCTTCTTTGCCACTGTGAGGAGTGCGTGAGCAATATCTCGGCGGCGATGGATATGAGCGACCCGGCTGTGTCGCATCATCTGAAGCTTCTCAAAAAGAGTGGATTGATTATAAGCAGACGTGAGGGAAAAGAGGTTTATTACAAGCTTGCAGACACAAAGCAGGCGCAGCTTTTGCATCATGCCTGTGAGGCAATGTTTGAGCTTGCCTGTCCGTGTGAATAGATAGAGATGGAAGGAGTAAAACCTGATGAGAAATGCAAGCAGTATAGAAATTCCTGCGATATTGAAGGTAGGAAAGGGAGCACTTGACAGTATTGGTACGTATATGAAGGAGGCCGCCTTTCGCCAAGTCGTGATTTATTTTGGAAACGGTTTGATTGAGTTGTTCGGCACGAAAGTCATGGATTCATTAAAGTCAGAGGGAATCCATGTGCTTGAGTACCGCGAGATCGATACGGTGGTGATTGATGATATCATACAGATGGCGTTTGCCATGCCAAATAAGACGCAGGCCGTGATTGCGATAGGCGGAGGAAAGGTGATTGATGCCGGCAAATATGCGGCATTTCTTAAGAATCTTCCTTTTATCAGCGTACCAACCTCAAGCTCAAGCGACGGTTTTTCCAGTGCCAGCGCCTCTCTGATTGTGGAGGGGAGAAGAACTTCTGTTCCAGCAAAGCTTGCTTACGGCATTATCGTGGATACAGAGGTAATCCGCACTGCACCTGAGAAATTCATCTATTCGGGAATCGGTGATATGGTTTCCAAAATTACGGCAATTTATGACTGGGTGTTCGAGGCAAATCATGGATGCACACAGATTAATGACTTTGCGGTGATGATTGCGAAAAAGGCAGTGAACAGCTTTGTGAGGACGCCGTATCAGAGTATTAAAGATGAGATTTTCTTAAAAGAGCTTCTTGATTCCCTGTCTATGAGCGGCATTGCAAATGAAATTGCAGGAAGCAGTGCACCGACCAGCGGCAGCGAGCATCTCATCTCGCATGCACTGGATAAGCTTCTGGAGACACCGCAGCTTCATGGAATACAGGTTGGCATCGCTACGTACATCATGAGTGTTGTCCATGACCACAGATATGTGCGTGTTAATACGGTGCTTACCGAGACAGGCTTTTGGGATTATGCAGCGTCACTCGGCATGAAAAAGGAAGATTTTTGCAAGGCAATTGATATGGCTCCGGCGATAAAACCGCACCGTCATACCTATCTTCACGAGGAACAGTATCGTGATGCTGCAAAGCGTGTTGTGATGGAAGATGCTGTCTTAAATAAAGTATTGCGATAATATAGTTGCTTAGAAACAGCAGACCTTCGTTTTGGGAGGGCTGCTGTTTTTGTTATACACAGACCTGTACAGAGAAAAAACTAAACATTTGTGTATATTTTGTTGTGAGTTTGGGTTGGACAACAGGTACATATGATAGTAAAATAATAGGGTGGCGGTATTACATTTAATTCGTGCGATGTTTTCAGCACAGCGGAGGTTAAACTTGATTAAGAAGTACGATGGGAAAGCTAAGAAAGGAATTTGTTCAAATCAGCGGCTTGTCAGTAAAAATGCAGATAATGATGTGAAAAGACCTGAGCACATTCAGAATACAGAAGAAAACAGTGATGAGGAAAAAGAAGAGCAAAAGCAGAAGCTGACACAGGATAGCGCACACAGCCGCAATCGCAAGGACAGACGGAAAAGAATGCTTGAGTTCATAGAGCTTGCGGCAGTTGCAGGTTTATGCGTTTTTCTGTTTTTACATGAGCGCGATACGAAGGTGAAGCTTGTGGAAGGCGACCGTGTCGAATTTGGAACATATCTGGGAGAGCCGATTGTGTGGCGCGTGCTTCAGGCGCAGAAGAGCGGAGAGACACTGCTGATTTCCGAGGATATTTTGACGTTTAAGGCGTTTAATGCCGCTGACAGCGGACGGTACAATATGGATGACGAAGGAAATGACTATTGGAGCCTTTATGAGACAGAGGCAGACCGCGATTTGGAGCTTCAGGCGTACGTGCGCGGAAATAGCTGCTGGGCTGAGTCCGATATCAGGACGTGGCTCAACTCAGACGAGGAATTTGTTATATATGACGGCATAGGACCCGTTACAGGCTCTATGTCGGAAATGAAAAACGGGTATGCGGATGAGCCGGGATTTCTGACAGGTTTTACGAAACAGGAAAAGGCGATAATCCTTCCGACACAAAATCTTACAAACAGCAATGCACTCGGCAGGGAACCGATAGAGAGCACGGACCTGGTCTGGCTGCTCTCAAAGGATGAGCTGGAACTGCTGGGCAAGGCAAACGTCAGTGTGTACGCAAAACCGACACAAAAGGCGCTTGAGCAGGATGAGACTTCATGGTATACGATATTTTCTCTGGATTTCGGGGTCGATGCATATTTATGGTGGCTGAGAGAGCCGGTGCCGGATAAATCCAGCAAGGGCTATCTGGTAGATAACGGCAGCAGGTCAGATTTGCTGCGCAAAATGGAGGTCGGCGTGGAAGGCTTCGGAATCCGCCCGGTTGTAAAAATTAATGCAAAAAAATTGAGATAGAATTAAGATAATGAAAGGCATGGTTTAGATGTACAACATAGGTATTTGCGATGATGAGCATGAGACTTGTGCTCAGATAGTGAATATGATACAGGATTATGGTAAAAGAAATAAGCTGGAGATAGAAATTTCTGTGTGGTATACAGGGGAAGCGCTTTATGCAGACCTTGTCAAAAAAACAATGATTGATTTGTTGTTTCTTGATATAGAGCTGGTATCCACTGACGGTATACAAATTGGGAAATTAATCAGAAACGAGCTGGAAAATCCGGATATCAGCATTGCTTATATTTCCTCAAAGAGCAGCTATGCTTTGGAACTTTTTAAAATCCATCCGATAGACTTTCTGATAAAGCCAATCAGCGCGCAGGATATCAATGACACGATTGATGAAGCCCTGCGTCTGTACAACCGCAACAATAAGGTCTTTGAATACAGGGCAAACGGCTATAACTGCAAAATACCATATAAAAACATTGTGTATTTCTGCAGTGAAAATAAAAAGATTCATATGGTGACGCTGGATTCCGATATACAGTTTACAGGAAAAATTAAGGAAATTATTGAACAAGTGCCGGAATGCTTTATCCAAATTCATCAGTCTTACATTATTAATATGGACCACATGAACGAGTGCAGCTATGAAACGGTAAGAATGAGAGGCGATATTCTGCTGAACATCAGCCAGCCTTACCGCAAAATAGTCAGGAAACATATCATGGATTATGCATGGGGACAGAAGGATTAAATGTTGTTAGTACAGATTGGAATCGGATACATTGTATACAGGTATATGCACTGTTTCTTTGATGCGGCGCAGGTGGAGAGAAAAAAGGAGCTGATTTCCTATATTATTTATTTTGCAGCAGGATATCTAATCAGCCTGTTTGACGATACCTTTCTCATCAATGTGGCAGCCAATAGTGTGCTCATTTATTTACTTGCGCAGATTTATATGGGAAAGCAGGGGAAAAAGTTGCTTGCAGCCTGCCTGATCATAGGCATGAATATGCTCTGTGCGGCGGCTGCGTCATTTCTCTTGTATGATTACAGATTAGACGGCGGCTACAGTACAGAAGAATGGTATATCTCATTTTTACTGATGTTTCTGTGCGAGCGTATCGTAGAAAAATTCAGTATCAAAAATATGCGGGAGGAATATTCCTTTCGGAATTGGGATTTGCTGATTTTTTTACCTGTTATCAGTGTCTTGATATTATTTGTATTGATTGCTTCCGGCATGGATAACAGGTTTGTGGGAATTACAATCAGTATTGGTCTGGTTCTTCTGAATCTGATTGTATTCTATATCTGTGATGAGCTGGTAGGCGCTTATATCAGGCTTGAGGAAAATGCGATTGTCGAAAGGCAGCTGGAGAGTTATTCCAACCAGTTGGATGTGCTTATGAAGTCGGAGGAGAGGGTTAGAGGACTTCGGCACGACTTGAAGCATCATCTCAATGAAATTATGATGATGGCAGAGGGAAACAGACCTGAGGATATCAAAGCATATATCCAAAACATGCAGATGTATATGACCAATGAGAAAGAGTATGCAAGCAGCGGTAACGCGGACATAGACAGTCTGCTCAACCTGATGCTTGACAAGGCAAAAAGCGAACTGCGTGATGTCAGATGTAAAGTAAGCGTGCCTTGTGAGCTGGATATTTCGTCCTTTGATTGGAATATCATTTTGGGGAATCTGTTGGATAATGCCATACGTGCGGCGAAGGATTCTGAGGAAAGGCTTTTATATCTTAAAATAGCATATCAGCGTGGAATCGTATTGATTCATATAAAAAACAGTTATAGGGGAAAATTACTGAAAGCGGATGGAAAGTATTTGTCAACAAAAGACTATGACAGGACAGACGCGTCGCAGATTCATGGTATGGGAATCAGAAATGTTGAAAAAATTGCGGAAAAATATAATGGCAGCATAGAGATAAATGACGAGGCCTGTTTATTTGATGTCAAAATAATTCTGTATGCCGCAGTGAAAGGCAGCTTGTAACAGGAAGCCATAAGGCTGAACTGTCATGACAGCTCTTAAAATCAGAACTAAAGTTCCTGATTTGAGGGCTGTTTTTTTCTCTTGCAGATTAAGAGCATTGTACGGATAAAAAAACAACGGATTTCGCCATTTCCGATACGGATTTCGCCATTTTCGCCAAAAGCAATTCCGGGTATGGTATATTAAAAAACGTTCGGATAAATGAAGTCAAGGCACACTTACAGACGCTATGGAAAAGTTTTAACATAAAAAATACTAACATGGATAAAAGAGGAAATGGATATGACACAGGCAGAGGAAGAAAAATTCGTAAAAGGAGCTTTTCAGGCATTAATTGACAGAGGAGTAGCCAGGGAAAACATGTTTACTCCTTCTACAGTGACAGATGCAGAACTCAATAAATTCGAGAGGATATTTGATATAGAGCTTCCGTCTCTTTTCAGAACGTATCTCAAAACATATTGTTATGATTTTTCCGTAATTTGTGCGCCGATACCCGTGGATGGTATGGAACATACGGAAGCAGGGAGCGAAAAGGGCTTGTGGTGGATTGAACTATTGCCGCTTCCAAAGGAGGAACCGCTTAAGAACCTTTATGGTCTGATGGAAAGCTTCCGAAGTATTTGTACGGACAGTGAACTTGTGAACCTGGGACTGGATAAAGTCAGGAAATTTTTGCCCATAGGCGAGTGGGATGGTCCTCTGTGCATTGATCTGAGCCGGAAGGAGGTTCGGGAAAGCGAACCTGAGACATGGCAGATGTGCAGTTTTGACCAGACAGTATTTGACTGGGAAGCAGCAGGGTATATTGATGAAAACGGCGTGGTAAACGGAGAGAAAAAGATTCCTGATTTTAAAACGTTTCTGGAGCTTTATTTTTATGGAAAATATGATGAGGAGTATGAGAGCCAGCTAAAGTCGCGCGGCGAGGAGCTGCCGGATTATAGCTGCTATATCCAAATCCGCTGAATGCTTTTTAACGGTTCTGCCGTCCTTCGTTTCAGCTAAAATAATCCATAAGCCTGAACTGTTACACGCTTTTTTGTGTACCTTGAAAATTAGGGTTGACATTAGGCAAGGATTTTGGCTTAATAAATAGTGGATAGATTGTAATTGTTCAGTACAGCACTAGCTGCGGAGTGCGTGAGAATACGTAAATTGTGTTAGGCATCAAGTCACCACGAAGTGGTTCTGGATGACTTGATACTAGTACAAAAGAAAATAAATAACTGACACAAATAAAGTTATGGTGTATAATGGTATTATCATTTGAAAGAGAGGTTGCCATTATGCCAAGAAAATCATCAACACTCATACTCAACGATGGAGATTATGAATATCTCCGTT
>JAGAQJ010000032.1 GCA_017622845.1 Lachnospiraceae bacterium | reverse complement strand
GATACCGGAACAGGCTGGCGGAGAATGCTGACATTTTCTTATGGGTGATTCGATGCATCAGTGAAAATCCGCATGGACGCGGATTTAGGACGAAACGCGTCCATGGACGGCGCGTAGAGTCCGGTCGCGGACGCATTCAAAGACTTTGGCATCACCCATTAGAAAATTCGCATTTGGAGTCCGATTGCCTGTACCAGTATCGGACTGCCGCCCTTCGTCCTAGCTAAAATAATCCATAAAGCTGAACTGTTACAATAAATTGAAAAAAATTGAAAGAATTTATTGACAAACGCGCAGATTAGAGTAAACTAATAGTATATTCGTAGTTTGAACAAAGGCGTTCTGCGTTAAGCAGAGCGCCTTTTTTTGCGCATGGGAACCCAAAGGAAGATTGTCAGCAAAGCTGACGGGTGCCCGGTGCGGCGAGTAGGGAGAAGGGGATTCCCTCGCTCGATTGTCTCCTGTGAGGGGCAGGTAATTGGAAGCAGCAGTTTAAATGTATCCAAACTGCTGCATTAGGAAAGGTGCGTGAGCGTATGTATGAGATGGATTTGCTTGACAACACGGAAAATGTAAACAGGCTGTTAGCCAGATACGGAGTGAAATTCGGTATCTACAAAAATAACACATTTAAGGAGCAGTTATTCCCCTTTGATGCGATACCGCGGGTGATACAGAAGGAGGAATTTGATTACCTTGAAAGAGGCTTGAAGCAAAGAGTACTTGCGCTCAACATGTTCCTTGATGACATTTATCACGATAAGAAGATTGTAAAGGATAAAGTCATACCCGAGGATTTTATCTTTGCATCAAGCGGCTATATGCCGGAATGTGAGGGTGTAACTCCGGTGAAAAAGATTTACTCGCATATCTCGGGTATTGACCTTGTAAAAGGAAAAAATGACGAGTGGTACATTCTCGAAGATAATCTGCGTGTTCCGTCAGGAGCCTCGTATCCGATGATTGCAAGAGATTTGTGCAGGCGGAGCAGCCCCAAGACCTTCCGTGACAATCAGCTTGAGGACAACCGGAATTACGCAAGTCTGTTGAGAAAGACGATGGACAATGTGAATGTGGAAGGACATACCGTCATTTTGACGCCTGGCAGATACAATGCAGCTTATTTTGAACATTCTTATCTTGCAGAGAAGACAGGTGCGCATCTGGTCAACGGAAGCGAATTGATTGTGGAAGATGATAAGCTCTACTATGTGGATTACAGGGGAAAGAAGGAGCGCGTGGGAGCAGTGTACCGCAGAATTTCCGACGAGTATCTTGATCCCATGAACTTTAATCCGGAGTCCGTGATTGGCATACCGCATATTTTTGATGTGTATGCGAAGGGAAATGTAGCGCTGTTAAATGCACCCGGAAACGGTATTGCAGATGACAAGGGCATCTATTATTTCGTGCCGAAGATGATACGGTACTATCTTGGCGAAGAACCGGTATTGTCCAATGCACCGACCTATCTGCCGTTTTATGAGGAGGATATGGCGTATGTGCTGGAACATTTTGACAGTCTTGTGCTGAAAGATGTGGCAGAGGCAGGCGGATACGGAGTCGTGTTCGGCAGCAGTATGACCAGGGAACAGAAGGAGCAGTTTATCGCGCTGCTCAAAAAGGAGCCAAGGCGATTTATCGCTCAGGAGGTTATTGATTTTCAGGATTTGGATATTCAGGATAACGGTGATGTTGTGGCAAGAAAGGCGGATTTGCGTGCGTTCGTGCTGATGGCAGATGAACCTTATGTATGGAAGAGCGGTCTGACCAGATTTTCACGCAATCCGGATTCGTTTATCGTGAACTCATCACAAGGAGGAGGTTTTAAGGACACATGGGTATTATCTCGTTAGAACAGACCAACAGGCTGTATTGGCTTGGCAGATACTCGGAACGGGTATATACGACAATCAGGCTCTATTCGAAGTGCTATGATGATATGATTGATGATATCGGCGATAACTACGGCGGCTTTTGCAAAATGCTTGAGATACCGAATATTTACAGCGACAAAGAGGATTTCAATGCCAGATACGGCTTTGATGAAAATGACCCGAACTCCATACTCAGCAACCTGATGCGCGCATATGACAATGCCATCGTGCTTCGGGAGGAGATTGGAAGTGAGACATTATCCTACATACAGCTTGCCATCTATGCCATCAATAAGGCTAAGATATCAAGGGCGCCGCTTTTAGAGCTGCAGAATGTGGAGGATAACATTCTCGCTTTCTGGGGAATTGCAGATGATTTTATTGACAGTGAAACAACCAGAAATATCATCAAGACAGGCAAACGGATAGAGCGGATTGACCTGTACGGAAGATTAAAGATTGGCTCTAAGGAGCTGAAAAGAGAGTTTCACCGCATGGAGACAAGGCTGATTCGAAGCGGCATGGACTATGACAAATCATGTCTGGAGCAGCTAAGGACACTCATAGAGGAGATTGACGACAATACAGCGATTGACTATCACAGTATTGTGAAGCAGGTGGAGGAGCTTGTGCAGGTATAATCAGACTGCTGTTTCCTTCTGATTTAAAATGAAAAGCAGAAGGAAGTGGCGGCTAAACGGAGGCTGATAAGACGATGCAGGCAGAAAGAATATTGCGGTTCAGCTATAGTATGGAGCTTGATTTCTCAGAGCCGGTGCAGAAGCATCAGTTTACGCTGCGCATGATACCGCAGTCTGACGAAAGACAGAGGATAGCGGAGTGCAGCATTAAGGTAAGTCCGGACTGTAGACTGAACACGGGTACAGATGCCTTTGGAAATCAATATGTATATGGAAATATCGAGCAGGCGCACAGCCGGTTCCTTGTATCAGTAAAGGGGGAGGCACATGTCAAAAATGACACTTGTGTCACAAATCACAAGCCGTTATTGGAGCTTGCCTCCTATCGTTTTCCGTCTTTATATACAAGGGCAGGCAATCATTTGAAGGCGTATTATCGGATGCACGGGCGGAGGGAAGGCGAGGATGCGCTTGCCTTTGCCGAAAGGCTCCTGCATCAGCTTTATCAGGATATGAAATATGTACAGGGCGTAACAGACATACGCACGACAGCGGAGGAGGCTCTCATGGGAGGACAGGGCGTATGTCAGGATTACGCTCATATTATGATTACGCTGTGCAGAATGTCGGATATTCCGAGCAGGTATGTGGTCGGAATGATGCAGGGGGAAGGTTACTCCCATGCGTGGGTCGAGGTGTGCGTGAACGGCAAATGGTACGGAATGGACCCCACCAATGACAGAGTGGTAGATGACACTTATGTCAAAATATCACACGGCAGGGATTATCAGGACTGTATCGTCAACCGCGGCGTGTTTCAGGGACTTGGAACACAGACACAGATTGTCCGCGTGGTCGTGCAGGAGGAATAAGCCTTGTAAACCGATATCTGAATACACATAAATTATATATAAGAAAGGAAGTAACTGTTCCGTACAGCACTGCGCACTCACTGCAAAGTGTGTGAAAATGCATTGATTGTGTCAGGTCAGGCATCAAGCTGCCGCAAAGCGGTTGTGCATGGCTTGGCGTTCGTGGTCATGAAGGTACGGAATGTTACAGCAGGAAGATAGAAATGTCACAGGAAATAATATCTCAGATAAGCGATGTATGTCAGGTAAAACTGCCGATAGGCGAATCTCTGAAAATCAAGCGGAACCGGCTGCTTCCGGCAGACAGCGCTTCCAATACCAACAAGCGTATCTGCATCGTTACGGGAATACACGGTGATGAGCTGGAGGGGCAATATGTCTGCTATGAGCTGATAAGGCGCATCAGGGAAAATCCTGAAGCGCTCACAGGCATTGTGGACGTCTATCCTGCCATGAATCCGATGGGAATTGACTCTGTGACAAGAGGAATCCCTGGTTTTGATCTGGATATGAACAGGATTTTTCCGGGAAGTAAAGACGGCGCGATGACAGAATACGTAGCATATAAAATTATTGAAGAATTGTCAGGGGCAGACCTTGTCGTGGATATTCATGCAAGTAATATTTATCTCACGGAGATACCGCAGATTCGCATCAATGAGCTTAACGAGGACACGCTTGTGCCGCTTGCGCGGCATATGAATGTGGACTTTGTGTGGGTGCATGCTTCCAGTACGGTGCTCGAGTCCACACTCGCCTATAGTCTTAACAGCAGGGCTACGCCTACACTTGTAGTCGAGGCGGGCGTGGGTATGCGTATTACGAAGGGTTATTGTGAACAGCTTGTGGACGGATTGATGAACACCATGAAAGAGCTTGGCATCTGGCAGGGTGAGGTAAAGCCTGTAAGGGAACCGCTCGTGGAGAACAGGACAGACGGCGTCGTCTTTTTCAATGCGCCCAAAGCAGGTATCTTTGTGCCTGCAGCAAAGCATTGGACAAGACTGGAAAAGGGCGACAGGGTCGGAAATATTGTCAATCCCCTGACTGGTGATATACTGGCTGAGATTGTGACTCCTGAGAAAGGAATCCTTTTTACCATCAGAGAATATCCGATTGTGGATGAAGGTTCGCTTGTGGGCCGGCTTCTGAGGATATAGTTATTAATATATATAGGAAAGAGTACGGATATGAACAGGAAAATAATTTATGAGTTAAATGCATTGTACAGAGAACCGATGCAGGTGACAGGCTATGAGTTTGGAGAGGGAGAGAAATCGGTCTGCGTGGTGGGCAGTCTGCGTGGAAATGAAATACAGCAGATGTTTACATGTAATAAACTGATACAGAGATTAAAAAAGCTGGAACAGCAAAACAGAATTGTGGAGGGAAAAAGCATTCTCGTCCTTCCCTGTGTCAATACATATTCCATGAATATCGGCAAACGCTTCTGGCCTACAGACAATACGGACATCAACAGAATGTTTCCGGGTTATAATGAGGGTGAGACGACACAGCGTATTGCGGCAGGTATCTTTGAGGTCATCAAGGATTACGGGATAGGCATACAGTTTGCTTCTAATTATATGTCGGGAAGATTTCTTCCGCATATCAGAATGATGCAGACGGGATTTGAAGATATTGAAACCGCGAAGAAATTTGAGTTTCCGTATGTGATTAGACGAAATACGCGTCCCTTTGACACGACTACACTCAACTATAACTGGCAGATATGGGAGACGAGGGCATTCAGCGTGTACACGACAGATACCGATGAGATAGATGCGAAAAGTGCGGCAGATGCCGTAAAGGGCATCGAGCAGATGTTGAACAAAGAAGGAATCCTGCACAGCAGCGTCAATGGGGGGTATCATTACAACTCACGGGTGCTGTGCGATGACAACCTGCTTTCCGTCCGGTGCAGGGAGGCAGGAATTTATGAAAACAAGGTTGATATCGGTGAGGAGGTGTGCAAGGGACAGCTTCTTGCCGAGATTACAGACCCCTATGAGGGTATGGTGCTTGAACAGCTTGTCGCTCCGGCAGACGGTACGGTATTTTTCCAGCACAAGGCGCCGCTGATCTATGCGAGCACCACGGCAATTAAGCTAGTATGATCCACTTTAATTAGCAGCATGTTTCGCTTGTCTAAATTTCCATCTACTGCGTTGTCGTCAATCGACGATGCCACCGCATCGCCTCATTCCTCCGCCTTGTAGAATGAAAATTTATCCTGCGCGAAACATATCGCTAATTAACGTGGATCATACTAGTATAACCTTAAAAGCGTCATATATTTACATCAAATAATGAACATCATGAAAACAGGGAGTAGAGAAAACGAGGGTGTTATCTTTAGGGATAATGCGCTCGTTTTTTACATTATTATTATAAGGAGGCAGGAAACGTGAAACAATCCGTATTGATAAAATCAGCAATATCGTGTGGAGGAGGAGCTTTGGATTATCTGGAGAAGCTGTCTGTGAAAAATGCTGTTGTGATTGCGGACAGCAGGACAGCATTTGCCCAAAATGCAGTGAAAAAAATAGAGGATATATTAAGCAAAAAAGAGACAAACTATATTGTAAACCGTGATATGGGGAAAAAACCCGCATTTGCAGAGTTGATGTCGGAGGTGGCGCTGGCAAAGGAGATGAATGCCGATACGGTAATTGCGGTAGGAGATGACACGACAATTAATGCGGCAAAGCTGATGCTTTTACTTTATGAATATTCAGGAATGAGCTTCGAGGAGATTCGAAAAGAAAATGACAGACGTGTCATAAAATTACAGACAAGGCTTGTAGTAATTGCTGCAAGCTCCGGCATGGCAGAGGAAGTAAACAGACTGGGAGCTATCATGATTGATGACACAGGATTTACCGCGCGGTAAATTGTGAAGCCATGCAGCGCCTTTTCTGTAACAGTTCAGCCGTGTGGATTATTTTAGTCAGGACGAAGGTCGGCAGTCTTATGCCGGAACAGGCAATTGGACTCCAAATGCGAATTTTCTAATGGGTGATGCCAAAGTCTTAGAATGCGTCCGCGACCGGACTCTACGCGCCGTCCATGGACGCGTTTCGTCCTAAATCCGCGTCCGTGCGGATTTTTGCTGATATATCGAATCACCCATAAGAAAATGTCAGCATTCTCCGCCAGTCTGTTCCGGCATAAGACTGCCGACCTTCTGTGTATTGACAATTGCGCCATTTTATGGTTTCACTGAACAGAAAACGGCAGAGAGTATCCCGTAGAATGCCTCAGTGGAGAATGGTGATATTTCCTTATACGATGATGCTTTAGCAGGAGTAAATTTGCATGGAGGCAAATTTAGGCGAGACGGAGGCATGGATGCCGACTCGAGCCGGCTCCGTGCTCATTAGAAAACCTTGATTCATCGTATTAGGAAATTCCCATTCGCAACCAATGGCAGCCGGAGGGATACTCTCTGCCGTTTTCGTCCGGATATAAATGCATAAAAGGCTGAACTGCTGCTCTTTTCCTTCAACAGAGAAACCTTTGGCATTTACAAAGCCTTTTGATTATGGTAAATTATAGGTATTCGAGGCAGCGATTCAGAGCCGAAGATTTGGATTCTGCATAAAATGATAAGAAAGGCGATGGCAATCAATGCAAAACAAAGGAAAATATTATATTACTACGGCAATTGCATATACATCAGGCAAGCCGCATATCGGAAATAATTATGAAATCGTGCTGGCTGACAGCATAGCCCGTTATAAAAGAAAAGACGGCTATGATGTCTTTTTTCAGACAGGTACGGACGAGCACGGACAAAAGATTGAGTTAAAGGCGGCCGAGGCAGGCGTGACGCCCAAGGAGTTTGTGGACAATGTGGCAGGCGTTATCAGGGGGCTTTGCGATTTGCTCAATATTTCTTATGACAAATTTATCCGTACTACAGATGATTTTCATGAGAAGCAGGTACAAAAGATTTTTAAGCGTTTGTACGATCAGGGTGATATTTATAAGGGCGCTTATGAAGGCATGTACTGTACGCCCTGCGAATCCTTCTGGACAGAGTCCCAGCTAAAGGACGGCAAGTGCCCTGACTGCGGACGTGAAGTAAAACCTGCAAAGGAGGAAGCATATTTCTTTAAAATGAGCAAGTATGCCGACAGGCTGATTGACCATATCAACAAGCATCCGGAGTTTATCCAGCCGGTATCGCGCAAAAATGAGATGATGAACAATTTCCTGCTTCCGGGCCTGCAGGATTTATGCGTGTCACGTACCTCGTTTAAGTGGGGAATTCCGGTGGATTTTGATGACAAGCATGTCATATATGTGTGGCTTGATGCCTTGACAAATTATATTACAGGTATCGGCTATGACGCAGACGGAAACAGCACGGAGCAGTACAAGAAGCTCTGGCCTGCTGACTTACATCTGATTGGAAAGGATATCATTCGCTTCCATACGATTTACTGGCCGATATTCCTGATGGCGCTTGGCGAGGAGCTTCCGCATCAGGTATTTGGTCATCCATGGCTGCTGCAGAACAATGATAAGATGAGCAAGTCAAAGGGAAATATCATGTACGCGGACGACCTTGTTGATTTGTTCGGCGTCGATGCCGTGAGATATTTTGTGCTTCACGAGATGCCGTTTGAAAATGATGGCTCGATTACATGGGATTTGATGGTTGAGCGGCTTAACTCTGATCTTGCAAATACACTTGGAAATCTTGTAAACAGAACGATATCCATGAGCAATAAATACTTTGGCGGCGTAGTGGAGAACAAGGGCGCAGCAGAGGCAGTCGACGAGGACTTAAAGGCAGTTGTCACAGGAACCTATGACAAGGTTGAGGCAAAGATGGACGAGCTTCGTGTTGCGGATGCACTCACCGAAATCTTTAATTTATTTAAGCGCTGCAACAAATATATTGATGAGACAGAGCCTTGGATACTTGCAAAAGACGATGCGAAGAAGGACAGACTTGCGACGGTTATGTACAACCTTGTGGAAAGCATTTCCATTGGCGCAGGACTGCTTGAGCCGTTTATGCCGGAGACTGCTGAAAGAATTATGAAGCAGTTAAACGGTGAGGTGCGCGGTTTTGAATCAACAAAGGAATTTGGCATCTATGCCTCCGGCACAAAGGTGACAGATACACCTGAAATTCTCTTTGCGCGCCTTGACCCGAAGGAAGTGGAGCAGAAGGTTGCGGAACTTGCCGAGAAGCAGAAGGCAGAAGCAGGTACGGCGCAGGAGACAAAGGACGCGGAGCCGGTGATTGACATCGAGCCCAAGGAAGAAATCACATATGAGGATTTTGCGAAAATGCAGTTTCAGGTAGGTGAGATTATTGCCTGCGAGGCAGTGCCGAAGTCGAAAAAGCTTTTGTGCAGTCAGGTTAAGATTGGCTCACAGGTCAAGCAGATTGTGTCAGGCATCAAGGCGTACTATACTCCGGAGGAGATGGTAGGCAAGAAGGTGATGGTGCTTGTCAACTTAAAGCCGGCGAAGCTTGCAGGCGTATTATCAGAGGGCATGCTTTTATGTGCGGAGGATGCGGACGGAAATCTTGCACTCGTGACACCGGAAAAGGCAATGCCCGCAGGAGCGGAGATTTGTTAAATGGAAAAGACGAAACCAGAAGCGATATTATTTGATTTGGACGGAACGATGTGGAACGCGTTAGATGAGATACGCGGCACATGGAATCAGGTGGTGGCAAACCATCCGGAGTGCAGAAAGGAGCCAATCACTGACGAGGAGCTGTCTGTATGCCTGGGACTTCCTATGACGAAGATTGCAGAAAAGTTGTTTCCGGGGACAACGCCCACGCAGCAGCAGACCTTGATGGACGAATGTTGTGAGGTGGAAAATGCTTACTTAAGCGAACACGGTGCGACGCTTTATCCGAAGCTTGAGGAGACTTTGATGGAGCTGAAAAAGCAGTACAAGCTTTTTGTGGTGAGCAATTGTCAGAAGGGCTACATTGAAAGCTTTATCAAGGCACATAAGCTTTCAGCCTGCTTTGACGATATTGAATGCTGGGGCAATAATCTGCTTCCCAAAGGTGAGAACAACAAGCTTATCATGAAGCGAAACGGAGTGACCAAGGCAGTATATGTGGGCGATACCGCAGGAGACGAGGAGTCAGCAAGAGTGGCAGGCATCCCCTTTATCTATGCAAAATACGGTTTTGGCGAGGCAAAGGCTCCGGACTATACGCTTGAGGCGATTGCAGACTTGCCAAAGCTTATGGAAACGGTAGTTGTATAGGATATCAAGATGCAGTATCGGTGCATAGTGCCGCAAAAATCCATCTGCGAAGCGGAGGCTGCATGGATTTTTGCCCGTAACTATGAGGGTACCGGATAGTTACTGTTTATTTACGAAACACGAAGTTTGAGATAGGAGAAAATGAAATGAGTACACGTATCGGAATATTAGGTTATGGAAATTTGGGACGCGGTGTTGAGTGCGCGATCCGGCAGAATGATGACATGGAGCTTGTGGCAGTGTTTACGCGCAGGAACCCGGCTTCTGTATCAATCCTCACAGACACGGCAAAGGTTTGCAATATCGCTGATGCGGCAGACTGGAAGGATAAAATTGACGTTATGATTATATGCGGCGGCAGTGCTACGGATTTACCAAAGCAGACACCGGAGTATGTGAAGTACTTCAACGTAATCGACAGCTTTGATACACATGCACGGATTCCTGAGCACTTTGCAAATGTGGATGCCGCAGCAAAGGAAAGCGCACACATCGGTATTATTTCAGTGGGCTGGGACCCGGGAATGTTCTCACTCAACCGTTTGTATGCCAATGCGATTTTACCGGAGGGAAAGGATTACACGTTCTGGGGTAAAGGTGTAAGTCAGGGACATTCCGATGCAATCCGCCGCATTGAGGGCGTTAAGAATGCAAAGCAATATACGATTCCTGTCGAGAAGGCGCTGGAAGCAGCACGTTCCGGAAGCAATCCGGAGCTTACGACAAGAGAAAAGCACACAAGAGAGTGCTTTGTTGTCTTGGAGGAGGGCGCAGATGCGGCAAAGGTAGAACAGGAAATCAAGACCATGCCGAATTATTTTGCGGATTATGACACGACAGTACATTTTATCAGCGAGGAGGAGCTGATGGCAAACCACAGCGGTATTCCTCATGGCGGTTTTGTTCTTAGAAGCGGCGTGACCGGCTGGGAAAAAGAGAACAGGCACTTAATCGAATACAGCTTAAAGCTTGATTCCAACCCTGAGTTTACGGCAAGCGTCCTGATTGCATATGCAAGAGCGGCACACCGTCTCTCGCAGGAAGGACAGAGCGGATGCAAGACCGTATTTGATATTGCACCTGCATATTTAAGCGCAAAGAGCGGTGAGGAGTTAAGAGCTTCCATGCTGTAGGCACTGTAATTGAAGTGAATCAAAAGACGGGCAAGAAGCCATTTGATATCAAATTGCTTTTTGCCCGTCTTTTTGCCATTTTTCCATCGGGATTGAGCACTCCACCCAGTTCGGAATACGTTCCGAATGTCTCAGCCACTCCAACTGAAAGCCAGTGAAGGAATAACCGCGGCCGTTGAAGAAATACTTTTGAGGGAACACGTTCTCACCAATCCACCGCAGCTGCTCTCCTGGTATTTTGTAATCGAAACTCCAGTTTTGCCAGAAGCCCAGCATGGAATCGCCAAACGGGTAAGGTAAGCTGACAAAAGAAGAAATTGCAGAATATTCAGATATGTCATTCAGAGATTCGCTATAACTTTTGCAATAAAAGCCGATATAAATAATAACACATGGAAGTGCAGCAAAATCAAAGGGATGTGGTGATATGAAAATCGGTGAAGCACAGAAGCAGTATCAGGCGCAGCGATATTTGCTTCAGGAGCAGAAAAAGAAGCTTTTAAAGCAAAAGGAAGAACTTGAAAAGAAAGCCAATACCACGGTAAACGGAAAAGAAATCTATGCAAATGAAGCGGCAACCTTAGAGCTTTCTATCGGTGCCCTCACACAGAAGTTTGAGGAAAATCAGGAGATATTGGACTCTTTGTCAGAGCAGTATGCCGCAGTATGGAACGCAGAAGTGACAAGACAGCAGGGTGATGCCATGCAGGAATATGGTATGGATATGGCAAAGCTCATGGAGGTGGCAAGACGCATTGCAAAAGGGGCAAAGGTGCCTGCCACCGATGAAAAAAAGCTGATGGAATACAGCATGGAGGTATACCTGTGTGCCAAAAACATGGCGATGCTTAACAAGCATAAGAAAAAGGAAGAATATGATTCTCTGTGGGAGGACGAGAAAGATAAAAAGGAATATGACCCACAGGGCAAGGCGGAAAATGCAGAAGCAAATATCGGTATGCCGGATATGACGGGAACAGCGTCAGTGGACGGTGTTTCAGATATGGCGATGACTTCTGAGAGTACGCCAATGGAATGATGTGATTGCAAGACGCTTGCATCTTATTAGGGGGGGTGACACCTCCTGAAATAAATGATAAAAGGTGTGAAGAATTACGAACAGAACATACAGTAAAATACAATTGCTTCTGATAATAGGTATGCTGCTGCCCGGTGTGACGGCATGCGGTCAAAAGGAAGCAGAGTTTGCGTTCAATCAGGAGACAGCAGAAGTCCTGGAAAATACAGAAATGACGGAAGCTTTGAACCAGTTGGAGACAGCAAATAAGGGAGAAAGCCTGAGCCAGTCGGAGACTTTGAGTCAGGGAGAAACCCCGAATCAGGAGAAAACTGCAGATCAGGAGGAAACCTTGCATGAACAGGACACCCCGGACATCTCCGGGATGCAGACACAAGCCGGAGAAACCGGCGCGGCAGAGGAAAATAAGATAGACAGACCGAAAGTAAAAGGTATTTATGTGACAGGGCCGGTCGCCGGAAGTGAGCGCATGAACGACCTGATTACTCTGGCAGATGAGACGGAGATTAACGCCATGGTAATTGACGTGAAAAACGATAATGGAGAGATTACATGGAAAATGCAGACGGACTCTGTCAATGAGATGGAAAACGGCGTTGCCTACATCAAAGACATCAATGCGCTCATGACCACCTTAAAGGAGCACAATATCTATACGATTGCAAGAATTGTGTGCTTTAAGGACCCCGTATTTGCACAGAATCATACTGACTCGGCGCTGAAAAAGCCGGACGGCAGGGCGGTCACAGATGCATATGGTCTGGCATGGGTGAATCCTTATGATAAGAAGGTCTGGAATTATCTGACAGAGATTGCGCAGGCAGCTTCAGCGGTTGGATTTGACGAAGTGCAGTTTGACTATGTCCGTTTTCCGATAGGAAAAGATGCAGAGGCAGCCGATTACAAGGTGGATATGACAGTTTATTCCAAGGAGCAGGCGATATCTGATTTTTTGTCATATGCCTGTGAGCAGCTCCATGAGAAAAATGTTGTTGTCGGTGCCGACTTGTTTGGTACGGTTATCGACAGTCAGACGGATATCGAACGAGTCGGACAAAACTATGCTGAGCTTGGCGAAATTTTAGATGTATTAAGTCCCATGGTCTACCCGTCACATTACGCAAAGGGGGTATTTGGCTTTGATGTGCCCGATGCGCATCCGCATGATACGGTATATGAGGCACTTTTGCTGTCCAAAAAGGTGTTAGGCGAAAATGCAGGGGAGCATTGTGCAACCGTGCGTCCGTGGCTGCAGGCATTCACTGCCTCTTGGGTAGAGGGGCACATTTCCTATGGAGGAAAGCAGATAAAGGAGCAGATAAAGGCAGTCTATGATGCAGGATACGAGGAGTGGATTTTGTGGAATGCATCATGCAGGTATTCGGCAGACGGATTGGAGCCGTTCACGATATCAAAACAGACATCACAAGCAGGACAGCAAGCATTGCAGCATTCGCAAAGGTGAAGCATTGAAAATATTTTTTCCGGGATTCCGGATATTCCTTTGCGATTTGCTTGTAAGAAATCAGGCTTGCCATGGAAGCTATGAGCGTGCCAAGCCCTCCAAGATTGGAGCCGATTATCAGCGCGTGCCATTCGTCTGTAAAGCCTGAAAGCAGCAAAGCGGCAGGCACGTTGCTGATTATCTGGCTTGCAAGCACAGTGATGATGCGTTCATGACCTGTGATGACATTTTCAAGCAGAGTACAGAAGCGCTCAATGTTTCCCATATTTCCGATAAAAATAAAAAAGCAGAGAAAAGTTCCCAGAAGTGAATAATCCACTTTTTTGAGCAGGGTCTTGTCTGTGAATAATAAGTATAAAAATATAATTACAGCAGGAACAATAGGAGTTAACACCTTTGCCACGCAGAGCAGACACAGCAGGAAGCCGATGCAGAAGCAGATTAGTTTCGGGCGCGTCTGAAAATTGTTTCCTGCGGGCATATCAGTGCCGGATAAGGCAGCAGCAGACAAAGCATTGCATGCCAGAGCTTCGGATTTCATGATAAAAATTACCGAAAGCAGGCACAGCCCTGATGCAATCGTATAGGGAAGCATGAGCTGCAGGAAAGCCATAAGCGGCATTCCGGATTTGGCATACAGGTAAAGGTTCTGGGGATTGCCCATCGGTGTGAGCATACTGCCGAGGTTTGCGGCAATTGTCTGCATCACGACAAGCGGAACGAGCAGCTTTTCCTGCCCTGAAAGGCGGAGTACAATGATGGCAAAAGGAACAAAAGTAATCAATGCAACATCATTTGTGATAAACATACTAAAGAAAAAGGGCAGAAATACAAGAATCAGAAGAAGCTGCCTTGTATTAACGGTTTTTGACAATAATTGACTTCCCGCTATCCTGAAAACGCCAAGCTTTTGAAAGCCTGCCATAACAGCCATCAGGCTGAACAGAAGCAGCAGCGTGTTCCAGTCGATATAAGAGAAATATTGGGGGCCGGGGGGAACGATGAAGGAAGAAATGGCAGCCAGCATGAAAGCGGCTGACAAGACCGTTTCCTTTTTGATAATGTTCATGAGCTGTTTGAAAAATGCATCCATAGTAAATAAGTCCTTTCTGTAACTGAATACAGTATATACCAAAAAATCAAATGTGGCTATCCTGAAAATAAGAATCCGCAGCGGCAAAGTAACAGTTTAGCCGTATGGATTATTTTAGCCGACCTTCTGTGTACTGACAACTGTTCCATTTTATGGTTCCACTGAACAGAAAACTGCAGGATACTATCTGCAGTTTTCGTCCGGATAAGAATGCATAAAAGGCTGAACTGTAACGCAGCAAATCCCGGCCGACAGGGATTTCGTTGACAAAAGAAAGTGAGTCTTTTATAGTGGAAGAAAGGGATTAGGAGGTTTTAGTGCAGAAAGGAGACGGGAAATGATTGAGATTCATGTGGACAAGCTGTACCGATACCCGAGAATCAGGGAGCCGTTGGCAATCGGTATTCCTGTAAAGCAGGGCGAGCTGACAGATATCGACAAAGTAGCGGTATATCAGGATGGAAAGCCTCTTCCGCTTCAGAAAAAGATTACCTCGAGGCATCAGGATGGTTCTGTCCGGTTTATGTTTTTACGCTTTTTGGCAGATTTGCCTGCCAATAAGGGAGTGGTACTGCAATGCGACTATCATGCGGAGGCAGACCGGAGCGGAGAATGTATTCAGGTAACTGCGGATGAAAAGCAGATTACAGTTGACACAGGGGCGGCTTCATTCTGCGTGGAGCATGACAGCGATTGCATCTTTGCATGGCTGGAAGCGGAAGGAAGGCGTTATGAGCGTACCTGTTTTAAAGGCCCCGTGCTGACAGACGGCGAGGGGAGAACATATGATATCAAGACGGGAAAATGGCAGATTGTCGAGAGCGGAGCGGTATGTACGGTTTTAAAGGTCAAAGGAACCAATATCAGTCCGAAAGCAGCATACCCGGCAGCTTTTGAACTAAAGCTGACAGCATATGCAGGCAAGCCATGGGTGGAGCTGTCCTACCGCATTATTAATACGACGCCGCAGCAGCTTCATGTGGCGTCACTGGTGTTTGAGACAGATGCAATAAATGACATTAGCGTCAGAAATGCGCCCGAACAGAATCAGGAAGTTTATAAGGCATTGGGAACGTCAGGGCTTCAGGAAATAGAGAATATGACACCAGTGTCAGAAATACGGACTTGTGTAGCGAGGTCCAACTATAAGACGGATTTTGAGATTGGAAAAGCAGGTGCAGCAGTTACCAAAATTATTGATGACAAAAGCCTGGTCTATGAGTCTAATGAGCATTTTGCCGAGGTCTTTTACGGCACATTTTTTGCAGACCGCACGGATGAAAGCGGGGGAATCTGTGCGACTGTTTTTCAGGCACAGCAGAATTACCCGAAAGCAGTACAGGCAGACAGAAACGGCATCCGCGTGATGCTTGTGCCCGAAGGCGTTGGTCGGGTCGTGATGGAATCAGGAATGTCAAGGGAACAGAAAATTCTGCTTCATTTTCACAAAGCGGATGTGCCGCTTGCGGAGCTTGACAATAGAAGTCTGATTTATCAGATGCCGGACAGACCTTATGTAAAACCTGAGGTACACAGAGACTCCGGCTGTTATATGGACATTTTTACGCAGCATTATGATATGGAAGCGGAGCAGGCGTTGATTGCCAAGGCAGACGGACATGCAAGAGCCTACGGCATGCTGAACTTCGGCGATGCGCCTGATATGAACTATACGACACAGGGACGGGGCGGCGGTGAGCTTGTATGGAGCAATAACGAGTATGATTTTCCGCATGCGTGTGCCCTGCTTTATGTGCGCAACGGCACCAGAAGATTTCTGGACTATAATATTGCGGCAGCAAGCCACTGGATGGACGTTGACGTGTGTCATTACAGCACAGAGCCGCTGTTTTGGGGCGGTCAGTGGGAGCACACAAACGGGCACTGCAAGGGAAATGTGATACCGCGTGAAAAACTGATGGTATGCTCTCACCAATGGGCGGAAGGGCTGCTTGATTATTATCATTTTACGGGAGATGAGAGAGGGCTTGAGACAGCGCTTGGCATCGGGGACAATGTGCTCAGGCTTTTGGATACGCCGATGTATGCGCATGCAGGGGAAGTCAGCGCACGCGAGACCGGATGGGCGCTTCGGACCCTGACAGCATTGTATGTAGAAACACACGACGAGAAATGGCTGTCGAAATCCCGTAAGATTATACAGGATTTTAAGTCATGGGAGAAGGAATATGGCGGCTGGCTTGCACCATATACGGACAACACCGTGGTTCGCACAGGTTTTATGATATCGATTGCAGTGGGAAGCCTGATGCGGTATTACAGAGTATTTCCTGATGAAGAGCTTCGTCAGATGATGCTGAGGGCAGTGGATGATTTGATTGCAAACTGCTATATGGAACGAACCGGGCTGTTTTATTATAAGGAGCTGCCAAGTCTTGACCGGCTTGGAAGCAACACACTGCTTCTTGAAGCGCTTGCAATTGCTTACGAGCTGACTGGTGATGCGGAGTATCTTCGCTATGGTGAGCAGACCTTCCGGAAAGCGGTACAGGACCAGCCCGGCGGTTCTTTAGGCAAAAAAACAATATATGGAGATGCAGTGGTGGCAGGAAGCATAAGTCCTAAAAATTTTGCCCAGAATTTAATACCGCTTGCAGCTTACTATAAGGCATTGATGGAAAGCAGATTGCAAGCTAAGCCATAATGTGGTACGATACTTTTTATGGCAGTAAATTGCGATTGTTCAGTATAGTACTGCGTATTTGCAGCAAGGTGTGTCAAGACGATAAGGGGACTGAATCGCTGCAATCAATTTAAGACATAATAAGAAGGAGTACGAAATGGAAAATAATAATTACATAACAGAGAAGAAACCCGGACCCGTCAAAAAATTTCTGGGCGGAATTGTGCTCAGCTTTGTGATACTGGGACTGTTCATACTGCTGCAGATGATTGTCGGCGGAGTCATGATGGCGGCAGCGGCATTTATGGCAGCAGGTGAAATGCAGGGGGATACGGCATATTTGATGCAGTATCTTTATGACCTTCAGACAGACAGCGGATTTCTGACCTGGCTGACCGTGGTGGCGACTGTGATATCGGCAGTTTTCTCCGTATTTTTCTACTGGCTGATTTGGGGCAGGAAGAAGACGCAGGAAGATAAACAGTATTTGAAAGAGAAGGTACTGAAAGCAAAGCCTGTTATCATGATTAGCGTCTCTGCATTCGGGCTTTATTTCGTGGCATTATTGATAGCAATTATCATTTCCGTGATCAGCCCTGAGACAATGGAAAGCTACAATCAGCTTATGGAGTCTGCACTTGGCGGAAGCCAGGCATTGGCAATGCTTGCGGCAGTGATTCTTGCGCCGATTAATGAAGAGTGCATTATGAGAGGCCTGATATTGAAAAATTTGCAGAAGTATTTTTCCGTTCCGGCAGTAATCATCATACAGGCAGTGATGTTCGGCATCTTCCACATGAACTGGGTACAGGGAATTTATGTGCTGCCCATCGGAGCCGCGCTTGGCTATGTGGCAGTAAAGAGCCGTTCGGTGCTGCCAAGTATTTACATGCATCTGTTTTATAATCTGATGTCATTTGTACTGGGCGTGCTTCCGGAGTTCTGCCAGTCGGCAGTATTCTGCGTGGCAGCCATAGCAGTGAGTGCCGCAGCGATGTGGTTTCTTTCCGCAGACTACAGGGCGGCCCGGCGAAAAGATGCCAGGTAAATGCGGCGGAATGCAGCAGTATGCACGGAAAAATATGTTAGAAAGATAGGTGGCGGACAGGCATGGGAAAAATGAAATTCAATAACAAAACTGCCTTATTTGAGAGTGTGCCGATACCCAGGGCGGTGGCGTCACTGTGTATCCCAACGATTATCAGCTCGCTTGTAATGGTGCTGTACAATCTGGCGGACACTTATTTTGTAGGAATGCTGAACAATCCGGTTCAGAATGCGGCAGTAACGCTTGCAGGACCGGTTCTTCTGGCATTTAATGCAGTCAACAACCTGTTTGGTGTCGGAAGTTCAAGTATGATGAGCAGGGCGCTTGGACGGAAAGATTATGATACAGTGCACAGAAGCTCTGCTTTTGGGTTCTACTGCGCGCTGCTGTGCGGTGTCATTTTTTCAGCCGCCTGCACAGCAGCCAGGACGCCTTTGCTGACCCTGCTGGGAGCTGATGAGGTGACAATGCAGGCAACGGCGGATTATATGCGGTGGACGGTCACTTTTGGCGCTGTTCCGGCAATCTTAAATGTGGTTTTGGCATATATGGTGCGTTCGGAGGGCGCCTCGCTTCACGCGAGCATCGGAACCATGAGCGGCTGCCTGCTCAATATTGTGCTGGACCCTGTCTTTATCCTTCCGTGGGGGCTTGACATGGGTGCGGCAGGAGCCGGACTTGCAACATTTTTATCAAACTGCGCAGCGTGTGCGTACTTTTTTGTTCTGCTCTATATCAGGCGGAAGAGCACCTATGTCTGCATCAGGCCGGATAAATTCAGCTTGAAAAAGGCGATTGTGCTTGGTGTATGCGGTGTCGGCATACCGGCTGCGATTCAAAATCTGCTCAATGTCACAGGCATGACCATTCTGAATAATTTTACATCCGTGTTTGGAGCAGATGCAGTGGCAGCAATGGGAATCACGCAGAAAATATACATGGTGCCGATGTATGTGTGCATGGGCGTATCACAGGGCATCATGCCGTTAATCAGTTATAATTATGCCAGCGGAAACCACAAACGCATGAAGTCAACGATTATTTTTGCAGGAGAAATCAGCATTGGCTTTATCACGGCGGCGGCAGTTTTCCTTTATGCGGGCGCAGACGGCGTCGTGCGGTTTTTCATGGATAACGCCGATATTATCGGATATGGCGTGCGTTTTATGAGGGGCTTCTGCCTTGGACTGCCGTTTTTGTGCATGGACTTTTTGGCAGTAGGCGTTTTTCAGGCATTGGGCTATGGCAGGAATGCACTGATATTTGCCATTATGCGCAAGATTGTTCTTGAGATTCCGGCTTTATATGTGCTGAATGCACTGTTTCCGCTTTACGGACTTGCATATGCGCAGTTTGCGGCGGAATTTGTGCTTGCGATTGCCGCTGTGGCTGAACTGTTCCTGATTTTCAGACGGCTGGGCAAAAAGACCGGGGATACTGCAGACATATAGTGCATAGATAGAAACACGACAAAAGAATAAATAAGAAAGGAATCCTTTAAGGCAGAGTCAGGTTATTGGTGATATCTGCTTTAGGGGATTTTTTTATGTATAGCCCATACTCCCTTATATTTCCTCTTCTAAAAAGTTTTAGCGAAATTTTCGCCAAACAGGAATAGCGAATAATTCACTAAGATATGATGAATCATGAGGTGATAAATATGCGTTATCGACGATTGAGGAATTTAAGGGAAGATAAAGATCTGACACAAAGGGAGCTTGCGGCAATCCTGCACTGCAGCCAGCGTATTTACAGCAATTATGAGAGGGGAGATGTCGATATTCCGACTGAGATATTAATCCGCCTTGCAGTCGTATACAATACAAGTACTGATTATATTTTGGATTTGACAGACGAAAAAGTTCCTTATGCCAGAAAAGTCAAAAAACCATATTAATATACCATGGATAAAGGGGATAAGACATGATACAGCAATTAGGGGTCATGCTTTGCGAAGAACGCGAAAAGATGGGTGAAACGCAGAAAAGCATAGCAGAAGGACTGATCAGTATCTCTGAGCTGTGCAGGGTAGAGCGTGGGGAACAGGAAATTGATTACTTTACCCTGCAGGCATTGTTTGAACGTCTGGGGAAATCCATTGATAAGCTGGAGCTTGCGGTGTCGGGCAGTGAGTATGATTCGATTTCATACCGGATAGAGATTGAACGAAGCATCGAAAACAGAGATTATGAAATGCTCGAAAAACGGATTTCCCAATACTATAAATATAATGATGAAAAGCGTCCAATCCATCAGCAGTATATAGCGGCAATGAAAGCGATGGTCTGCTATATGAAGAATCAGGATTATGCGGACTGCCTGCATCTGATGGAACAGGCGCTTGCCTGTACGCTGTACAACGACTGGATGCAGAAGGTCAGGCATGGGCAGGGGCTTTGCAATCAGGAAATCCGCATTATTCTGGTGATGGCATACTGCCGGTGGAAGCTTGGATTTACGGCGGGGCTGGCAGAGAAGCTGGAACAGTTGGGCACATATATACGATATCATTATACCGATATGGAAGAACAGGTAAAGGTTTATCCGCATTGTGCATGGCTGCTTGGACAGCTCTATCTGGAACAGAACAAGGTGGAAGAGGCATATGCGGCATGCAGAAAAGGCAGGGAATCTCTGATCGAAAACGGTTCGCTAAGTCCGTTATGGGAAATACTGGAGCTGGAGGAAGCCTGTCTTGAAAAAATGGGAAAGCAGACCGACCTTGTCCGATGCAGGAAGTATCAGGAGGCGGTTTTATTTTTATATGAAGCGGTGGGAACACGTCCGGAATCCAGTATGATGACGGCATTTATGAAAAGCAGCTTTCAGGGAGAGTTTGTCATTACAAATGAGCTGATTAAGGATATCCGCGAGGCAAAAGGGCTGTCACAGGAGCACCTCTGCGAATCGGTCTGTTCACAGGAAACATTGTCGAGGCTTGAGAACGGAAAGCGGAGTCCCAATAAAAAGAAGATATACCAGTTGTTAAAGAAAATGGGAATGGAACGGGAAAATTACTATGGGTTTATCGAAGCAGATGATTATGAGTTATACGAAAAAGTAAGGCAGTATAACCGGAATATTCCCAAAGGCAGATGTGATGAGGCAATGAAGCTGCTTGATGAAATCGAGAACGGACTGGACATGACGAAAACTGTCAACAAACAGTTTATCGGAATGGAACGCATTTATGAAAGGCTTACAAAGGGGGAACTATCGCTGGAACAGGCAAACGGGCAGCTTTGGGAACTGCTCTGTCTGACAATGCCGCCGGCGGACTTAGGAAGGCTGTTTTACCGCGTGCCTTTCCGGACAGAATATATGATATGCAATAAAATAGCAGTGAATCTGAGGGATGACGGCAAAGTGGAGGAAGCGCTCCGGATTTATGAGGAGCTGATGCAGTGTTATAAACGAAGCAGAGTTTCAATGAGGTATCATGCTGTCCCAGGGCTGACCTTATATATAAACTATGCGGGATTTTTGGAAGTAAATAATGATCTGGAAAAGGCAGAAATGATTGGAAAGGAAGGCATGCTGCATTGTGTGGAATGCTGTCGCGGCGATATGGCAGGCGACATACTGGCAAACCTGTCTCTGGTATATGAGAAACAGGGTTTGCCGGATATCGAAGAAAAATATCTCAGATATGGGTATTATTTGATTTCCCTGTACGGCAGGGAGAATATGACAGACATCTTACAAAGTGCATATCAGGATAAGTTTCATAAAGAGATTGGTTAATTTCCATGAGTCTGGCGAGAATATGCATATGTACTAATCCCCAAGTCATTGTTAGTAGTGGGCGGAACGACAACCGCAACCATACATAAGGTTAAAAGAACTGCAATTGCTTTTTTCATGCTCTAAAATCCTCCTTCGATACATTTCAAAATTTTATCTATAACAATATAATGCTATAATCGTCCTCATTTTTTTATGACGTTTTATGAAAAAATTTTTTTCATAAAACGTCATAATTTTTTTGAGAAGATAAGTGTATGATTAAATTACAAATTTCGACAAAATATTCAAGCAAAGGACAATTTGATATTGCCGGATGAGGATGCAGTTTATTTAGGGAGGAGCTGAATAGGATTGGGAAGAAGAAATATTCTGATCAAATGTTTTGCCGCAGTCTGGATATTCCTGCTGGCTGTCACAATTCCCTATTCTGTATATGCGGAAGATATAACAGAAACAGAAAAGGCAGTCGTATTCCTGTTGGATGCAAGCGGAAGCATGAAAACAAATGATCCCAATCGTTATGCGATTGACAGTATTGCACAATTCATTTACACACTGCCATCTAATTACAAAATTGGGTTTGTGGCATATAATGCGGAGGTCTGTACAATCCAGCCGCTTTTAGATAATACTCATAGAAGCGGAATAATGGAAGCAGCGGAAGCTGTCCGGTATACAGGTTATAGTAATGCAGGAGCAGGGATGGATCAGGCAGTAGGAATGTTGTCAGCCTGTTCTGCAGCAGAGAAGGATATTGTCTTGCTTTCTGACGGCGAGTGTCTGATGGAAGACGAGGCTGCGACTGCACTTTCGTATACATTGTATCAGGAGGCATCCGCGCAGGCCGCAAAAGACGGAATTCGGATTCATGTAATCGGGTTGGGCGAAGAAATGGAAGATACAGAAAATTCCATTTTTCAGGCAGCGGTAAAAACAGGCGGGGGAATGTATCATTCTCCGCAGGCTTTGGAAATACAGACTTCCATTGATTCCATACTGCAGGGACAGTTCCAGGTCAGACAGATGACAGCGGCTATCATTGATGCTGGTGAGGAACCGGTGAAAATGGAAATAGACATGCCGTTTGCTAATGCAAGTACAGTTCGTGTGCTTCTGACAAGCAGTTCTCCCATACAGGACTTAACGACAAATTTTAATGCAGAAGGTGCCAGACAGGTCAATGGGGAACGCTATTCTCTGATAGAGATTGACAGTCCTAAGGGAAACAGGATAGATGTACACTTTAGAGGGACGTCAGGAAATCAGGTGCGCATTACATTAATACCAGAATATTGGGTTGTTACTAAGGCGTCAGTTGTGTATAAGGATCATGTTCCTGAAGCGGAAGAAGCATTGGTGTATGACAGAGAAGCTGAAATTACATATACATTTTATGATATGGAAAATGACAATATCCAGTTGTGGACAGAAGAGTATTTTACACACAGCAAGCTTTCAGCAGAGATAGGGGGAGAAATCAGGGAAGGTACGTTGGAAAAAGGACAAATAAAGATGTGCGAGACAGTGACAAAGAGCTGTATAAATGAAGTGTCATTTCATTGCATGGAGTTTCCTGCGAATATACTTGGTATCAGTACAGTGACAGTGACGCTGGAGGAACCGCCTGCACTTCCCATAGAGGAGCCGGAAGGAATTCCGGGTGTGGTGTATGGTATCGCATTTCTGATTCTTGTATTGATTGTTTTAATCGTGTCCATAGCAGTCAGGCTGCACAAAGAAAGGAAGCCGGTAGTTATTCCGGAGAATGATGGGCGTCCGGAGCCGGGAAAGTCCAGTTATGCAGGGAGGCTGAATATTTACATCACAAGAACAGCGTCGGGATATGATATCAGTCCGCTGTCATATGATTTGTTCCGGCTTCCGTCTACCAGGGTTGTCTCGATAGCTGAGATACTTGTAAGCTGTGGGATCAGGGAAAGATTTGAAGGCGCTGACCGGATTTTTATCAGTTCCGGACAAGGACACAGCGTCATTTTAACCAATCAGTCGGACTGCTGCATTATGAAAAGCGGGGAAATTCTCATGAAAAGGAAGAGCTACCAGCTTTTTGCCGGAGCAAAAGTCGATATTGCATTTGAAGATGAGATTAGCGAACTGACTTTTCAGTACAGGGAGTTAAAACCGTCAGAAATGTATTGAGAAAGGGTAAGCGCTATTGTAACTATGAGGATACTGAATAGTTATGCGTTATCACAAATAATGAAAATACAAGGAGTGAAAAGAAATGGAGATAATCAATCAAACGAACCGAACATTGCTTCTGGATATGATTAATCCGGACAAAATGGATTTGTTGACACTGATTGGAGATGTAAAAGGCCTTGACAGCCTGAGTGATGACCAGATGCGGGAGATTAACCAGCATTTGGAATGTCACAGTTATGAGGAGATGGAACGCAAATTTGAACCTACTGTCTGGTCATTTTTTGACGCGAACTCGCAGTCGGTCAGATATACACTGGAGCGTCCCGAGACGATTCCGGCATCTATGCTGACAGCAATCAACCTCAACGACTATGACAGCTTCTTCAAGACAATTCTGACTGTCATGGAATCCAGAAAGGCACAAGGACTGCTGAATGTTGAGTTCCATTTTGAGCAGCTTTTGGAGATGATTTCCCCCAAGAAAGTGATGGAAGACATCAAACTGGTGCGCAAAGAAATTCAATACAACTATCAAAAATATTCCAGTCTGGAAGACGGAGATCCGGCGAAACTTGATCTGGGAGACAAGCTGAACCTTCTGTTTGAAGATGCCAGCAAAAACTATAACAACATTATGGCGATGCTGCCGCTTGCAATAGAAGATATCAAGACACGTCTCCTGCTGGGAAACGGCGGACAGGAAAATGACGGAAAAGGTGTTGTTGCAGGTGTCCTTACAATGGGGGAGAACGGAGAGCTGAAGATTCTGGAGGCACCGAAAGAGGAGTCTACCAGTCTGGCAGTTGTGGATGATGAGGTGACAGCAGGTCTGGTTGAGATTTTGGCAGACGATTACCAATCGGTGAACGAATCGCCTAACGATTATGTACAAAATTTGGTGGTACGAACATTCTGCCCACTGACTGTGACAACACCGACAGAGATTGATGTCGAGACAGAAGTGGCAAATTACAATTCTTATTTGGAATTTTACCGTACTTCAAAAGATAACTTTATCAAGGTAGTAAAGCCGCTGGTAGAAAAGCTCTTAGGCATCAGGATGTTCTTTGACCAGTATAAGAGCAAGACAAAAGGAATGGCGCCTACGCTATTGGTTGCCAACATCTCACCGGAAGTATTGGCGAAAAGTCCGAATATACCAAGACTGATTACATATTTGAATACAACGAACAGCAAAAATAACTTCAATGACACGATATGGTATGCTATCTACCCGAATCTGTCATGGAGTCAGAATGTGAGCAATAAAATTCACAGAGAGCGCTTTCAGGGAAATGTCAAGAAAGCAGGAAGCGATGTATACAGTATGGAGGCATTGAGTACGCTCTTGAATGTCTTTAAGGATTACAGGGTAGAGACGTTCTTCTCCTTCGAAAACAGGGAGGAGACGACCTTTAATGCTGTTGCAGCAGAGGGAATTGAAAAGATGATTGAGCGCTGTGCGCCGCTAATCGGGAAACCATACAGTGAATTTGCAATACCGGTACTTCCCAATTTCACAGTACTTCCCAAGAATAAGTCAGGGGTGGTGCTCGACAGCAGGATGCATATTACAGATGACAATGGCGTAGAGCTTTCAGAGGCAAAAGAGGATATCATAAGACTCTGGATTGAAGGCGTCTACATAAGCGGCGCCTATGTAGCTGCAGGTTTCCGTGCAGCATGCCAGTGTCCGGAATATTTAAAGAATCATTTTAACATGACAAAAGTAAGAACGGATTTGGAACTGCCCGGTGTCCGGTTTGATATTGAGGCAGGAAATCATTCGCTGATGGCATATACGACCATGCCCAAGGAGATAACAGGGTTTACCAACACGATCAAAACCCAGATTAACCAGAAAAATTTCGGGTGGGTGTTTGCTTCAGAGAATGCATCCCAGGATGGGACAGCAATTACGAATATAACGGTCTATAAGGCGAGAAATCTTCTGTACGATACAGAGCACTCAACTTATGAGCCGGTATATAAAACACAGGTCACTACTTACATTGAGAGGATTTTGAGATATGTGACAGGAGATTTCAAGGAAGATAATATACGCGATTTCTTCTCGAATAATCCCAAGAGCCAGAAGAGCAAGTGGCTTGCAAAACAGGACTGCATCAATGCGATTATCACAGAAGGAGACAGTTTGGATTACAGTATCAATGACACGAATGGTATCTGTGAACTGACGCTTTCCTTTAATGGCAGTCCAAGGAATTTGGAAGTACAAATCAATCGTATTTCCGGAGTGTAAGATAAGACTCAGATTTGTCTATAAGGAGGTAAAGCTATGGGTTTCAGAGTAACAATTGATGGATCAGGTCCGGTGAGCCTGACAGAACAGTGCGTGACAAGCGTGGAATTTTTTTCAGAGATTCCTAAAGATTCCAATGCCAGAGCAACAGATAATGGAACCGCAATGAAAATACGCGGAAAACTGTTATTTTCTCTGGGAGCAGAGGCACAGGATACCACACTCAATCTTGCAAAGTGGAGCGTGGTGCCAAGTGAGAGCGCAGATGCTTACAGAAATGTAAAGGTAGACGTAGTAGCCGCTAATCAGGTGGTAAGACAGTATACGCTTCCCAATGCATTTGTCATGGAGTATGAGGAAGAGCTTGATGATGAGACAGGCGTAGGAGAATTTTACCTGCATGTAAAGCAGAAGAAGGATTTGACCAGGCTGACCAGCATCGAAGGCGGATTTAGTGAATAAGGAGGTGGATACATATGTCATTACGCGTAAAAGTAAATGGGGCAAATAGTTTTGAGGTAGCAAAAGATTGTGTACAGAAGATAAAGTTTCGTACAGATATTCCGCTGGATTCCAACGCAAGGACAAAGGATGTAGGAAGTACATTAGAGATTACCGGAAAAATTCTGGTGGCAACAGACGGCGATCCGTTTGACAGCACCAGACAGCTTGCGCTGTGGTCTGTGGTTCCGGCAGAGGAATCAGCAGCCTACAGGCAGGTAGAGGTAGAGATTATCAATGCCGGTATTGTGGAGAGAAAATACAGCTTCCCACGTGCATTCGTGGTTGATTACAAGGAAGATTTCTCAAACAGCGATGGCATTGGACAATTTACAATCGTTATTAAACAGAAAAAAGATAAATTAGATACAATCGCTATCGAAGGAGGCTATATTGGCGCCTGATGGCCGGTAGAGCACAGGGAAAGGCATGTCGCAGTGATGATGTGCCTTTCCTTAAAAATTCAGGCATATGCTTTATGGTCCTCCAAAGTGTTTTCTGCATTAAAATACCGGTTCAAAAAATATTTTGGACAGCCATAAAAGGAAAGGCGGTGGAACAATGACAGACTGGTATCGTGTCCTGCAGATATCCAGACAGGCATCCGAGGGAGAAATCAAGTCTGCATACCGGAAGCTGGCAAAAAAATATCATCCGGATGCGCACCCCGGTGATGCGGAGTGTGAGTCCCGGTTTAAGGAAATAACAGAGGCATATACAATTCTCTCAGACCCAAAGAAACGCCGCAGATATGACGAGGAGCTTGGCGGACATCAGAAAAAGGACACTGATGATATCACCAAGGAGAAAACAAAGACCGCTGCAGAGACAGGAAAAGTAAATTTTCAGGACATATCCGAAAGCTTTGAGTCGTTCTTCGGATTTAATCCGAGAACGAAGAAGGTGGTGAATGAGGAGAAATTAAGACCTGATATGAAAACAGGCAATCCGCTGGACACGACAAAGATATTTGAAGCTTTTATGGGAAACATCAAGAGGTAGGGAATCACTATGGTAAGAAAATTAAATTATGCGTCAGCCCTGCTGTGTATGATAATTGCAGGGCTGCTCTGTTATCGGCTTGGACTGCTTGCAGGCTGGCTATGGGCAGTGCTCGCAGTGCTCGCAGGCATCTTTCACCTGATGCTCCCGGCATCATCTGGAAATAAGGAGAATAAAACACAATGTATGCCGTTGAGAACACCTTCTGAGCTGGTGCTTCTGAATGAACAGGGCGGAGACCTCGCATCATGGGATATTTATGGAAAAAACGGGATTGTAATCGGACGTGATGTGGGAGAAAACGAGGTGACGGTCAATCTCGATCATACAGAATATGCCAGTATGATTGATGTGGAGCATGCAGTTTTAAATTATACGAAGGATACATGGTATGTGGAGGATATATCCTCAAAGAATGGGGTCAGCGTACAGAAAAGTGACGGGCGAAAATACAAGCTTTCTTATGGGAAACCGTGCAAGCTTGAAAAGGGAGACATTATCTTTATCAGTCTGGCAAGGCTTCAGATTCGCTGAACAGGTTGTGAAAATTTTGTGTGAGCAGGGAGGTCAATATGGGAGAATCAAATTTAATCCGTTGTCAGAACGGACATATGTTTAGCAAAAAAAGGTATGGGACAGTATGTCCCTACTGCAATATAGAGACAGAGACTCAGGAAAAAAAGGAGACAGAAAAGCCGGAGGTCGACGTCGAGGAGGCGCTTTTCAAGGAGGACATCAAGCCTGTCTGCGGATGGATTGTGTGCATATCCGGCCCACGGCAGGGAAAGGACTACAAAGTCGTATCAGGTAAAAACTTCGTCGGAAGGGCAGATGATATGGATATCCAGATACTCGGGGACAACGAGATATCACGCCGCAACCACGCAGTAATCGTATTTGACCCGAAGAAGAAAGAGTCTGTTCTGCTTCCGGGGGATTCGAATGGTCTGGTATATCTGAATGAAAGTGCAGTGTATGTACCGACGCCATTGAATCCTTACGACAAGATTGAACTTGGAAAGTCTGTATTTGTATTCATACCATTTTGCGGCAATAACTTTATGTGGGAAGCATAAGGGAGTTTTTTCACTTATGGAGGTTGGATACAGATGGATAACTGTTTTTTCATGATTGGACTGCTGGCGGTATGTGTACTCATATTGGATACGATAAGACTGTATATCAGGTATCCGTCCAAAAAGGAACGGATGCCTGATATAGGCAAGAGCATGACGATCGGCGGACGTGAGGTACAGGAGGATCAGATTGGCAGCATGGAGACTGCGGCAGGCATCATGGCTGTGCTGGCAGACGGTGCAGGAAAGGCTTATGGAGGACGGATTGCCAGCCGGATTGCTGTAGATGCATGTATGGATATTTTCAGAGATTACAATGCTTTTCACAATCCCCAGTATTTTTTCAGAAAAGCCTTTCACCGTGCCAATAAGGAGATTCTTAAGGTGCTGGGAGATGACAGCCGTGGCTCAGCCAGCCTTGGGTGTGTGATGATCCGGGCAGGTCTTCTGTATTATGCATTGGTGGGAAATGTAAAAATATGTGTGTACCGGGAAGGAAATCTCATCCCGGTATCTTCCGGTCATACAATTGCTGTGCTGGCAGAACAGAAATTCCATGAAGGAATCATTTCGCGTCAGGATGCAATAAGGCTTTTGGAAAATAAAAGACTGTACAATTATCTGGGGCAGGATGGTTTCAAGGACATCGAACTGTTTGATGCACCTGTCAGGATGAAACAGGATGATATTGTCGTGCTGATGAGTGATGGCATCTACGAGCTGCTGGGTGCAAGGGAAATTGAAGCGATTCTGGGACAAAAGGGAGATTGTCAGCAGAAAGCCTATGACATTATAGAATTGGTAAACCAAAATCCTAAGGAAGAAAAGGATAATGCCAGCATTGTCCTGATAGGAATGGGGGACAAGGTTAAGGCATATGAGAAAGCAAAATTCAGAATTTAAGACAGCCTTTACTTCGGAGGCGGACTGCGACCTGAAAAATACAGACTATTTCGGTTTTGTGGAACTGGACGATTATGCCTGCTATGTAGTTGCAGATGGAATTGACGACCAGTTGGATGCGGTCAGTGCACGACTGGCAGTGGCGGCTGCAATCAGCGCATTTTCGGAAGCTCCTTCCATCGGAAAACGCACAATGCGGGCATGCCTGAATGCAGCAAATCATGCACTGATTAAGGAAACAGGAAGTAAGAAGAAATTAAAGGCATCTGTCATCATCGTGGTAACCGATTATATGAAAATCCGCTATGGACAGGCAGGAAATGTCAGGCTGCGCCTGTACCGGGATGGATTTGTCAGGTACCAGTCGACAGACCAGTCGCTTACGATGGATATGGTCAAAGAGGAGAAGGTAGAGCCGGATAAGGTTGCCATTCATGAAGAAAGAAACAATCTGTATGCTTATCTGGGGCAGGAGAAAGAGTTTCATCCATATATCTCCAAAAAAATAAAGCTGGCGAACACAGACGCAGTTGCCTTGTATACACGTGGAATATGGGAAAACATAGACGAAGGGGAGCTGGGCGATGTCTACGCAGAGGCATCAAATGAGCCGCAGGAGCTGGTAGACAATGTGGAAGAACTGCTTCTTTCCAGACAGCCTGATAATTTGGGCAAGTATACCTTTGTGACATTGTTTGTCAATAAGGTGTTCACGGACCCCAATAAAAAGCGCAGAATCCGTCGTGTGGTCATGACAATAGTAGTGATACTGGTACTGATAATAGCGGCGGCAGTTGTGCTGACAATTCTGCATAACCGGCGTATCAGGAAGATAGAGCAGATGGAGCAGGGATATCTGGATACGATTGAATACATTCAGATTGATAATTATGCGCGCGCACAGGAATGCTGCGACAAAGCATTGGAGCTTGCAAAGAATCTTCGGGACCGCACCATGACAAAGCAGCTTGGAGACTACCAAAAGCTCATCGAGTCAGTGCTTGCAGCGCAGGAGCATATGGATGGGCAGAGATATGCCGAGGCGCAGAAGGCATACAAGGAAGCTGCTGTTCGTTCGATTTATGTGGACAGCACCGGACTGGATTATATCAATGACAGGCTTGCGCTGACAGCAGATTACATTGCCGTTTATGATTTGATTAATCTGGGAGATTCGCTGGCATTCAATCTGCAGTATGAGAAAGCTGAGGAAAAATATCTGGAAGCAAAAACGCTTGCCGGACAGCTTTATTTTGATGATGGAAGGAAAACTGCCATTGAAGCGCTCGAAAAGCTTTATGAGGATCAGAAAGCTGAGAAGGAAGCGGAGGAGGCAGACCGCAAGGAGCAGCTTGAACAGCAGGAAGCAGGCGCCAATTATGTGTCACAGGGTGATGCGGCGTTTGCACAAGGCGATTATGAGGGCGCAAAGGTGTATTATCTCTCAGCGCAGCAGCTATACAATGATATGGGAGAGCAGGCACAACAATTGGCGGCGGAGGAAAAGCTGCAGGTCACAGAGGAGAAATTACAGGAAAGAGAGCAGCTTAAGGAAGAAGCACAGCAGTATGTGCAGGAAGCAGAGGAAGCTGCACAGGAGAAGGAATATCTGGCTGCCAAAAAGTATTACCTTCTGGCAAAGGACGTCTACGCTTCCGTGAAAATGGAGGACAAAGTCGAGGAGATTACGCGGAAGATGGAGCGGTTGGATATTAAGCTGGAAGAACAGGAAGAAGACATAACAGAAAAAAATACAGAAGAAAATACAGCAGAAGACAATGCTGAAAATACAGCACAGGAGCAGAGTCCGGAAATGGTTTCAGAATAATGGAGGGAACATATGGCGCACGGTCAGGATTTTGATATGAAAGAGTATATCAGGAAGCGGATGCTGGAAATCACCGAACCAAAAGACAGGGAGCTATTTAAAAAGACAGTAGGTGATATCCTGTCTGCCATATATGATTACAATCGTCAGGCATATGAGGAACTGGAACAAAGGGTTCTGGACGAATGCAGCCCGGAACAGTATCGCTATGCAGTCTATATCTCCATGACAGACAGGCAGCATTACGATGAGACGGATCATTTTCTGTATCCTATGCGCCCAGAGGATACCAAAGAAGTAAAAATATCCTGTCAGGATATCAATGATGCGCTTGCAGAAGAAAAACAGCTCAAGCTGTACACAGTCTTTATCAAGGGGACAGCAACACAGGTCTGCAGGATACTTAGACAGGAAGGAAGACTCTTTCACGGAACGATTAAAACGGCAAAAAGAGAATACAGGGCATCGTTTTTGCTGAAACGGAATACGGATTATATGCAGATGATAGAGGAGCTTTATGCAGTTTTTGGGGTAAATTTCCAACCATGGAGCACAGTATGTGCCGCATATCTGTCGAAACTCGCAGATGTGTATCTCTGCACAGCCGAAAAAATCAGAGATAATGAGGAAATCAGCAGAATACAGATTGACTTTGAAGAATATTCCGGCCAGATCAGATATGGCATGATTCCGCTCTGGAATCTGCGTCCCATGACGGAAAAGACAAGTACATATCCAAACCCCTGTGCTGACAAGACAAACTATGAGCATCAGTTTTTTGCACAGCGTCTAAAGCCGGACTGCGGATATCTGGTTCGGGATACAGAGGCAGAGATTACCAATATCCGCCGGATAAAAGGAGATTTGTATATCACCTGCCCGATTGAAAGACCCTGTGAATGGCACTTGTATGAAGTACATCAGGGAACAGGGAGGGAGAAGTATCAGTATCCGGTTCTTTCCAATCAGTATAAGGAAAGCTTCTCGGGAAGTATCACAGAGATGTTCCGCAGGAGCATCAAGACGAAAGCGGAGATGGCGAGGCTGATTGAGGCATTTGATTATGGGGATTATCTGACTTTTTGCGGTTTTGAGCTTGACACAAAGATTTCACAGGAATGCAGGGATGCCAATTACAACATGGACAGCTTTTTGACAGATGAGCTGCGGACAGGAGATTCAGGGCAAACGCTGGTAATTCAGTTCACGGCAAAAGATCCGGCAAATTATCTGAATGAGGACATTATGAGTTTCCTTGTGACACAGGTACAAAGAATCTTTCCTGATTACCAATGCATAGGGAAAATCATATAGGGGGGACTGTAATATGAACTTTATGTGGGATATTGCACTGAGGGCATATGAGCAGGGAATAGGGGAAGATGAGCTGTTCTTTGCACAGGCGGAGGAGTACAGCCCGTTTTTTGAGCAGTCCTTTCCTTGTATCAACGAAAAGAAAGTGTCAGCAGGTGTAATTGAACTGAATCTCCTGTATCGTTTTGCGGACATCTTTCAAGAGCTTCTCGCACCGGAAAGTCTGGGACTTGAGGAAGGCGAATATGCCCGGTTTTGCAGATACTTTATAGATGCTGTGCTGCATACAATCCTGTACACGGATTTGAGACACGGACTCACCAAACGGGATATCTATATCCACAAGATATTGGAAGAACTGAGGGACAGAACATTCTGGAGAGGGACAGCAGCGGATTTTGGCATGATAGAGAATTCAAAACAAGGGCGGTTTGCAGCACTGGTACTGAGTCAGATGGAAACAGGCTCGTCGCTTCAGATCTTTCGGAAGGGCGTGCTGATCCTATATCCCGATGCGATGCTTTACCAGATTAAAAAAGAACCGAAGAAGCTCCTGCTCTATATCAGATACCCAAGGACGGAGGAGAGGGAACATCAGCTTCAGTTTGTGTGGGATATGTTTCTGCCGGTCGGGTTTGAGCTTAGGGTGTTCTGGCAGTATCACTTTGGGATTATAGGAGCAGAAGGCACCATGAAGCTGGACGAAATGGCGCTTTACTGAATGGGGGATTTATTATGGACAGGTATGCCTATACACTAAAGCCGGACAGGGCGGACAAGGAGACAAAAACCTATAGCAGGGCAGAATTGGAGCTTATGACAACATTTCAACTGCGTGACATCTGCTGGCGGGAACGGATTATTAATGGAATACAGGCGCCTTTGGACAAAGACGAGCTAATCCGGCAGATTATGCGGTTTCGGGGGAGAAAGGACAGTCTGTTTATCACAGAGTACAGCAAGGAAGGGATAGAACGGCTCGAGGAGCTGCTTGGGACGTCCGGAATCAACCGGAAGCAGCACTCCCTGCGCGGCTGTGCGAAGATAGTTGTCTATCAGGGAATCGCAGTTACCTGTTTGGACGGTCTGACAATCGGATACCGCCCGGAGCTTGTCGATACGAATGCATTCCTTGTAAGCGGAAACCAGATCTGTGCCGTGTTCAATCTCTGTACCTGTAATGGGAAGACGGACCGGCTTTATCTTACCAAGTCAGAGAAGATGGAATGCAGGGAATCTGCGGTGAAGAACTATCGGCTTTACTGTATGGACCGCGCGCAGTCAGACTGGTTTTATTATTTTTACGAGAAGGATCAAAGGCTGCGCCCAGAGCATCTGGATTTTTATGAGATTCCGGTTATGGATTTTCAGGTGAGGGAGCTGCTGGAGATGGACATGCCGCTTGCCATTGATTTCGGAACGACCAATACCACTGCAGGCATCTATCTGGATTCCGGCTACCTCGAACGGATGGAGGGAGACCCGTCAAGGGAACTCCTCAAAGAAAACGAGGCAAACTATGTGACTTATATCAGGGGGGACGGTCAGGAGACGCCGCTTCTGCCCTCTGTGGTCGGCGTGCTGGATATCAATGGAAATGATGTGCAGTATGTGTTTGGCTATGAGGCGGACAGACTGTTTCGTTCCAGCTACATTGATGAGGGGTTTTGTGCATTCTATGATATCAAACGCTGGATCAGCGACCCGGACAAAGAAGAAGAACTGGTGGACAGGCAGGGACGTCGGCGCTTTGTAAAACGCAGGGAGATTATCAAGGCTTTTCTGGAATATGTCATTTCCTGTGCAACACAGAAGTTCAAATGCAGGTTCAAAAGTCTGCATCTGACAGCACCGGTAAAGCAAAAACAGCTCTTTATACGCCTGTTTAAGGAGGTGCTTGCGGAGTATCAGATTATGGAAGAAGGGATGCTCGATGAAGGAGTGGCAGTACTCTACAATTCCATTTCGGAGCTTATTGCACAGAAACATTTCCGGAATAATAAGGAATTCAAAGCATTAATTATCGACTGCGGAGGCGGGACTACAGACCTGTCTTCAAGCCGTTTTACAATCAGTGACAAGAAGGTAGCATACAGGATAAACATTGCCACGGCATACGAAAACGGTGATACGGATTTTGGAGGAAATAATCTGACTTACCGCATTATGGAGCTTCTCAAGACCGCAGCTGCATGTCTGTTAGGGAATACTGGAAACGGGCAGAGTGCAGAGAAAACCATAGAACACATGATAGAGGAGATGGGAACTGACATCTTCCGAAGGATAGACCGTGAAGGGGCAGAGCGTGTATACGGACCGCTGGATGCAGCATACCGGGAAGCAGAAGCAGTGATTCCGACGCGCTTTAAGGATTATGAACAGAGGAGCAACGTGGAATACTTTGCTGTTATGAATAACTTTTATTATCTTTTTAGTCTGGCGGAGGAGGTCAAGAAGGCATTTTATGGCAGGAAGCAGGCACTCCGCGTGGCTGTCAGCAGTGTTCCGGTCTCAGAGACAGGCACAATTCATGTGCAGGCAGAACGGTTTAAGCTGTCTGTCAGAAGGGATGACAGGCTGCAGATGGTCAAAGAGTTTCCGCCTGTCTATCTGAACATCAGTCAGGTCAGCCGTCTGCTGGAGGGGGATATTTACCGGCTTGTGAAACGTTTTATCGAGCCGCTGTATGAGGATGGCAGGCTGGAGGACTATGCGATTATGCGGCTGACAGGTCAGTCCTGCAAAATCGGTCTGTTCCGGGAGGCACTCAAAGAGTTTATTCCGGGGAAAGTGATTGAGTCGTCGAAGCGAAGTACATTCGGGGAAGAAGATTATGGTTTGAAGCTGATGTGTCTGGATGGGGCGATTAAGTATATCAGGGATAAACGGTTTGGATATGCGGATATCACGATTACAAGCGAACAGGCGGCATTTCCATATATTGTGACAGCCATTACCCACACCGGCGAGGAGCGCATCCTGATTCACAGTCTGGACAGGGAGCAGACTCAGGGATATATCGCAAGAACCATAGCGGATTTGACACTGCAGCTGTACTTGAAAGATATGGACGGGCAGGAACGCTATAAGTATAATTGTTCCTTTAACCCTGATGAATTTCGTCCTGTGGAGGCAGACGAGATCGTGGAGAAATATCATGGTAGGATTCCTCAGGATGATGTGGATACGATTGTGAACAAGGAACTGCGTTCGTTTATCCTTGCAGATGAGCAGCGGTGGGGATTCATGGTAGTACCTGTCCTGCGAGAGGGTGAGCAGCTTATGCTGGGACCGGATAAATTCTTTCTGTTTGAGACAGAGGGCTGGATGACGAATTTCTTTGATGGAACGAAATAAGCATGAGGGAGGAAGCGTTATGATAGGACAGATTTTTCCGCTGTTCCGTGAGGGATATTTGCTGCGGACTCAGATGTTGGAGGCATTTACAGATTACAGCTTCCGGTTTGGAGAACTTCTGTATACGGGGTATGCAAACGGGATTATCAGCGGATGCCGGCTCACAACAACGAAGGATACGATTATCGTGCATCCGGGTCTGGTGCTGTTTTACGGAAAAGTGTTTTATATCAAAGAACCGACGCCTGTCAGCTATGCACCGACAAATGAGCTGAGGATACTGAAGCTTCATTATATGGGAGAAGAACGTACGGAATCCATGATCCGCTATGAGATGGAATTATTTTTGGATGAGGATCCGGTACAAAAGGATGGGCAGATTGAACTGTGCCGCTTTACACTCCAGCAGGGTGCATATCTGCGCTGCAGGTATCAGGATTTTGAGGACTGGGGGACGGAATACGACACGCTCAGTATGGTACATGCCCAGTATGCATCGCCGGGGCACAGCACGCTGCACCCTGAGCTTACCAAAGCATTTGCGAGAGAAATGCTTTCCTGCACACTGGAAAATCAGACAGATATCAATTTCTGTCTGGGAATACTGAGCCGGGGGGAACCTGTCTGCGCGGAGGCGCTCACAGCATATATCTCCCTGCGAAGCGGTCACATGACCGGAAATGGGGACAATGAAGAATTATACAGAGGGCTGCTGGACATACTGCGCGAGGTCAAAGGAGGCGGCAGCAGGAAAAGAACAGAGGGGAAGAAGCATAGGAGCATATTGGTAGAGTGATGACAAGGATGGGGGGAAAGATGTGATGGGAAGCGAACAGGACGAACCGAAATATATCACGCGTCTTATGAAGATGGAATGCAGTATGGGAACGGTGCAGAATTATATCAATGTAGGTCAGGATCATGGCATTTTGGCAGGCGGAAACTGCGATGCACAGCCAGTCATGAATGCAAATGACCATACTTCTAAAAATGTAATACATTTTGGACACTGCAAATCAGAAGAAAATCCGGAGCGGGCATTCCGCGAGACATTGGTCAAAGCCCTGATGGGACCGATGGCATTCACAATAGGCGATAAGGTGATGGATAAGCTGGAAGAACTGGGAATTATATCATATAAATGCAAACCAAATACACCGCAGCCGTGGACTTTTGCAAATGAGGACTGCATTTTGGAGGGGGCGCCTGCATTGACTATGGACAGCCAGCTCGCATGTCGTTATGGAGGAATGATTACCTTTGTAAAAGAAAGCAGTACAGATGAAGAAACAGCAGAGGAAGCGGCAGAGGCAGGGGAAGATGAACAGACACCAGTGCCGGAGGATGTGGTAGGAGAAGCCTTTAATGAGGCAGTGGCGGAAGCGATGGGAGAGATCGCTGAGCTGGGTGAGGCTGGAGAGGAAACAGTTGAGAAAGTGCAGACTGCGCTGGCATTGGCGTCCGCCATGCCGCCGCAGGAAGGAGGAGCTTCTGCCTCAATTCAGTCATCATCCGGCGTGAGTTCCGCAGTCGGCGCGGCTGCTGCTGCCCTTTATAATACAGTCAGGATATTGGAACCTGACACCGAAATGACTTTTCAGCAGGCAGCCGGGCAGATGGAAAGCTATGGAACGCTTGAGCATCCGGAATTGGGCACGGTGTCTCTTGGAATTGCTGATGCCCTGAACCGAAAGGGTTACAGGACGCAGTACTGCTTTGGCACGGATATAGAGGCGATTAGCAGGGAGGCAGCGAACGCGGAAGCAGCCATTATGATGTATGCAACGACAAAAGACTGCGGATGTGTAGCTTTTCGTGCAGATCCGGTGAACGCGGAAGCGAAGGAGCGCACCTTTTCATTCTATAACGAGGAGGGACTGGTGGAGGAGTCCATGACATTGAAAAGCTTTGATAACAGACTTTCGGGCAAAGAGCGTACAAAGCTTGGTACAATCACGCTCACAGTGGACAAGCCGGATAAGCAGCCGGATATCTGTGATTGTGCAGAATGCAGCAGGTCAGACATACCTGTGCAGGGAGGTGAATGATATGGGAGCAGAAGGGTTTTGTGATGAGTTTATCCAGAAGGCACGCAGGGAACGGGAAAAGCTGGAGGAAGTGCGCCATTCGGAGGAAGTGGTAGAGGAAGAAATCAAGCAGTCCATCTATGACGAGGTGGTCACGATATTCGGCATTCCTGTGATTTTCCGGGACCACAGTATTATAGAAGACAAGGCAGTCATGCGGATGCCGGAGGACTTTACGCCCCGTACAGAAGATGAGATTGCAAGCGTATATTTCCTTGGGAGCAGACCGGGATACGTGTTCTCCAACGGCTACCTGAACTTTATGACAGCGTTTAACTGGACCAATAACCTGATGCCGGACGCAAGCATATTTGACTTTACCAAATTTGCAAAGGATGCAATTGACCGGATTGGACCCAAGACACATTTTATGAATGAGGAAAAAATAACACAGGAAGGAACCAGCCTTGCAATTCTGCAGTTTGTATCACAGACAATCGATTCGGTGAATTATAATGTCATGTTTTTTACATCGCTGGAGGGACGTCTGCTGATTGGCTCTGTGACCTTTGACCAGAAATATGCCAAACGGCTTCTGCCCCTCGTATTGGAAATGGTAAAATCCTTCCGCATAAAGCAGGTAGAGGAGGAAGTGCAGTCATGAGTACGATTACCTATGAAAATATTCAAGTAAACGGCGCGCCGATTGAAAAGGTGCTGGAGCTTCATATATCGCATGCGCCCAATACACATGGTTCTGCGCACATCAGGGGCATTGCGCCCTATGAAAGTGCAAGGGATTTTGCAGAGCGCGCAGACGAGACGACAGGAATTGAGATTACAACAACTGCTGAAGGACAGCCCGGGAGGCTCTTTTATGGAGTGATCAGCAGGCTCAGCATCGAGCAGCTTCCGGAATATGCAGTGATCGACCTTTCCATAGAGACGACAAGCAGCCGTCTGGATGCCAAAAAGTGCAGCCGTACCTTCCAGAATACACAGAAGACATACGGTCAGATACTCAATCAGATTGTGGCAGGGAACGGTACTGTGTCCGTAATGGTTTCGGACAAACCAATTGGTGCGCTGATCATGCAGTGTGATGAAACAGACTGGGAATTTATCGTGCGTATGGCCTCCCGGCTTGGAGTGCCGGCATTCGCCAATATCATAGCACAGACAGCACAGATCTATATCGGGCTTCCGCCCGCCGGACAATCAAAGACAATTCAGACCTTTTCTTATGATTTCGCAAAAAGCGATGCAGACTATCAGTCGATGACCTCCAACAATACACTGGCAGCATCAGCCCTGAGAGAGGATTTTTCGTCAGAGCAGGTACATTCCTATGATTACCTGTATCTGGGGGATACCGTGACATTGAACGGGCGCAGTTCCCAAGTCAGTGCTGTACGGGCAGACATGGCGGACGGCATGCTGGAGTGTACTTATTCGCTGTCGCTCAAGACTGGCTTCCGTGTGCCCGAGATTCAGAACAAGCAGGCATCCGGGCGCATGATGACCGGCATCGTGACCGATGTGAAGGCAGATAAGGTAAAGGTATTTCTGAACTCCGTGGACTCGGAGGCGGACGGAGGCGGCGACTGGTGGTTTCCATATTCAACGGCATATTCCTCACAGGACGGAAGCGGCTGGTACAGCATGCCGGCTGAGGATGACGAAGTGCGCGTGTTCTTTCCATCAGGCAACGAGGCAGATGCATTTGCTGCCAGCTCTGTGGCAAAAAACGTGCGTGAAAATGTGACGGACAAATGCTGGAGCGGTTTAAATGGGAAACAAATTCTGATGACGCCGGAGGGACTGGCTATCACATGCAAGGAAGGAACACTTTATCTGAAGCTCAGTGATAAACACGGGATAGAGATTGTCTCGGATATGGATATTAACATCACTTCCGGAACCCGGGTAAACATTCAGGGAGGGAAAGAGGTAAAGATTATCGCCAAAAACGAAGTCATGGTGGGAACGGCATCCTCTTATATGGATATCCGGAATGAAGGGATAACAGTAAGCTCGAAAAATATTATTCTGAACTGACGGGGAGGGATGCACATGGATCGGACGGAATGGGAAAAACAGTACAGGGAGAAGTGTTACCTCCCTGTTTTCAGGGAATATATGGCAGAGGCCATGCAGCATGCGGCAGACCATGCAGAGGAGATTAACCGGAAGCTGAACGGCTTCGTGGAGTTGTTTCTCGGCAACCTGTCCTTCCTGCAGGAGAACGGGAAGCTGGGAGAAGTCCAGACGGTCTGTATCTCATTTCCCTACACCTCGCTGGCATGCGGATCGCCCTATCTGCTCTTTGAGGCGTATCCCGGAGTGCCGTTTATGGATGACGCGCTGGTTTTCAGGGAATTTCCAGCCCCATGGCTGTTTCCGGAGTGGGACCGGCTTCTGGAAAAACTCCATGAGGAGGCAGGAAGGCAGGGAATGAATGCCGTGATACGTATGCCCTACATCAGAAGCCATGCACTGGGGAAATCCAGGTATATCCTGTACTTCTGGTCAGGCCTTGTGAAGTACCACCTCTGTGACATAGAGAAAAAAGAGGCATTCAAAAGCTTAAAGAAGGCGGAAGATTTCAGCATTTCTTTCGGCGAATACATGGACTGGCAGCGCCCTGTATGGATATCCAGAAAGGAGACAGATATTTTCTTCCGTGAGGAAGATACGGACCTGAGATTCTGCCGGTTCCGGGAAGTATGGTATGAGGACAAGGCATTTGACACGCTGGTTCTGGATGACTGCAGGTTTCATGCCTGTATGTTCCAAAGCTGCAGCTTTGCCGCGGTGAGCTTTAAGGATGCCTTCTTTGAAGGCTGTACGTTTCTGAACTGCAGCTTTTCTGACACGGATATTGCAGGGGCAAGGTTTGACGGCTGCAAGTTTGAGGATGTGCAGATGGAGGGGATGCGTACATATTTCCTGAAGGGGGAGACGGACAGCCTGCCGGATGCGCGCGGAAATGCTGAGTTCACAGGCTGCTTCCTCACCCGCGTGGGCGTGAAGGACAGTGACTTTTCAGCAGGTTATTTCCGTGGCTGCCGGATGGAATCGGTCCATACAGAGGAGTGCCTGCTTTCTGAAAGCTTTGAGGAAGCAGTGAAAGCGGCAGAAGGAGGAGGGAATCCATGAGGTACTTTGAACTGAAAGCAGACCGCGGTCTGTCCAATCTGGTACAGATCCAAAAGATCGATACCCAAATCTACAAAAACGGCATCCCAAAAGAAAGCTTTGATGCCATCAGACGCCTGCAGGTTGCATATTTCGACCATTCCGAGCAGACAGAGGTCTGCGATGTGCTGGAAGAACCGGCGTTTATGGTTTCCGATGCACTCAGGAGGGTGTTCCTGATCTATGAACCCAGGATGGAGTTCAGGGGGGTGCAGCTGTTTGCAAACGACATGGAGGACAGGACAGCCCCGCTCTACTGGATGCCATACATTGAGGCTGTAAGCTGCATGGGCATGGAAAGCAGAAAATATCCCAACGGAATGCTGGAAAAGCTGGTGCTGGACAGGGATGCCCCCATCCATGACCGCCATGTATTCCGCGTGGCGGATATTCTGGAATACAGGATCGTGATATCCCTGCCTGTCGCAGAAAGCATGATCCGGCGACAGATGACAGGGATCACATTTGAGCCTGTGGCATTTTCGGGTTCAGGAAAGGAGGGCGCTTTATGCCGGACCGGGAATATTTAGAATTAAGCAGGATACTTATTGACTTCCCGCTGCCTTATGAGGCAGTCAGGGAACTCCATATCGTGGAGGAGGCGAACAGCCACAGCACCCTGACGCTGCAGCTTGTATCCGCCGGACAGCTTTCGGAGAAGGACGCCCTGCGTTACACGGACGCGCCG